>CAYJFH010000155.1:0-1208 GCA_964369485.1 uncultured Rikenellaceae bacterium | reverse complement strand
GTATTTGCTACTCACGACGGGGTAATACTTGGTGGTACATACTATATTATAGAACAGCCAAATAGGAGTGGAGATAAGTATCCCACTGGATATACAGGTGATGATGATGGTGCAGGGAATCGCATATATATAGATTGCGGTAACGGTATTTGGGCTAGTTATTGGCACCTACAGGCAGGTAATCCAGTGGCGATCAACCCAAGAACTGGAGAGATATTTATGCCCGGGGATTCAGTCTTTATAGGCGATATTATTGGATATATCGGCATAAGTGGCAATGCAGAGAACGCTGATTTCCCACATCTCCACTACTCTATTCAGAAGCATGGAGAATATGTTGACCCTATAGAATATCTAGCGGCTACTATAAGATTTGTAAATGGCAGCTATACAGTTAACACACCTTGCGATTAAATTAACCTTAATACTTTTAAATAATTATGAAAAGACTTATTTTAACCCTAGCACTACTAGCAGTAAGTGCGCTATATGCAACTGCTCAGGTAAACTACATTGAAACTAACCTAAGCATTAAAGGCATTGAACCCGGAGAAAAATATAGCGATCAACTAATTCGATCAAGACTAGGAGAACCGACTGAATTTTATTCTGATGGCAATGGGGTAAGATCCTACACATTTACAGGTAGTGATGGCGGAATATTGCATATTGGTTATCAGGATGATAGCTTTTTTGATTGTGGTGTAGATTGCATCGGTTTTACTTCTAAAGATTATTCCTTCTTCCACGGAAAAGTGAGAATTGGTAATGACTATAGATGTATTGAGAAAGCAACTCCGGGCGAACTGAAAAAAATTGGGGAGAATGAGTACCGTTACTCTCCACACTGGGACGCTTATTTTATCCTACAGACTGACGATAATGGCAAATTAACTGGCGTTTGGTACACAATACCTATGTAATTATCATTAGGGCTATTCACACAAATATTAATCTCTTCAAAATATATTAATTCAACAGCCCTCTTGATATGTAAAACCAACATCCCTGCACCCTACCGTGCAGGGATACACTCAAAAACCACCCCACTATGAAACAATTAATTTCAACTATGGCTCTACTGATTGCCATGACACTGAGTACATTTGCCCAACTTCCGACTAACCCCGAGCCGACAATTGGAGAATTTGAAGTCTACAGAAAGATAACTCCACAGATTATCCGAAGTGAAATTGGACTTCCAAGCA
>CAYJFH010000154.1:0-1249 GCA_964369485.1 uncultured Rikenellaceae bacterium | reverse complement strand
CGCCACTGCCCATCTTCGTTGAGGTAGTACACTGCCCCTGACGAGGCTGTAATAGTTAGAGCATACTCAAGCCGTGAGGTAAAGCCACTCGGAGGCCTACCGCCACCTAGTCCCTGTATCCACTTATAGTAGTAGGCCCTAGGGGTAAATTCAAGTATCATCGGGTGGCTTGATACAGATACCGCAGTACCATAGCTCTTCATTACCTTGCCCTTGGTGGAATTATTGCCCTTTATAAGCAGGTTGTTTTGCTCCTGGAGACTAACAGTAGAATAAGCACCGGACCATAGTGAAGTCCTAAAAACCCCTAGGCTGTTAAAGAGATTCTCTTGCAGCACGTCACTGACCTCTACTGTTATACTCTTTAGCGCAGGGGTAAGCTCTAGTGTAGAGTCATCCAGGAGCTTTATATCGCTATCCCACATATCCTCAATTCTCTTTCTTAGGGGTTTGCCTGGTACAACTATTCTCTGTAGCGTTGGAAAGACTATTAGTGGGTAGGTAGGCTTAATAGTACTATCGCTATAGAACCTTGACGGCCTTCTATGGCTAATTAGGCTAACAATCCTTCGGATATGTAGCGCACCATTACTCTGAAATATCTGTGCAGAGAATGGCAGTAGGCACATCTCTAGTATATCACGATATGTAGTATCGGGATTTGCACTTATCACAGATGCTGTATCTATGTAGGTCTGTTTAAGTGGTGAGGTAGAGCGATTCATAGTCTCAGTGTAGAGGTCTATCCAATCGGCTATATCAATATCAAGCTCTAACTTGCCTATTGCAAGAGATAGCAGACTCCAGATAGAGTACCTGCCGCTACTTCTGTCAAATGGAATGTCGGAGAGTAGTGAGAACCCATCTATAGCCTTTATAGTTACGGAGTATGGAGGGGCGGCGAACTTCTCGGAGTAGAGATCTGCTACGAGGTATCCTCTCCAGTAGAGCTTTGAGTCGAAGAATATCGACACTCTGAATTTACGAGGGTCGGCAGTGAATAGGTGTAGGAACTTAAAGTTCTCGTGACAGAGGATATTGATAGTAGCCTCTGAGCCCTTGACGGGCACATAGAACTCATCGCCTCTCTGCTCCCAGGTTACCTGCAGTGGATTGTTACCGCTAAAGTCTACCTCTTCGGCTTTACCGAGATAGTCACGCTCGTGGATCTCCACCCTCCACGGCACCTCTTTGTACTTGCTGAGCATATCGGCCCAGTATCTTAATTTGAAACTCATAATCTCTACCT
>CAYJFH010000153.1:0-1298 GCA_964369485.1 uncultured Rikenellaceae bacterium | reverse complement strand
CGCGGGGCTGGGAAAACGAAGTTTTCCATGGTTAGTCTGCTCTAAATTATCAACGTACCTGCTGACACCAAAAAAATAGCTATCTTTGTACCCAATATTTTAATTAATAAAGAGTAAATTATGAGCCAAAAATTTGATACAGTAGTGCTAGATCTTGACGGGACACTTACCAATAGCCGTAAAGAGCTATCGGAGAGGAACCGCAGTGCGCTACTAGAGTTGCAGAGTAGAGGAGTGAGAGTTGTCTTGGCATCTGGTCGCCCAACATACGGTATTGTACCGCTAGCCGAAGAGTTAGAGCTTGCTCGCTATGGCGGCTACATCCTCTCATATAACGGAGGTGTAATTATCGATTGTAGCAAGGGTAAGGAGATATATAGCAATGTGCTACCTATGGATCTAATTCCACTTCTACACAGTGAATCTAAGGCCGCAGATTGTGTAATCCTTAGCTACGATAACGAGTATATCATCGCCGAGGATATCGAGCAGCAATATGTACTAAAGGAGGCGCACCTCAATAAGATGGCGCTCCGCGAGGTTGAGAACTTTTCGGATAGTATTACCTCGCCAGTGGCAAAGTGTCTATCTGTAGGTGACCCTCAGAGGGTTATTGCACTAGAGGAGAAGCTAAAGGGGTTATGTGGAGATCGTATCAATATCTATCGCTCTGAGCCATACTTCCTAGAGCTTGTGCCGCAGAATATCGATAAGGCATTTTCGCTCTCTAAGCTACTGGAGCATACGGGCGGTAGTCGTGAGGGTATGATCGCCTTTGGTGATGGCTTTAATGACCTCTCGATGATAGAGTTTGCAGGCCTAGGCGTTGCAATGGCTAACGCCCAAGAGGTAGTAAAGCAGAGCGCAGGAGCCCTTACGCTATCTAATGATGAGGATGGAGTAGCTCACTATATCGAGACGCACCTACTATAATCCATATCTAACTAAATAAAGAGAGCAGTTCCACTATGGAAACTGCTCTCTCTTTATTTGTAATATTACCCTAAATCTCTTTAGAGCGAAATATACTATTTGTATGACTCCTCGATGCAAACTGCAACTGCAACAGTTGCACCTACCATTGGGTTGTTACCCATACCAAGGAAGCCCATCATCTCAACGTGTGCTGGAACTGAAGAAGAACCTGCAAACTGAGCATCACCGTGCATACGACCCATAGTGTCAGTCATACCGTATGAAGCTGGACCTGCTGCCATGTTGTCTGGGTGAAGTGTACGACCAGTACCACCACCAGATGCTACTGAGAAGTATTTTCTACCTTGCTCAACACACTCTTT
>CAYJFH010000152.1:0-1357 GCA_964369485.1 uncultured Rikenellaceae bacterium | reverse complement strand
ATCGCTACCAAGACACCGAACGTCCACTGTTGGGAGGTGGAGTAAGCTACGGCTACCTACTGCCGATTGCAAAGAATTGGATGGCGGAGTTTACCATCGGGGCAGGATATGCAAGCACTAAGTACGACACATTCTATAATATAGAGAATGGTGCACGTATCGACACACAGACAAAGAACTATTGGGGGATTACTAGAGCAGGCGTCTCTTTGGTCTATCGTTTCAACCTAAAAAAATAAGCAACTATGAGAAAATTACTATATATACTACTGCTAGCCGTTGGATTTACTATGACCTCTTGTGTTCACGACACTGTGGAGGGTGAGGGCGTTGATCCAACTCTTGTAAATGTAACAACTACCTTAAAGTTTGATTTGGAGCTTCTGCCCATTGATATAAACGTAACTCGCACTGGAGCTGGGAGCGATATGCAGCTTCGCTTTATTGTCGAGGCACATAGAGAAGGTAATAGAGAGCTGCGAGAGGTAGTGCTCTATGATATGCAGCCTGAGCAAGCTTCTATTGAACTCCCTTTAGAGCTAAAGCTAAATGCCCTAAATTACGATATTATGGTGTGGGCGGACTATGTAGAGCGAGGTAGCGATGAGGATTACTTCTATAACACTAGCGACCTAAATGAGGTTACCATCATTGAGCCTTATAGAGGTAGTACCGACTATAGAGACTGTATATATGGCAAGGCAAATCTCGATCTAAGAGATTATAGAGATCAGTGGAGCGTTAATCTTGACCTGCATATCGATATGGTGCGACCACTAGCAAAGTACCAGATCATCGCAACCGATGTCGATGAGTTCCTAACTCGGACAAACAGCGAGGGCGGAGAGTACACCGCACGATTTAGCTATGGTTTCTACATACCAATGGGCTACTATCTTATAGGTGATGTGCCTATTAACTCTAAGGAGGGAGTTTACTTTACAACCCCAGTGACCATAGAGCGCAATGAGGCTAACGAGGTTCTTTTGGGCAGTGATTTTATCTTTGCAGGTGGTTTAGGATCATTCACAATACTCAATATTGATATTATTGATAGTAGTGGCAAGGTTATCTCTCGTGCATACGGCATAGAGATTCCCTACGAATACAAGCACCTTACAACTCTAAGAGCTAGGGTTCTAACAAACGAAATGGCAGATGGCGGCATTGGCTTCGACCCTGAGTGGGAGGACAATCTTGATTTCGATTTGGATGATCTATTTTAATAAAAACAATAAGTAACAAATTTTAAAACTAAAAAGATATGAAAAGAAAATTAATTTTAGGTTTAGCAGCACTTTCGATGCTCTTTACCGCTTGTCAAAAGAGTGAAATGCCACAATCCGTAGAGCAAAGC
>CAYJFH010000151.1:0-1505 GCA_964369485.1 uncultured Rikenellaceae bacterium | reverse complement strand
TATTTTGCGGAACAAAGAGTATGAGCACACTTCCAATGGAGGTGTGCTCATATTTCTTTATCTTTTAGTGCGGAGCAAGGGACTCCCTTGGTGAAAGTCCGGCTCCGGGGGAGTCGTCGGACATCTACAAAATTTCTCTAACTTGATTCAGCATAATAAAACTATCTCGAGGTGTGGGCACACCCATAAAACTACATCCGTGGTCGCTGTGCAATCTTAATGATTAGTGATAGCACGTAGATAATTAGCCCATAGGTAATTGGTATAAGTGTTACTTGTAGTGCTCCGTATACTAACACCGAGGATATATCGGGAGCCTGACTGAGAATCCCAAATGCTCCGTAGAGCCCAGTGGTTGTTGATAGTAGTGCGGTGCAGAGAGCTAACAGACCTATGGAGCTGACCCATCTAGGGGCTTTAAATGCAGCTAGTAGTAGACCGACTAATTCTAGTGTGATGATAGTCATCCAAATGGCATCACCCTTAACAAATAGTTCAAACATTGTTCTAATAGATTTTAAAAAGTTATTAAATATTGCGGAGGCCTTCCACTACAAATATAGTGTAGGGATGTCATAATTTGCAAATTCAAATCCACCGCTTAACGTGTTAAATCCCCAAAGTAAGGCTTTTGATTACTCTATAGGCGCTTTCAACTATTTTTTATTTGGTAAATATACTATATCTTTAGGGTATAGAATTTACTTATAATTTATAGTATGAAGATATATATAGCACCTATTCTCTCGCTAGTTATGATGTTTGCAGTGGCATTTCTGATATCAGATCTAGGCTACTCGTATATCTCTGCGCTCTTTATCTCTAGCACATTTCTGCCCACTGTATTATTGTCGTATATACTACTCAAGAATTTTAAATTATCGAAGGATCTATCCTCAGTGGTTGGATTTATCTCGATGATTGCGGGGCTATACCTACTACAGTTACTATTCTTAGCCCTATCTAACTATACCCTACACAGGATTGAGTATGAAAGAGTCAATGTGCCTGAACTACTCACCAATCCAATTTTTATTACTATTATATTTGCTCTTTACTCCTTGCCGCTGCTCACTCTTAGGTTTATTAAAAAGGGAGCAAAGGACGAAGAGGGGCGTACTGTTGAGTTTACCTCTAATCGCAAGCGAGTAAAGTTATTGATCTCGGAGATTACCTATGTCGAGTCTCGAGATACTGAGGTCTTTTTGCACTGTATAGGCGGCGAGGAGCTAGCCAGTAGGACAAATATCACGAGTTGGAGCGAGGAGTTAGGCAAGGGCTTTGTGCGCATCCACCGTGCATTTTTGGTGAATAGTCGCCATATACAACACGTAACGCAGAGCGAAGTCATACTCTTTAGCGGTGAGAGACTATCTATCTCTCGTACCTATCGTCAGCGAGTTGAAAATTTAGATGATATGCTACTTGAGAGATAAGTAAAAACAGATAGGGGATGCAAACTAATAAGTTGCATCCCCTATATATAATCTAATAATATCTCTAGT
>CAYJFH010000150.1:0-1661 GCA_964369485.1 uncultured Rikenellaceae bacterium | reverse complement strand
TCTCAAAGAGGATACTAGAGCAGTATAGCGGATCGGGTCTAAGCGACGAATTTATACTAAGGGTTCTTCGCGCCATCCACGCCGAGAGCATCGAGCACCAACAGCGAATTATTAACTCGAAATCTTAGAAGTGCCTTAGTTCCTAACCTTAACTAGACCAGGGTACATCATTTCGAGATCTCTACGAGTTGATGAGTTTGGATGCACAAATATAGATACAAGAGAGTCACACTCGTGAAAAATTGCTGGACCTACAACCATTATACTATTAGGAATAGTTACGTTTTTTAGCGACTTACAGTGACTAAAAGCAGCTAACTCAATGGTGTTAGTAGGGATGCTTAGGTGTGCAACAGTGTCGGGATGGTATTGCGCAAGGTTCCAGTACTCTCCAGTTACTGTCGAACTAGACACTGCCACTGTTTCGAGGGCACTACAGCTAGCAAAAGCAAATGGCTGTATATTCTTAATAGACTTCGGCAACGCCACAAAGTCCAATGAAGTACAGTTGACAAAAGCCATCTTGCCTATAGTGTCAAGGTGGTTTGGTAGTACCACAGGAGTAAGGTTAATACAATTTAGAAAAGCACCTTCACCGATAGCTCTAAGGGAACTCGAGAGCGGTATTGAGGTAAGGGTAGTGCACATAGCGAAGGCATTTTGCCCGATAGTTCTAATCGAGTTAGGCATCGAGACTGTCTTAAGAGAGGGGCAGTTTTCAAATGTGCTCTTGCTGATACTATCTAAAGAATTAGGTAATATTACAGACTCTAGTGCATAGCACGCCCTAAATGCCTCTTCTCCAATAGAGGCAGTCGAATTCGGTAGCGATATAGATTCAAGTGCTAGGCAGGTAGTAAAGGCGTTATTTCCGATAACTGTGCCAACTCCAGAGATAGAGACATCAACCAATTGAGTACATCCAAAAAAAGCAGAATCTCCTATCGTGGAAGCAGAGTTAGCTATCGTCACAGATTTTAGTGAGTTGCAGAAAGCAAATGCATACTTCTCCATAACTAGATCTGTACCTGAAATTGATAGGCTAGGTAGTGTTATACACGCATAGAATGACTCCTTACCAAATACCGCAACATCATTAGGTATCACAAGCGAATCAAGAGATACACACTGCATAAAGGCTCTCTCTTTAAAGACCATATCTTTTCCTGCAATAGATGCATAAACTAAAGACTCACACGCACCAAAGGCTTCCTCACCGATAGTAGTTACCGATTCGGGTATAGTCACCGAGACAAGGCTATCATTTATATATAGAGCACGATCCCCTACTTCTGTATAGCCATCAGGAATAATCAAATCAGTAGGACTACCCAACATAATATAATCTTCCTTGGTAAATATCTTTTCTTCAGTATCACAAGATATTGCAATAAGGACCAACAGTAGAACAAGTAGTAGTCTATTCATAATAGTGTAGATATTAAGTGTGAGTAGGATTTCCACCACCATCGCCTTACAAATTTACAAAATCTTCTGGAATTATAAACGTGGCAGATAAAAATAAGAGGACACCATTTCTCATTACGATTAAAAATCGCATCATTAAGTTTTAGGGGAGTTCTATTAACTGTACTATCAGCCTACAAAAATGGCAATTTTCTGAAATATTTTGCGTAACTTTGCGATGATATATACATACT
>CAYJFH010000149.1:0-1680 GCA_964369485.1 uncultured Rikenellaceae bacterium | reverse complement strand
GAGCAACAGATTTCTAATCTGTCGGCCACAGGTTCGAATCCTGTCGAGATCACACCTAATAGAGGGTAGAAGAGGTTTGTAACTTAAATATAAGTTGCAAACCTTTTTTTTTATCTTGAAATCCCACCAAATTCATAAAAGTACTGATACTCTATAACTATAGGGCTGCATTAGAAAAAAAAGAGATAAAAGAGCAGGTGCAAAGTACTAAGAATAAGAAAAAAATTATATTTTTGTATAGTTGCATTGAGCACAAAATTAAAAAATATCAATAAATCACTAATTTATAAAAATTACAAATAATTAAGCGATGAAATTACCATACGCAGAGCCATACCGAATTAAGATGGTGGAGGCTATCAAAACAACTACTCGTGAGCAGAGAGAGCAGCTAATCAAGGAGGCAGGTTACTGTCTATTCAACCTAAAGAGTGACTACGTATTCGTAGATATGCTTACTGACTCGGGTACTGGCGCAATGAGCGACACTCAGTGGGCGGCAATGATGACTGGCGACGAAAGCTACGCTGGCTCAAAGTCATTCTACAACCTAAAGGCAGTAATCAAAGACCTATTCGGTTTTGACCACTTCCTACCAACTCACCAAGGTCGCGCTGCTGAGAACACTCTATTCTCTGCTATTGTAAAGGAGGGTGACCTAGTTCCGGGCAACTCTCACTTCGACACAACAAAGGGTCATATCGAGTACCGCAAGGCATTTGCTATTGACTGCACTATTGACGAGGCTAGAGACTCACAGCTAGAGTATCCATTCAAGGGTAATGTAGACTGTGCAAAGCTCGAAAAGGTACTTAGCGAAAACCCAAGGGAGAAGGTTCCATTTATCTGCCTTACTATCACTAATAACACATCGGGCGGCCAACCAGTATCGATGAAGAATATCCACGAGGTATGTGCCCTAGGTAAGAAGTACGGTGTTCCAGTACTTATCGACTCGGCTCGCTTCGCTGAAAACGCATACTTTATCAAGATGCGCGAAGAGGGTTATGCAGATAAGAGCATCAAGGAGATCGTTCGTGAGATGTACTCAGGCGCTGATATGATGACTATGTCATCAAAGAAGGATGGCCTTGTAAATATCGGCGGTATCCTAGCTATGCACTCAGAGGATCTATATAAGCAAGCAGCAGTATATAACATTATGAACGAGGGCTTCTTGACCTATGGCGGTCAGGCAGGCCGTGATATGAATGCACTTGCAGTTGGTCTTGATGAAAATACAGAGTTCGATATCCTACACGCTCGTATCTCGCAGGTTGCATACCTTGGCGCTAAACTAGATGAGTATGGCATTCCATACCAACGCCCAGCAGGTGGACACGCTATCTTTGTAGATGCAAAGGCGCTACTTCCAAACGTTCCACGCGAAGAGTTCCCAGCGCAAACTCTAGGTATTGAGCTATACGTTGAGGGTGGTGTTCGTGGTGTTGAGATCGGCGCTATCCTTGCTGACCGTGACCCAGTGACTCGTGAGAATCGCTTTGATGGCGTGGAGTTCCTACGCCTAGCTGTGTCTCGTAGAACATACACTAATAACCATATGGACTACGTAGCGGCAGCACTTAAGAATATCGCTGACCGTGCAAGTGAGATCACTAGCGGCTATAGAATCGTTGAGGAGGCTCCAATTATGCGCCACTTTACTGTTCGCCTAGAGAA
>CAYJFH010000148.1:0-1723 GCA_964369485.1 uncultured Rikenellaceae bacterium | reverse complement strand
AATGATATCCTTAAGGAGTTTATGGTGCGTAATACATATATCTACCCACCTAAATTCTCTATGAAGGTTATCGCAGATATCTTCGAGTACACTTCGCAGAATATGCCTAAATTCAACTCTATCTCAATCTCAGGTTACCACATGCAAGAGGCAGGTGCAACTTGTGATATCGAGCTTGCATATACCCTAGCTGATGGTCTTGAGTACCTAAGAGCTGGTATCAACGCAGGTATGAGCATCGATAGCTTCGCTCCACGCCTTTCGTTCTTCTGGGCTATTGGTATGAACCACTTTATGGAGATCGCTAAGATGAGAGCAGCTCGTCTACTATGGGCTAAGATCGTTAAGCAATTTGACCCTAAGAGCGAGAAGTCACTAGCACTTCGTACTCACTCTCAAACATCGGGTTGGTCACTAACTGAGCAGGATCCATTCAACAACGTTGCGCGTACAGCTATCGAGGCTATGGCATCGGCACTAGGTCACACCCAGTCGCTACACACCAATGCACTTGATGAGGCTATTGCACTTCCTACGGACTTCTCGGCTCGTATCGCTCGTAATACTCAGATCTACCTTCAAGAGGAGACTAACATCACTAAGGCTGTTGACCCTTGGGCAGGTTCGTACTACGTAGAGAGCCTAACTCACGAGATTGCGCACAAGGCGTGGTCACTAATCGAAGAGGTTGAGAAGCTAGGTGGTATGGCGGCAGCTATCGAGACAGGTATCCCTAAGATGCGTATCGAAGAGGCAGCAGCTCGTACTCAGGCTAAGATCGACAGCGGTGAGCAGACAATCGTTGGTATCAACAAGTATCGCCTAGAGAAGGAGGATGCACTAGATATCCTAGATGTTGATAACACAGCGGTACGCCTATCACAGATCGAGCGTCTAAATGAGCTTCGTGCTAACCGTGACGAGGCGGCAGTTCAAGCAGCACTTGCAGCAATTACTGAGTGTGTTAAGGGTGGCGAAGGCAACCTACTAGCCCTTGCAGTTGAGGCAGCTAAGGTTAGAGCTTCACTTGGTGAGATCTCTGACGCTTGTGAGGTAGTAGTAGGTAGATATAAGGCTACAATTCGTACAATTTCTGGAGTATATAGCGCAGCAGTGAAAGATAACGAAAAATTCAATGCGGCACAGAAGATGGCCGCTGACTTTGCAGAGCGCAATGGTCGCCAACCACGTATTATGATCGCTAAACTTGGTCAAGACGGTCACGACCGTGGTGCTAAGGTAGTATCTACTGGTTATGCAGATATCGGATTCGACGTGGATATGGGACCTCTGTTCCAAACGCCAGAGGAGGCTGCTCGCCAAGCAGTCGAAAATGACGTTCACGTTGTGGGTGTGTCATCGCTAGCGGCTGGTCACAAGACCCTTGTACCTCAGATCGTTGGTGAGCTTAAGGCTCTAGGACGTGAGGATATCATCGTAATTGTTGGTGGTGTAATCCCAGCACAGGACTACGATGTACTTTACAAGAGCGGTGCAGCTGCAATCTTCGGCCCGGGTACTTCGGTAACCGATGCAGCGATTAAGATCCTTGAACTTTTAGATTAATAACTCTCTAGAAGTTATATAATACTTTGAAGTAGGGGTAGCCATTTGATGGTTACCCCTACTTTTTTTGTGGATGCGTCTCCGCCCGCGGGACGCGGAAAAAAAGAAAAAAGAAAGTGAGCCTGAAAGGCGAACCAGTCCAAATCAAAAACAAAAA
>CAYJFH010000147.1:0-2083 GCA_964369485.1 uncultured Rikenellaceae bacterium | reverse complement strand
TCTATTAAAACATAAAATTGAATCTACTTCATAAGATAACTGGGTCGTATCATTATAGTATTTCCATAACCCTAATTCATTTTCAGCCCAAACTTTAATACTATCATTCATATTTTGATAGA
This sequence comes from uncultured Rikenellaceae bacterium, assembly GCA_964369485.1. Taxonomy (GTDB): domain Bacteria; phylum Bacteroidota; class Bacteroidia; order Bacteroidales; family Rikenellaceae; genus Mucinivorans. The sequence continues at coordinate 1,961 of CAYJFH010000147.1, read as the reverse complement.
CCTCATTGTAGAGTGCATCACCTGCAAACTTCCTTGCATACTTAAAAATTTCATCCCTCTGTACTTGCAGTTTGAGGCGACTTTTAGCAAAATTTTCTCGTACTTGCTCCAACTTTTGCTCTTCGGAAAGACAACTAACCGATAGCAATGACACTAAAATTATTAGTACTATCCTATTTAAGCGGTGTGACACTGTTATCATTGTTTTTAGTATAAAAATACAAATGTTATTTAAAGATAGATGTATTACAGCCCCATAATGCTAAGCACCCTTTCGAGGTCCTCTCGGGTGTCGATACCGTGGGATTCGATAGTGGTAATATCTGTTTTGATCTTTACTCCAGCCTCTAGCCAGCGCAACTGCTCTAGGCTTTCGGCACGCTCTAGTGGCGAGACCTCTAGTGCAGTGATATCCCTTAGTGCACTATATCTATAGCCATATAGGCCTATGTGGCGCAGGAATTGGTGCTTGTTAATCCACTCTGCCTCACTAGTGGAGCGGATAAATGGAATTGGCGAGCGTGAGAAGTATAGCGCATAGCCACGTGAATCAACAACAGCCTTTACGCAATTTGGGTTGAATATATCCTCGCTATTGGTAATGGGTTGAACTAGTGTAGCTATATCACACTCCTTATCGCTGAATAGTTCCACGACCGAACGTAACTGCTGCGCTGCTATAAATGGTTCATCGCCCTGGATATTGATAATAATATCTGGGGTAAAGTCTAGCTTGCTTACCGCCTCGGCGATACGGTCCGTGCCACTCTGATGGTCGGGCGATGTCATAATCACAGAGCCTCCAAAGCCTAGGACTTCGGCCTCAATACGGCTATCGTCCGTTGCAACATAACAATCCTCAAATATCTCCTTGGCACGCTCCCAAACCCTCTGAATCATACTCTTGCCACCAATCTGCACAAGGGGTTTACCTTCAAAGCGGGTCGAGGCGTATCTAGCTGGAATTATGGCTACTACTCTACTATCTTTCATCTTTTATCTGCTTTACATATTATATATATCATACAAAAGTACTATATTTGCTCTATGATTACAACCATTAGAGAACTTTTTTGCTCTACGGAGTTTGCAGAACTCCGTGTCGAGGCGCTATCGAAGAATCCGTGGTTTACTGCCGAGTTTATAGACTATGCAGTAGAGTCACTGTGCGAGGAGTTTTTGGATGCCGATAAACTCGAGGCATTCTGCGCTAAGTACGCCATAGATAGAAGCTCTAAGGGTAAAACCTTGGGAGTTTTATGTGCAGGAAATCTGCCCCTTGTGGGCTTTGGTGATATGTTCTATGGGCTGCTATGTGGTTGGAATGTAGTGCTTAAACCGTCCTCTAAAGACCCTCTAATGCGTATATTTGGAGAGGTCGAAGGGGTGCGAGTTGTAGATAGCCTAGAGGAGCTATCGGGGGTTGATGCTATTATGGTGATGGGCTCAGATGAAACCTGCTCGTTGATTGACTCACTTATGCCAGACACTCCAAAGCTACTACGTGGGGCTATGCACTCGATTGCAGTGATTGATAACGATACCACAGATAGTGAGCTTCGGGGGCTATACCTCGATGCCTTTCTATATTGTGGTAGGGGGTGTCGCAGTGTGAGCCATATATATATATCCTCGAATTTTGATATTGGGCGTATAGTCTTGGCGCTAGAGAGTGCCCATAGCCACTATGCCATTGAGATGCCGAGTGAATGGGGCGACTCCTATCGTTATGCTCGAGCTATGGCGGCAATGCGTGGGGAGAGCTATATCGATGGTGGTTTCTTTCTACTAGTTGAGGGCGAGAGCTCCGATATTGCAACTATTGGTTATAGCCGCTATGGTGATATATCTGAAATTCCACTATCGAGTGTGCAATTTGTCGCTCGTGGCCATAACCTAGGCCGCGCGCAATACCCACGCCTCGAGGACTTTGCAAATGGCCTATCGCCTATTGAGTTTTT
>CAYJFH010000146.1:0-2217 GCA_964369485.1 uncultured Rikenellaceae bacterium | reverse complement strand
TCTATTTGAGTTAGACTATTACCTCTAAGGTCAAGATCATCTACAAGAGTGTTCATAGATAGATCTATCTCCTTTAGGTCGCTATCTCTAAGGTCTATATAGGTAAGCAACGGGTTATTAGACAGATTTATCTGAGTTAGGTTGTTCTGTCTGCATCCTAGGCGAGATAATTTCTCATTGTTTGATATATCTAGAGCCTCCATACCCGTTCTTGCTGAGTGAAACTCTAAGAGTTCTCTATTATGAGATATATCTATCGATCTTATACCCGAAAAAGAGATATCAAGATAGGTAAGCGCTGGAAGATTTGATAGATCCAGTGTGCTTATTGGATTAGATGATAGGTGAAGTGATGTAACCTTATTCTCTCCAATTTTAATAGAGCTTATAAGGTTGTTATTAAGATCAATAGTTTCAATTTTAGTATTAGCCGATAGGTCGATAGTAGATAGGTTAGCATCTGTGAGCACCACCTCTTTTAGAGCGGTATTTTTAGATAGGTCAACTACTTGAAGCTCACTTCTATAAAGAGATAGGACCTCAAGCGATGTAAAGTACTCTATACCCTCGATTGACTCAACTCTTGAATCAAATGCGGAGATCTGAGTTACAGCTTCAGCCTCACTATATGATATCTCACCGTCGCCATTGGCATCAATAACGCTTGGGATATGGTTAATATCTCCCTCGTATGATCTTGTTGGGTCTTCATTCTCATCAACATTACTCTTATTTAGCAGGATGTTCTTAAACTTAGGGTCTGCAAATTGGATAATCTCCGATGGAAGGTCAGTGCCCATAGCAACTTGGTTAACGGTAATTGTTGCTTCGTGAGTTGAAGTACTTACAGTAACCTCGGCTGTTCTAATAGTCGAGAGCTCGTTAGCCTCAGCTACTAGTGTAACGGTAGCATCTCCACTACCAGATAGTGGGGTAGCGCTTAGCCATGTAGCCTCGGCAGGAATCTCAACCTCCCACGTTCCCTTAGTAGTAATTGTTACATCTACCTCACCACCTTTGTTTGAGATATTATCAGTAGTAGATAGTGTAGCCTCAATTGTAAATTGTGGAAGTGGTTCATTTTGTTTCTCACAGCTCGAAACAGCACCCATTAGTAGCATCGCTACAAATAGCGCAGAAAGAGTCTTTAGTCTTCTCATTGTTCTATAAATTTTGATTTAGTTTGTTCTTATATTCTTATGCAAAGGTATGGTGAACTATTTTCTCTGGCAACTACTCGCTGCAAGTTTTGCTGATATGACACAAAGATTTGCTATTTAGACACACAATTGTAGTTTGGACACATCTCTATTGTAGTTTGGACACAACCGTTTTGTAGTTTGGACACAAAGAAATAGCCCCGAGCCACACTTTTTTCGTGTGTGCTCGGGGCTATAGTTTTAGAAATATGTATGGTCTTACTCTGCAATTACCACCACTACACCCAAATTTATATCAGATGCAACATTGAATATAGGCAGATCTCTCTGCGCCTCGGTCATAGTTACGTTAATCACTTGCGCACTACCATCTGCGCTATTGGTTTGACTTCCAAAGAAGCACGCATTTTCTCCAAGATTACTATACATAGATACGTCAATATCAGCTATGTGGTTGCTATGTATACTTAAAGTCCCTAATTTATCTGTATTGGTAGGCAGTATCACAGATGTGATTTGATTGCCTCTAAGATATATATCCGTAAGTGCAGTGTTATGTGACAGATCTATTTCTCCAGTAATTTGACTCTCTTCCATTGTTATATAGCTCAATAATCTAAAATGTTTGATATAATCAATGTTATTAACCTCCTTGTAATTTAACCAAATATTATCGACTAATAGCGCCTCGAGATAGGAAATTTCACGATCGCCATTATAGTCTATGCCTTCGTTAAGCAGATAATCTTTAAAAATAGGATCAAGTGACTCTATATTGCCAGTAGGGATAGGCTCTTCACCGATAATATCTGGGTATACATCGCAATAATCTAGTACTAAAACCTCCGAGTAAAACTGATCAGGGGTTAGAGTGACTGTCGGAATAATCTCTGTACTGCCATCACTGGTTTGATTTGAGAGATAGCATCTAGTAAGATTGCTATAGGTAGATATGTCGAACTGAGTGAGTCTATTACCATCTAGATCTATAAAGTTTAGTGGAGCATTCTCATTAAGGGTTACATCTGTAAGTTGATTACCCTCTAGATCTAACTCC
>CAYJFH010000145.1:0-2264 GCA_964369485.1 uncultured Rikenellaceae bacterium | reverse complement strand
CCCATGGTCGGCCCGCTTATCAGCGGAACCTCCCTCGGTCGCCCCTCGCACAACCGCTACGGTTTATGTCTATAGAGTCAAGCTATAGAAATTTAGTAGCCGTCCGACAACACCCACCTATCCTCTTTGCCGCCATAATAGAGAGCACGCCACTTCTCAGAGCAGGGAAGTGGCGTGCAAAAGACTCTTTATCTAGTATACTACAGAGAGGTCTTTAGGAACTCCTCAATAGTGAGTGTCGACTGCTCACCAGTGGCGAGGTTCTTAAGTGTAACGCTACTAGTCTCACGCTCACTCTGGCCAATAAATGCCATATTTGGAATCTTATATGCCTCTGCAAAGTCAAACTGCTTCTTTAGCTTATCGGAAGTAGGGTAGATCTCCGCTGCAATACCTGCCGCCCTTAGCTTAGATAGCACAGTGAGGGCATATAGCTCATCCTCGCCGCCAAAGTTAGCAAATAGCACCTTAGAGCCCATATCTATCTGCTCGGGGAATAGTTCACCCTCGACCATAATATCATAGATTCTATCGGCTCCAAAGCTAATACCGACACCCGAAGTGTTGGCAAGTCCGAAGATGCCCGTTAGGTCATCATAGCGACCGCCACCGCAGATGCTACCCATAGTAAAGTCCTTAGCCTTCACCTCGAATATAGCCCCAGTGTAGTAGCTCAGTCCACGAGCCAGCGATAGATCAAGCTCAATATCTAGGTTGCAATTAACCGCTGTGATATAGCTAAAGATCGTGCGCATCTCCTCAACGCCCTCGCACTCTCCAATAAGGCTCTCAATCTTGTCGAGCTTCTCGGCATTTGTGCCACTAAGTGCAAGTACAGGCTTAAGTTTCTCGATACCCTCGACCGATACGCCTCTCTCGATTAGTTCGTTATATACACCCTCCTGGCCAATCTTATCGAACTTGTCGATAGCCACGGCGATATCTACTAGTTTATCCTCAAAGCCAATGTATTTGGCAATTCCAGAGAGGATCTTACGGTTGTTAATCTTTAGTGTAACGGCAATATTTAGCCTCTCGAAGACCATCTCAACTATCTGCGCAAGCTCCACTTCGCATATAAGTGAGCGGCTACCGATAACGTCCACATCGCACTGCACAAACTCACGATACCTACCCTTCTGAGGTCTGTCGGCACGCCATACTGGTGCGATTTGATACCTCTTGAATGGGAATGTAATATCGTTGCGGTGTTGTACCACGTAGCGTGCAAATGGAACTGTAAGGTCATATCGTAGACCCTTCTCGCATATCTTTGATGGCATCTTTAGCTCCTCGTCTGTAAGCTTAGCGCTATAGTCGCCACTATTTAGCACCTTGAAGAGTAGCTTGTCGCCCTCCTCGCCATACTTGCCCATAAGTGTAGAGAGATTCTCCATCGTTGGAGTCTCGATAGGCGAGAAGCCATATAGCTTAAATACTGAGCGGACGGTATCAAAAATATAGTTACGCCTTGCTACCTGCGAGGCCGAAAAGTCGCGTGTTCCCTTAGGGATTGATGGTTTCTGTGCCATAAGTCTTAGCTAATCTATCAATTAAGTTGTTACTAAGGGTCAAAATTAGTAAATTTTGGCGAGATTATCCCCCTTAAGGGTGAAAATAGTTGAGCCGTGTTACCCTAAAATAGTGAAAAGCCGAGATTTATACCTATCATAAAGAATGAGACGTTGTCACGGCACGCCATCGCCTTGATATTTGCGCCGCAGGAGACAGTCTCAGATAGTAGATACCTAGCATTTATGCCGAACTCTAGTAGTAGCCCGGGATCGGTGCTACCTACGCCACGTATCTCACCCTCGGTCATACCGATGGCAACGGTAGGGAGTAGCGAGAAGTTGCCCTCAAACTGAGGGTAGAATGTGTAGCCGAGCGATAGGGTGTGCATACGCATATCCTCGGGGCTATTGGTGATACCGCCGCATAGCTGTAACCCCCACGACTCGCCAATGCGGTAGTCGATGGAGACGGTACTATAACCGCTGGTATATATCTCGCTGGGGTCAAAGTAGGTTGTCCCCGAGATTGACACTCTCTTGTAGGAGTGCTCCCCGTTGGGTGTGAGTTCCCGCTCTTGGCAAAATGTTGTGTTAATGGAGTTAAGGGTAAGGGTAACGATCAGTAATGAACGTAGATGTTTTAACATTTGGATTAAGGGTTTAAATAATATGAAAAAGAGCTTGGTGGGAAATTGAACTCCAAATTTATGTAAAAATTTTGTTATGTGCAACTTAAAGTGCCACCCTGCA
>CAYJFH010000144.1:0-2300 GCA_964369485.1 uncultured Rikenellaceae bacterium | reverse complement strand
GCACAGCCGCTATGGTTTCGCAGTTGCGCACCACCTTTTTAGACAAAAAATATCTATCAACTTTTGAAGGACACAAAAAATTGAAACTTTCATTACGAAAAATTTGGAGTATTACGAAAATTTCGTAACTTTGTGAAAGAATCGTAAAACATATATCAAAGATGAACAGATTAACTATACAGGAAGAGGAGGTAATGCAGGCTATTTGGCAGTGTGGCGGTGGAGTCGTGAAGGACTTTATTGCAAAGTTGCCGAGCTACCAAGATGTGCCATATACCACAGTGGCATCTATTGTTAAGAATATAGAGAAGAAGGGCTATGTGGAGGGCAAGAAGTTTGGCAATACAATTATCTATAGCCCAACAATTGAGCTATCGCATTATAAGCGCCACTTTATGGGATCGGTGGTTAAGGACTACTTCACAGATTCATATCGTGATGTGGTGGCATTCTTCGTGCAGGAGAAGAAGATCACAAGAGAGGAGTTAGCAGAGCTAATTGAACTTATCGAAAGGGAGGAGGAGTAATATGATTACAGATATACTTATTTACCTACTAAAGGCAAATTGTGCCATAGTCCTCTTTGCACTGATCTATAGATTTAGCTCTAGCGGCGACACTCGGCTATCGGCTCGAAGGCTATTTCTGCTACTGAGTGTAGTAGTGGCATTTACATTTCAATTTATACCCTCGCCAGTGGTTATGGAGCAGAGCGCGCTAATCTCATTTATCGATATAGACTATAGTGAGCTAGAGGGTGTAGGCGGTGCGGAGGTCGTAGCGCAGGAGTCAATATCGATTGTAACTATACTCTTATACCTCTGGGGTGTAGTCTCTGTAGTGCTAGCTATGAGGTTGATATATGCTATAAGTAGAGTAGTGGCCATTCGTCTAAACTCTTCTATGGAATATAGTAGTGAGGGCAGATACTATGTAAATAGCGGCGGAAGTGATGCGTTTTCGTGCTTTGGTTGGATATTTATCCCCGAATCGCAACCTATACAGAGTGCTATACTCAAACACGAAGAGGCACACCGTAGAGGGCTACATAGCTTCGATTTGATGGTAGCCGAACTACTAGTTATAGTGATGTGGTTTAATCCAGCGGCGTGGTACCTACGCTCGCAGATTAAGGCAAATTTAGAGTATATTGCCGATAGGGCAGTACTTGAGGGTGGGTTTGATAGGAAGGAGTATCAATATGGACTCCTGTCTCAGTGCGAAGTAGAGCAGAAAAATATTGTTGCAACATATTTTAATAGTCAAAAACTTAAAAACAGAATTAAAATGATGAACAAGAGAAAGAGCTCCCCACAGTGGTGGGTGAAGTATGGCGCACTGCCACTAGTAGTACTTGCACTATCTTGTGCGAATAAACCAGCACCAGAAGTAGTCGTTGAGGGCTATAAAACTGAGAATGCAATGAATGTTCCTGATAACGTAGAGTGCTACCTAGATGGAGAGAAAGTAAGCCAAGCGGAGTTAGATAAGATTCCTGCAAAGGATATTCTTAACGTTGATGTGCAGAAAAATGATGATGGAACATCTCAGATAAACGTTACAACAATAGGCGATAGACTCCTTATAGTTGATGGTAAAGAGGTATCGAAGGAGGAGTTCGATAGAGTTAAGTTAGATGGCACTGTTACTAATATTGAGGTTCTTAAGGGAAAGATAGCGATCGATAAGTATGGCCAGAGTGCAAGTCAGGGTGCTATTTTGATTAAGACTGGTGAACCTCAAATTGAGGTAAAAGGCTCAAAGGGTGCAATATCTGATGCTAATCCGCTCTATATCGTAGATGGTAAGGAGGTAAGCAAAGAGGAGTTCTCGAAGATCGATGTAAATAGTATTGCCGAGGTCTCAGTGCTAAAGGATGCCTCTGCTACTGCTAAGTATGGCGACCGTGCAAGTGATGGGGTTGTAGTCGTAACACTAGTGAAATAGAGCCTTTAGATTTATAAATTATTGTAGATAGGTTGATCGAACTGTTCGGTCAACCTATCTGCTTTTTTGGGGGCTTCGGTTTCAGGATACGGCTATTCGCTCGTACCTCGCTACTGCCTCTGTGAGTATAGTTGTAGATAGTCAAGCTATAGAAATTTAGTAGCGGGGCGACCGACCCCATGGTCGGCCCGCTTATCAGCGGAACCTCCCTCGGCCGCCCCTTGCACAACCGCTATGATATATTACAGTTTATTGCGACAGCAAAATAGTTGAACCCTTCGGGATTCAACTTTTTTTGTTTTTGATTTGGACTGGTTCGCCTTTCAGGCTCACTTACTTTTTTTCTTTTTTTT
>CAYJFH010000143.1:0-2346 GCA_964369485.1 uncultured Rikenellaceae bacterium | reverse complement strand
GCGTTGCCATCGAGATCGCAACCACTGGCATCAAAGAGCTATTTTTGAGCTAGAACTAATGCCTGACATTCGTTTGATTGATGTGATTTAGTTGTTTATCATCTGATTTTTATATATTTTTGTAGAGGATAAAATATCAACAGATCACAATGAGCGAATTAAACACACAGAAGCAGGAATTGAGATATAACCAGCTCTCGATCGTCTATATGCAACTATTCTCGCTAGAGAATCTAAAGAGCTATGAGGCGATAAACTTTGCTAGCGACTGCATCAAGCCTCACCAAAGTAAGATTGATTCTCAAATATTTATATTCGACAAGGAGCACCCTCCCGTATACAGATACACACTGCCTAGTTTTAATATAGATATTAAGATAAATGACAAAGTTGACCCAGATACAGGTAAGATTAATGGCCCTCTAATTGAGATTAGTGGTGAGGTATTCGTAGAGCTATCTATATACTTCAATCGCACAGTTTCCATCTCCTACAGAGTGGTTATCAACCAAGAGAAGGACATCTATGATAAGGACGGCAACTTTAACTATAGAATTCCTCAGATTGTAAGATCAACACACCCTCTATCCACCGATGATGTCATCAATCTAGTTGCCCTGAACCTTGGAGGTGAACACTGGGGGGCTGCTAATGGAGACACCGCTAACAATATCAACTTAAAACAACTAACCCACTCCATCACTAACTTCAGAATCGGAGAGGGTACCAACACAGAGTCTCCAAATTCATTTAAGTCAGTTTGCGATGAGTACGAGAAGGCCGTACTCAAAGGTAATGTAAAGTCAAAGACACCGACCCAATTCTTTGCATATGTAGACGTATGGGAGGATATAGACAGCCAAGATGGAACACTTCAAGCACTCGAACACGAGGCGGATATTATAACCCGTATTAAGGAAAATCACAAGAGCGAGCTAATTGGACTTATGACCCTCTATCCTGAGGAGTGGCCATATAGAGATCCTGAGTGCTTCGATGAGGTATGTGGACGAAATATTGCAATTGACACCGATGACCTAGTACTACTCAATAGCGGAATGTGCGTAGTATTTGGAACATATGGACGAAGAGGCAAAGACTCTCCGACCGACTGGATAAAGCACCTTAAAGAGAGAGTGGACTACCACGTATCTTGGCCTGAGTATATGGCTATACTCGAGATGGTACTAGCTAAAAAGTACACTATTCTAACTGCAACTGACAAGTTCTTAGGCGAGACCAACAAGAAGATCGACACAATTAAACATAACTCTAAAGCGATTGAATCAAATGCAGAGCTTGCACTGAGTATAACTAACATACTTTTAGGTCTAGATGCAGTTAAGTACTCTAAGTTTATCTCGCATAAGGTAATGTTCGATAGAACTAGACAGAGACTACAGATAGACAGAGACGAGAAGGTCCTACTTGAATCTATGCAGAAGATAGATAACAACCTCACAACTATCTACTCAATGAGGCGACTTAGGCAATCTAGTGCATTTAACTTTATACTTGGTATCATTAGCATTGCATCACTCTTCCAGCTGCTACTCATTCAGATAGATGTCCCAGTAATTGAGCACTTAAATCTAGGTGGCGAAACGGCGATGGCAATGGCACTAATAACTACCGCCGCACTACTTATTATATTAGGAGTAATTACACTTTTTGCACCATCGTTTCCAATTAAGGCATTGAGGTGTATCAGAAAATTTTTTAGACGAAATGTGGAGAATAGCAACCAATAAAGATATAGATAGATTATGTGATCTATTTTGGAATAATATTACCAACCAGAAGCACTATATCTCTCACGGAGAGATACAGATGGGAGTAGCCATAGATAGCGAAACTATTGCCACAGATGGTAAGCAAAAGTGGAGAGGGTACGTTGAGTTAAAGATAGCAAATCAATCTAAAGAACTTCCATCTACTGTACTTATCAAGGATAATGAGCAAGGAGATATCTTGGCCTTTTGCATACTTGAGGTTTCCGAAGATGGCGACAAACCATTCGGAGTAATATGCGATATGGTTGTGATCCCTGAGCTACGCGGTAAGGGCGTTGGCAAGGAGATGTTTAACGAAATTATGTCATGGTTTAACTCTATGAAGATAAATGATATATACTTAGAGTCTGGCGTAGGAAATCATAGTGCACACCACTTCTTCGAGTCACTGGGCTTTCAAGTTGTATCAAAGGTCTTTAAACTTCAGTAAAGTGTAAAAAACAAGAGGTAATAATGAATAAAATCATTATCACCTCTTACATTTAGGGTAGCTATAACCTATAGCGAGCAGCGGACGCAGAAGACCTCGCCGTGGCGCTTGCGTAGCTCTTGT
>CAYJFH010000142.1:0-2411 GCA_964369485.1 uncultured Rikenellaceae bacterium | reverse complement strand
ATGCCCTATGGTAGAGAGGATGATTGGATACCAAGAGTTATCTATAATGGTGCAAGTTATTGGCCACAATGCGGTATATTATCCTATCACGACGGCCAACTTTGGACTCATATCTTTACAAATGGACTTCTATTTATAGCCACCCTTGACCCAAAGACAGGTGAGTTTATATGGTATGAGCGCATCGATGCCGTAGAAGATGTATATATATCAGGTGGAGCATCTGTACAATTCTATAAGGATAAGATATATGCAGCGGGAATTGTCGACAATGATCACTATATATTTGTCTACGAAAAGATAGCCCCCCAACCAAAAAAGTCACTCAGAGGCCTCTTCAAGCGACTGCTAAAGTAGTTGTGCGTAGATATTAAGTGATTAAAATCCAGCCATAACCCAAAGTTAGAGCGTTCATAGGTAAGTTAGGGTAATATAGAGGTTATTTTTTGCTTCTTAAAAATTTTATTTAACTTTATAGAAACTAACAATTCCTATTTTTAATTTATTTTAAAAAATACTATGACACTCGATTATCGCCTAATGGTGGGTGCTCTTGCCGCATCGCTACCATACCAAGCCTCTGCACAGAGCCCTAACGATGAGCAGAAGAGGCCGAACATTCTCTTTATAATGTCGGACGACCACGCACAATCGGCAATTAGTGCCTACGGAGGTATCCTAGCTCCACTTGCACCTACACCAAACATCGATGCAATTGCACAAGATGGGGTACTGATGCACAATATGATATGCACTAACTCAATATCGGGGCCCTCACGAGCGGCACTCCTTACTGGCAAGTACAGCACCACTAATGGGTTCTATCAGAATGAGGGGGGAATTATCTTTGACTCCTCGCAGCAGCAGTACCAACACCTACTCCAAGAGAGTGGCTATAAGACTGCACTATTCGGCAAGTGGCACCTATACTCTACCCCAACGGGCTTTGACCACTATATGATCCACGACGATAAGTCACAACAGGGGCTATACTGGAACTCACTATACAATACAAACGGCGAGCAGTGGCGTGCAGATGGCTACTCTACCACTATCACTGCCGAGGCTGCCCTCAAGTGGCTAGAGGAGAATAGCTCAGGGAGTGAACCCTTTGCAATGATGCTACACTTTAAGGCTCCACACCGCCCGTGGGAGCCAGATTCTTGCTACCTAGATCTATATGAGGATATCGATTTGCCATATCCAGAGACATTCAATGATAACTACGAAGGTCGTGAACTAACTCTAGGACGCTCGATGGGAACTATCGAGAACCATCTATCACGTGGCGACCTAAAGCAGACTCCACCCGATTCACTGAAGGGTCAAGAGCGTGCAGAGTGGCTATGGTACGGCGGCTCGGGTAAGGATCAACACTGGACACCAGATCCTGCACTTCAAGGCGAAGAGCTTAAGAAGTGGAAGTACCAAACATACGTTAAGAACTACCTAAGGGTTGTAAGGTCTGTCGACGATCAAGTTGGGCGAGTTATCGCATACCTCAAAGAGAATAACCTATATGACAATACAATTATCATATATATGGGTGATCAGGGCTTCTACTTAGGTGAACATGGACTATATGATAAGCGTTGGATGTATGACGAGTCGCTAATGATGCCGTGCCTAATAAGCTATCCAAATGAGATCCCTAAGGGAGTTGAGTTAGATCAACTATCTCTAAATATCGATATAGCGCCTACCCTACTTAGCTTTGCAGGGATAGAGGTGCCCAAAGATATGCAGGGAGAGAGTATGGATAAGCTACTTAGAGGCGATAGAGATGCTACAAGGGAGTGGCGTAAATCTGCATACTACCAATACTTCGAGTACCCTAAGTGGCACAACGTACAGCCACACTACGGCGTTCGCACCGACCGATACAAACTTATCCACTTCTACTACGATATTGACACTTGGGAGTTCTACGACCTAAAACGTGACCCTAACGAGGTGAAAAATCAGATCGACAACCCTAAGTATCAAAAACAGATCGAGAAGCTAAAGATAGAGCTCAACAGACTCAAAGAGCAGTACAACGACACAATTTCACTCGATGAGCGCAGAGAACTCACCGATAGGTATATGCTTGAATACGAAGAGTAGATTATATATATCTAATATAAGGGATGCGGTGCACAATTGTGTATCGCATTTTTTTTTAAGACGTGCAACTCTAAATCTAGTGCAAACTAAACCATGGAAAACGAAGTTTTCCCCCCGCCCGCGGGACGCGGAAAAAAAGAAAAAAAAGTAAGTGAGCCTGAACAGGCGAACCAGTCCAATGAATAAAACAAAATGGTTGAACCCTTCGGGATTCAACTATTTTGCTGTCACAATAAACTGTACTATATCATAGCGGTTGTGCGAGGGGCGACCGAGGGAGGTTCCGCTGATAAGCGGGCCGACCA
>CAYJFH010000141.1:0-2413 GCA_964369485.1 uncultured Rikenellaceae bacterium | reverse complement strand
GAGTCGGGCGGCTATCCGCTCGTGCCTCGCTACAGCCTTTCCTCCTCCAGTCGTCGGACTCCTGCTAGCTCTAATCGTTTATTATAGATTATTTGCGACAGCAAAACAGTTGAAAACTCTTCGAGATTCAACTTTTTTTGTTTCCTTCGCTCACTTCCTTTTGTTCCACATCCCGCGGTTTTGTTTGCTGTAGATATGCTTTATTTTTTGAACCTTACACGCAAATAGGGCGGACTCCAACTGGAATCCGCCCTATTTGTATATCTAGCTCCTGTTAGCTCTTAATTATCCTATATGGATGAGTACTGTACCATCCCGCTGTTTTATCGAGCTGTAGGCTATATTCTGTTGTATATTCAGGCTACTTTGTCTCGCCCTTCATCTTGAAGATTAACTTCCCGCCGCCCATTAATTGCTCATAGGTGATTGAGCCATCGAGTGGCGTGCCATCTATCGTAGCGCTTTCTATATAGATATTTCCTGCGCCATAGTTTTCGCACAGAACCTCTAAGGTTTTGCTCTCAGGAAGTTGAATAACTAGCCTCTCAAATAGAGGAGAGCCGAATACAAATACGCCACTCGATGGGTCTGGTTGGTAGATACCTGCGGCATTTAATACATACCAAGCGCTCATTGCTCCCATATCCTCATTGCCTGAAATCCCCTCAGGGGTGTCATTATATAGGCTATCAAGGATATGACGCACGATCTTTGAGGTCTTCTCTGGTCGCCCCATTGCAGCGTATGCAAATGGCGTTGCGTGTGACGGTTCATTGCCGTGTGCAACCTGGCCAATCATACCAGAGATATCTGGCGATGCGTGCTGAGCTGGGTTAAATGGTGTAGAGAATGTAGCATCGAGGTGCTTTTCGGCATTCTGGGCACCGCCCATTAGCTCGAATAGTCCAGCGTAGTCGTGCGGTACCATCCAAGTATATTGCCAAGCGTTGCCCTCACAGAAGTCATCGGCACGGTGAGTGGAGTGCTGAGGGTCAAATGGAGTGCGGAACGAGCCATCACTTAGTTTTCCCTTAACGAAGTTGTCCGACGGGTCGAAGTAGTGCTTATATCCCTGTGAGCGCTTAGTGAATAGCTCTGCCTCCTCGCTCTTGCCTAGCATAGTGGCCACACGTGCAACAGCAGCATCGGAGATACAGTACTCCATCGCCTTAGCCACACTCTCTAGCTCCTCGTCAGCAGGGAAGTACCCAAGCTCTCTAATTGAGCGAAGCCCAGCGTAGTTTTGGTTTGCATAGTCTGCCATAGCCCTAAATCCACGCTCAGGGTCAACACCCTTAAAACCCTTAACAATAGCATCACCAACAACTTGAACCCCCGAGATCCCCACCATACAGTTAGTCTCATTGCCTGCGAGGTGCCATACTGGAAGTTTCCCCTGCTGGTCGTATATATTAAGCATAGAGTTTACCATATCTGGCACCCTCTCAGGGGTCATAATGGTAAAGAGTGGGTGAGCGGCACGGTATGTATCCCATAGTGAGAAGTTTGTGTATGTGTCGTGCTCTGCGCTATGTATCTTACCATCAGCACCACGATATCGCCCATCCACATCACTGAATATTGACGGGTAGAACGCAGAGTGGAAAATCGCTGTGTAGAATGTTCTGAGTCTGCTCTGATCGCTACTCTCTACCTCCATACGTCCAAGTAGCTCTCTCCAGCTATCCTGTGCGGCAGCCTTTGCGCTATCGAATGAGACGCCACTAGCCTCAGCCGAAAAGTTCTTTGCTGCGCCCTCAATGCCAGTGCCCGAGATTGCAACTGCAGCCTCTAGCGGCTCGTGACCCTCGAACTCTAGGATTGCAACCATTGCAGTTGTATCCCACTCGAAGCTCTTAATATCGCTTGAGAACTCCGCTACGAAGTAGACCCTATCGTCATCTGCCCAACCTTGGCTTAGTCGATAGCCCTCAATTCTATTCTTACCCTTAAGCTCCACAAGGCTAGAGCGGTGAGAATCCCATCCCGTGCCGTGGTGGAGGTTTATGATGAGTCGCTCTATGGAGTCCTTAGGGAATGTATAGCGGTGGAAACCGACACGTGTCGAGGCGGTGAATTCAGCCTTAACACCATATCTATTGTCAATGACTCTGTAGTATCCTGCCTCTGCTACCTCGTTCTCACGGCTATATGATGAGATATAGTCGCTCTTATGTCTGCCTGCGAGCTCACCAACATATGGCATAAAGAGGATATCGCCCTTATCGCCGATACCAGTCCCCGATAGGTGTGAGTGTGCATATCCAATAATAGTTGAGTCAGAGATGTGGTAGCCCGAGGTCCAATCCCACCCCTCCGATATATTTGTTAGTCCAAGTTGCACCGCCCCGAATGGAACATTCGCCCCCACAAATACGTGGCCGTGGGCACCGCTACCAATTAGCGGATCTAC
>CAYJFH010000140.1:0-2553 GCA_964369485.1 uncultured Rikenellaceae bacterium | reverse complement strand
GTGGCCTTATCCTAAAGCTAGTTAACGAAGGCAAAGTAGAGCTACTAAACTCTATCACAGTAATGTAAGAGCGTAATAGAGTTTAGATTGATTTGAAGTGGAGTAAGTTACGACTTGCTCCACTTTAATTTATCGAAAAAAATTACTTAACTTTGAATTAAAGTCAAGAAGAATAGAATAAGAACTATGAATAAGATTTTTACAGCAGCTATATGCCTTATGGCCGTATCGTGTAGTGGCGAGCCTCCAAAGGGGCAATTAACCGATCTAGTTGACCCTATGCTGGGTACTGAGACGATGTGGGATGAGGCCGAGCTAGGCTATAAGCCTACCCGCAGGACTTGGGGGGCAGAGGTATTCCCGGGTTCATCTCTACCAAATGCAATGGTGCAACTTAGCCCAGTAACGGAGTTTAGAGCTGGGGCAGGTTACCAATATGAAGATAGCGTAATATATGGATTTAGCCATACTAATAAGGGGCATTGGAATCTAAACTATGTGCCAATTATCCCTATTACCACCGATGTAACTGTAGATGACTACGCCTCAACATTTAGCCACTCAAAGGAGAGCGCACGCCCTGCCTACTACCAAGTCTACCTCGATAGATATGGAGTTAATGTAGAGCTAACCTCTACCCTTAGGTGCGGCTACCACAGATATACATTCGACAGCAAGAGTGCCGAAAAACGAATACTTATAAACCTTGCAAACTCAAATGAGACTGTACATAGCTATACCATCAACCAAGATGGCAAAAATAGCTTCTCTGGTATGCAGCAGTGCCACGAAACTATCTACTTCTACGGTGTGAGCAACTATGATATCACACATATTGACTCCATTAGATCAGTATCTCAGAAGAGCATCCTTACTAGCAGTAATGCCCCGGGCGGTGGACACGCACTTAAAAAGAGTGAGATTCCAGTTCTTGAGCTTGCAGATAACTCAGCTACTGGGGCAGTGGAGCTAAAGATCGGATTTTCGTTTGTTAGCATTGAGGCTGCTAAGAGAAACCTCGAGGCAGAGATGCTATCTAAGAGCTTCGAAGAGGTTAAGGCAGAGGGCAATAGAGTTTGGAACGAACTACTCTCTACCATCGAGATCGAGGGAGGTAGCCATAAGCAACAGGAGCTATTCTATAGCACACTATACCGCTCGATGTTATGGCCTGTACTACGCAGCGACGTTAATATGGACTACACCGACTATAATAACAATATCGTAAATAAGGGCTTTCACTACTACACCGACCCATCATTCTGGGATGACTACCGCAATAAACTTGTACTACTTGCAATGGTTCGCCCAAATCTCACTACCGATGTTATAAAGTCATGTATCGATAGGGGGGAGCATAGCGGTTTTATGCCTACATTCTTCCACGGCGACCACGCCTCTGTATATATTACGGGATGCTACCTAAGGGGTATTAGAGACTTTAACGTTGAGAGCGCCTATGAACTTATGGTGCGCAATGCAACTATCGAGGGGCCATCACGCCCATTCCTCGATGAGTACCTTAAGTATGGCTATGTACCAGAGGTAGACCTTAGTGATCTTGATAGAGTTGAGATACATACTGACGCTAAGGCAGCAGTAACTAAGACTCAAGAGTATGCCTATGATGACTACGCCGTTGGACTCCTTGCCGAGCAGCTAGGCGATAGTACTCTCGCAGCTAAGATGATGGAGCGCAGTAAGAACTACCGTAACCTATATGACAGTACGAGCCGCTTTATGAGAGGTAGACTAGAGAGTGGCGAGTGGGTAGAGCACTTCGACCCATACCACCCATACTTCCACTACCAATTCCGCGAGGCTACTGCTTGGCAGTCGGCATTCTTTGCACCTCACGATACTGAGTATATGGTAGAGATGTATGGAGGCAAAGAGAGGTTCGAGGCTAAGCTAGACTCGCTATTTACAATCCCTTGGAAGGGCTACGAGGCTCACAACGTCTCAGGATTTATCGGTCAATATTGCCACGGCAACCAACCTGACCACTCATTCCCATTCCTATACACACTAATTGGCAAGCCAGCTAAGACCCAAAAGATACTAGATACTCTACTCAATGAGTTCTACACCCTAGGGGCTAATGACCTATCGTATAGCGGTATGGACGATGCTGGAGAGATGTCGAGCTGGTACGTTCTAACTTCAATTGGTCTATATACCTACTCACCAGCAGATGCCGAATACCTAGTGAGCGTACCTCTATTCGATAGAGTTAAGTTCCGCCTTCCAAATAAGGCAACATTCACTATCACTAAAGAGGGCGAGGGCAGAGAGATGGTCGAGGCACTATATGATGGAGAGGCGATAGATAGCCACTTTATATCACACAGCGAACTCGAGAGGGGGCGCGAACTAGTAATTAAAACAAAAAAATAACATATAGATAGATTATGAAAAGATTAGCAATAGCAGCACTCTCAATTGCCTTTGCAGTAGGTTGCAGTAGCAATAGTAGTAGAGTCGATTTGATAAGCTACGTAGATCCGCTAATTGGTAGCGGTGCCCACGGCCACGTATTTGTGGGGGCGAATG
>CAYJFH010000139.1:0-2611 GCA_964369485.1 uncultured Rikenellaceae bacterium | reverse complement strand
GAGCTACACTCTTGAACTTAGATGACAGTACGCTGATTGCGGAGCTTACTGGGCACAAATCGGATATTGTGCGCTCGTGGGCGGCATATATGGTTGGCGAGAATAGAGAACTTTCAATAGCCGAAATGCTTTGCCAAATTGAGCCATTTGCCACAGATAGCCACTTCAATGTAAGAGAGGAAGCGTGGGCAGCGGTGCGATGGAAGATAGCCGAGAATTTAAGTGAAGGCATTGATATATTATCGAAGTGGTCGCAGTCGGATGATGAAAATCTGCGCCGCTTTGCGAGTGAAGCAACACGCCCACGAGGTGTTTGGTGCGCTCATATTGCAGAGTTAAAAGAGCATCCCGAAAAGGTGCTGCCACTCTTAGAACCTCTAAAATCAGACAGCTCAAAATATGTGCGAGATAGTGTAGGTAACTGGCTCAACGATGCAAGCAAGAGTCGCCACGATTTTGTGCAATCGTTATGTGATAGATGGCTTGCAGATAGTGACACAAAGGAAACAGCATATATTGTTAAAAAGGCACTCAGAACGATAAATAAAACAATAACGCATTAAAAAATATACGGTAGTTTCAATTAAGGAGATAGTTTAAATTTTTATATATTTGTAATAGATTATAAATAGATATTAGAATAATATGAGACAGGGAGTAGTGTGGATATCAGTAGTATTTGCACTACTCCTTTGTAGTTGCAACTATAACTCCTTTGAGGATATCAAGGGGGAGGCTATCGGTGAGCCTTGGGTCGTCAACTCCCTTATCTCTCACCTTCGACCTAGCTTAGCGCCTATCGAGGGCTCGACAATTGTAAGTGGAGTGGTGGTATCCTCGGACTCGGCAGGCAACTTCTACAAGGAGATTATCCTCCACGATCCATCCTCTGGTGAGCAACCATCGCTAAGGCTCTCTGTGGGGCTCTATGATATCTACAGCCTAATGTCCATTGGGGATATTATAGCTGTGGAGCTCCAAGGACTCTCGCTTGTGGTATCAGAGGACGGTATACTATCTGCGGGGTATCTCGATAGTAATTCGCAGGGTATTAGTCCTATCCCGACACTTCCGATCCTAAATCAAATTACCAATAACCAAGGGGTAAGCGTGCCGCTAGAGTGGCGTGATAGTGCTTTGGGTGAGCTCCAAGGGGTAGCGGCAGGTAGTTTGGTAAGGGTATATGATCTATATTTTTTTGAGCAGTCGGGCATTTATAGCGGAGAAAGGGAACTTAGACAACTAAATTCAGGGCACTCAGCGACCCTTAATACATCCTCATTTGCGCTATTTGCAAACGACCCCGTGATCGAAGGGCTCTTTGATATAGAGGCAATTGTAATAGAGAGTGGTGGGGAGAAACAGCTAAAAATTAACTCACTTCAGGATATTAATTTAACCCAATAGTGCTACATAAGTGCAACAATACGGTAAAAAGTACTTTAAAAATTAGGAAAATAAAAAAAAGCTTTGTAGTTTTGTAGGGTATATGGCTATGGCAATGACCTAGCTAGCGGGAATATGCTGAAAATATTAAAAATAAAATCATAAACTATGGAACTTAAAAAATCACCAAAAGCCGACCTGCAGAATAAGCGTTCGATCTTTCTGCTAATTGGGCTAATCCTATCGTTGGGTATTGTAATCGGGCTATTTAGCTGGTCGCAATCAGAGAAGAAGATTGAAATTATTGAATTCGCAGGCGAAATCGAAGAGCAAGACGTTATCGACGTAACTGTTCAAGAGGAGAAGCCACCAGTAGAGGTTAAGCCACAACAGGCATTCCTTTCTGATATTATCAAGATTGTAAAGGACGAGACTAAAGTAGACGCGGACCTTACTATCTTCGAAGACTTCGGTGACACTGACTTTGGTGACTTCGAGATCACTACCTTTACAAAGGCTGAAGAGGTAGTTGAGGAGGATGTTCCTGTATTCTTCGCAGAGGAGGAGCCATCATTCCAAGGTAAAGACCTTAACGCATTCCGTGCGTGGTGTGGTAAGAACGTAGAGTACCCAGTTATCGCTCAAGAGAATGGTATCTCTGGTCGCGTTCACATCTCATTCGTTGTTGAGAAGGACGGTTCTGTATCTAACGTAACTGTAATGCGTGGTGTAGATAAGATCCTTGACGAAGCTGCAGTAGCAGTAGTAGAGGCATCTCCAAAGTGGAGCCCGGGTAAGAACCGTGGTAAGCCAGTACGTTTCAACTACAGAATGCCAATCGACTTTATCCTTCAACAATAGTTCTAGGATAGGTAAAGATACTTAGAGAGTGAGATCGCAGATATGTGTGGTCTCACTCTTTTTTTAGTTCTATATTTTATAACTCTTCGGGGTGCGGTACGTTCCTGCGCACAGGGTGCTTCTCTTCGCTATGTTTTCGTGGTTCGCTTAATCTTCGGACTTTGTTATTTATGTTTTGCAGGTGCATACGCACTTTGCTCAACTAGATGAATTCAAAAGAGCCAAGCTAGAGAAACGTATGGGGGACGACTCCACCGCCCAAGTCGTCCCCCTTATCTTTGCTCCTTTCAGTCGCTACGTTTCGGGGTTCGCCTAGTCGAAAGCCCCTCGCCCAACCGCTAGAGCAATAAGCTAGAGTAATTTA
>CAYJFH010000138.1:0-2653 GCA_964369485.1 uncultured Rikenellaceae bacterium | reverse complement strand
TAGCTTGACTCTATAGACATAAACCGTAGCTATTGTGCAGGGAGCTTTCAACTAGGAGTGCCACGAAAGCCTAGCGAGGAAATAAACCCGAGTGCGGGGACGCACAATTTCTCTAGCTTGACTCCCTAGCACCACTATAGACGCAGCGTTGCGCTCAACGAAAAGTTAAGTGGCAAGGCGTAGTAGAACTTAGATGGTTGGGGGCTAAGGCTCCAGCCATCTCTATAGAACCTATCACTCTGATAGCCGTAGCGCTGAATATCGCTACTATTTGCGAGGTTACCTATAGTGGCATATACCCCTATGCTCTGTCCTCCACGTAGCGAGAAGCGATATCCGCCATGAATATCAAGGAGCACCCCACTATTAAGTCTATTCTGAGCACGGAGTTCACTATAGTTAGCCTCACTACCAACATACTCTAGCACTCTGGCACTATACCTCAGCGGCGAGGGTACTTCATAGGCACTTCCAAATGCAGTAGCCCTTAACATCACACTCCAATTATACCTCCTATAGCCCAACGATATCGAAGCAATAGTCTCAGGATTGCCCCCAAGGTGTAGACCGCTAAGGAAGAGCACCTCATCCTCAATTAGGGCACGACCCGTACTCTGCTCATAGGCCGATGCCGTTGGGTTGTTAGTATATGTATTACTCTGGAGTATCAGCGCAGAGCCTAGCCATAGCTCATCCCATAGGCGAACCTCTGCACTAGCCTCAACTCCCATACGCCTAGTCGATATATCATATATAGGATAGTGGACATAGCTATATAGCATATCGTCATAGTGGTTCTGGGTTTCAGTAGCTCCACTCTGACCATAGTAGTATAGCGACAGCTCCCCCCTAAAGTCATCACCACTATATAGCACCGCCCCATCTATGCCTACCACTGTAGAGTTGCCCATATTGGGTGTTAGTGCATTTCTGTACGATTCATCGATAAATAGCTGTGAGGAGCGAGGAGCAAGGGATGTAATAGATAGTGAACCCTCGAGCGATAACCTGCCACTTGCACGATAGTGAGCATCTGCACGTAGCGCTCCACCAAGGCCCACAACACTCTGCGATGCACCAAGCGAGCCTCCCGTAGGAAAGTTCTCCTTCTCATAGTATCCTACCCTCTGGCTCAGAAGTCCCATAATCGAGCCACTAGTAACTAGAGTGACCCTACCGAGGCTATGGCGAAAGGCTGCATCTGCCTCTACCTCCATATTATCCATACGGTAGTTATATCCAAATATATCGCCCTCGGTCACCTCTCTGTTGGGTTCTGCCATATTATTTTGGGTAAGATCCTTCATATCGCTATCTTGCTCGATAAATGTATCTATATCGAGCCAGTAGCCGCCACCGAGTAGAGATGCCACCTCCTTGTAGCTATGGTCGCTCTGCGCCCTAATAGATAGCCCCACTGAGAACTTTGAGCTACTTAGCCTACTCGATGCTCCAAAGAATAGCGGTTCGGTCACTCTATCTTCGATAATATAGTTCGCCCGCCCCGATCCACTGCTATTTATTGCATAGAGCTCCTCGAAGTTAATTTGGCGACTATTTACATCCTCTCTCCAACTCTGAGCGATAAGGTCAGCTGCTAGCTCCGAACTCTGATACGATGGCATATAGGCGTAGTAGTCTGGCAGTGGATTGGGAGCACCCTGCCACATCAACGAAGAGTAGCTCTCTCGCCCAACACGTAGTAGCGCAGTGGTTGCAAGGGATAGATTATTGCCAAGATCGGTGCGGTGGGTTGCCATAAAGATAGGTTGGAACGACTCTCTGACATAGCTACTTCGCTGCTGGTCGCCCTGCATACCCCACGCTGGGTTATAGAGGTTATTATCGGCTAGAGCGTATGCCTCAAGGGTTGAGGCCTTGGGGTATGAGCGTTCAGAGGGGTTTATAAGGGCTGTGAAGTTAAGTGAACTTTTAGAGTCAGCGGTTATTGTATGGCTAAGTGTAATATTATAGTTATCTGCATAGAGCCCATCGACTAGCAAAGAGCGGCCGAATCGTTTAGAGACATCTATAAGTGTTGCGTGGCGGCCATCTCTACTCTCTAGATTTGCACCTGCACCTAAGCGGTAGGTATATATACGTGAGGAGGTAGCAACCGACCCATAGAGCGAGTGGCGATCACTCTGAGGCTCTATATAACTAAACTCTCCACCACCAATCGGCACTATTGGCAGCGACATATCGCCACTACTCCCCCTAAGCTCAAATGATGAGGTCGCCACCGAATAGAGCGCCCCTATAGCACTATATGGCACTCGATTATCTGAGAGGGAGTTCAGTGCTACACCTCCGAGGTACTCCCTACTCCACTCTGTGGGCACTGCCCTACTACGGTAGTATAGAGAGCCTAGACCAAATGCCTCAAATTGCTCGAGATAGCTCCTATAGGCATTTGTGGCCACTGGCAGGTGGTTATAGTCATACTCACCATCCTGCTGCTGTGCTCGCAGAGATAGTGACAGTAGTAGCAGTATGATAGTTAGTGGGAGTCTCATATCTACAGCTCTGAGGTGATACTCAAAGGTAGTATTTTTTTGAAGTAAATCAAACTTTTATGCGGTAAAACTAGGTCTCTAACATACAACATTTCGCAGGTGCATACGCACTTTGCTTTACAGAAGAGACGTTTATA
>CAYJFH010000137.1:0-3043 GCA_964369485.1 uncultured Rikenellaceae bacterium | reverse complement strand
CGATAGCCAATATTTGAGCATCAGTGCGCTCGTCTTTAGGTTCCTCTTCGGGTTCTTCTTCAGACTCCTCTTGAGGTTCCTCTGGAGTCACACCACTACTGCCACCTTGATGTATATCTGTTTCAGTACATGCCATAAACATTGACAAGGTAACCAAGAGTGTAAGAAATCGTCTAATCATTTTTTAATATATTAAGGTAATTTTACGCCACAAAGTTAATAATAAATCGTCTTATGCAGCTATATTATTGTTAGAGGATCGCACTATAGTAGCATCTATAGGGCGAATAGCACCACTATACTCTATATCTTCTAAAAGAGTAAGAGTTAAGGGTAATTTGATGTTATATATACAAAAGAGGCGACATCCACTTTGGATATCGCCTCACTATAAGTTATAAGCTTAGCTTAAAGAGCGTTCACGTGAAGTTGAAGGCTGCTCTTAAGGTTAGCTGCTTTGTTAGCGTGAATTACGTTACGCTTAGCTAGTTTGTCAAGAAGAGCAAATACTCTTGGTAGCATAGTTGACGCTGCAGTTTTATCGCTAGTAGCTCTTAGTGCTCTAACTGCTGAACGAGTAGTTTTGTGTGCGTAACGGTTACGGATACGACGCTTCTCGGTTTGACGGATACGTTTCTTTGCTGATTTATGATTTGCCATTTCTTTAAAATGCTTGTATTGTTTTACTTCTTAAAAAAGCGAGAGAACCCTTTGTAAATTAAAAGGTTACTCTCTGTAATCTTGGTAGCCCATAGGGGAATCGAACCCCTCTTACTAGAATGAAAATCTAGCGTCCTAGCCGATAGACGAATGGGCCATATGTTCTTCACTTTCCGGTCGCAAATCTTAGTAGCTTTGTTCCCTTTAGCGAGTGCAAATATAAGGCACTTTTTTTATTCCACCAAATTTTTTTGCAACTTTTTTACATTTTTCTGCATTTTTTATCACTTCACCCTCCCAGTGCATAACTATACTATATATAAGAGGGGTTGAAGCAATAGCTTCAACCCCTCTAAATATAGCTACTTGGAGCTTGGATTACTTAGCATCCTCTTCCATCTTAGCTTTAAGCTCTGCAAGACCTGCTAGGTCACCAAGAGTAGTCTTCTCGATTTGAGACGCTACTTGCTTCATAGCAGTTTGAGTTGATTGCTCACGTACTTGATCTTCCTTTACCTTAGCCTCTTCGTAAACACGAGTGTGCGAAAGGATGATCTTCTTGTTAGCCTTACCGAACTCTAGTACACGGAACTCAGCAGTTTCGCCTGCCTTGATAGTAGTACCATCTTCTTTCTGTAGGCCACGTGCTGGAGCAAAGCCCTCTGCACCACCTTCAAGAGTTACTAGTGCACCCTTATCGTTCACCTCAGTTACAGTACCAGTTACTACAGTATCTGGACGGAATTGAGTTTCGTAAAGATCCCATGGATTAGCCTCTAGTTGTTTGTGACCTAGGCTTAGGCGACGGTTCTCTTTGTCGATCTCAAGAACAACAACCTCGATAGGCTCACCTACAGTAGCTGCCTCTGATGGGTGTTTGATCTTCTTAGTCCAGCTAAGGTCAGAGATGTGGATTAGACCATCGATACCTTGCTCAACTTCAACAAATACACCGAAGTTAGTGAAGTTACGAACTTTCGCTGTGTGCTTAGAACCTACTGGGTACTTAACCTCAACGTTAGCCCATGGATCTTCTGAAAGTTGTTTAACACCTAGTGACATCTTGTGCTCTTCGCGATCTAGAGTAAGAACAACAGCTTCTACCTCGTCACCAACTTTCATAAAGTCTTGTGCCGAGCGAAGGTGCTGGCTCCAGCTCATCTCGCTAACGTGGATAAGACCCTCTACACCCGGAGCAACCTCAACGAATGCACCGTAGTCAGCCATAACCACTACCTTACCCTTAACTTTGTCACCTACGTTGATCTCTGAAGTAAGAGCATCCCATGGGTGTGGAGTAAGTTGTTTGATACCAAGAGCGATACGTTTTTTCTCTTCGTCGAAGTCTAGGATAACAACGTTGATCTTCTCGTCAAGAGAAACCACCTCTTCTGGGTGAGAAACTCTACCCCAGCTAAGGTCAGTGATGTGAACTAGACCGTCTACGCCACCAAGGTCAACGAATACACCGTAAGAGGTGATGTTCTTAACCATACCTTCAAGGATTTGACCCTTCTCAAGCTTAGATACGATCTCACGCTTTTGGATCTCAAGTTCAGCCTCGATAAGTGCTTTGTGCGATACTACTACGTTACGGAACTCTGGGTTGATCTTAACAACCTTGAACTCCATAATCTTACCAACGTACATATCGTAGTCACGGATTGGCTTAACATCGATTTGTGAACCTGGAAGGAACGCCTCGATACCAAATACGTCTACGATCATACCACCCTTAGTGCGGCACTTGATAAGACCCTTGATGATTTCGTTAGCCTCAAGAGCTGCGCTAACCTTATCCCAAGATTTAAGTTGACGAGCCTTTTTGTGGCTAAGCACAAGTTGACCATCTTTATCTTCTGTGCTCTCTACGTAAACCTCTACAGTGTCACCAGCTTTGATGTCAGTGTCGTAGCGGAATTCAGATGCAGCGATAATACCGTCAGATTTGTAGCCAATGTTAACTACTACTTCACGGTCTGTCTTAGAGATGATAGTACCGTCTACAACTTGATCAGCTTCAATAGCGCTGAAAGTGTTGTCGTAAAGTTCGTTTACTGCCTCTTTTGAACCACCGTAGATAGATGCATCAGTTTCGAATGCAGACCAGTCGAAAGTTGCGTTATCGGCTGATGCGTTTGTAATTTGTTCTGTACTCATTTTGAGTCAATTGATATGAGTTCACTTGGAAGAAAAGGTGTAGTGTATAACACTGCTACCCTTGAGCCCTCATTTTTAATAGGTTAAACATAATTATACTCATCGCTTCCAATACGATAAGGTTGACAAAGATACGAACTTTTTTACAGTCTACCAAATTTTTACGCACCACTTTTTCAGTTGGTTAGATAACAAAATAGCAACTACTGAGAATAAGCCAAAC
>CAYJFH010000136.1:0-3075 GCA_964369485.1 uncultured Rikenellaceae bacterium | reverse complement strand
CCCCATTAGATTTTATACATAATTAGTTAATTCACTTACAAAAAAGTGTTATAGCTACTGCCGAAAAAAACAGAGAGGGTTGATCGCTAAACTTGAGCAATCAACCCTCACTTGTTACTTAAAATGGCTATGTTACAGTAGTGCAGAGCGCATCTGATCTACTAGATCTAGTCTCTCCCAAGGGAAGAATACTAGGCCATCCTTCTCATATGAGTCGTGGCCAAAGTGACCATATGCAGCCGTTGGCGAGAAGATAGGCGAAGTTAGTGAGAATCGCTCTACGATCTTCGCTGGGCGTAGGTCTACAAGGGTCTCGATCTTAAGCGCTAGCTCGCCATCGTTGATCGCTAGTTTAGATGTGCCACGAGTATCGATAAAGAAGCTCACTGGGCGAGCAACTCCAATAGCGTATGCAACCTGAACGATTACTTCATCTGCAATACCTGCCGCTACGATATTCTTAGCGATATGGCGAGTAGCGTATGCTGCCGAGCGGTCAACCTTCGAAGAGTCCTTGCCCGAGAATGCGCCACCACCGTGACCCGAACGGCCACCATATGTATCTACGATAATCTTTCTGCCAGTTAGACCAGTGTCGCCCTTAGGGCCACCGATACAGAACTTACCAGTTGGATTTACGTGTAGGATATAGTCATCGCCGATTAGGTCTGCTAGTTGGTCCTCACGCTTTGCAAGTGATGCCTTAAGCTCTGGAATAAGGATATTTTGAACGTCAGCCTTGATCTGCTCAACGCTTACATCCTCGTTATGTTGGGTCGAGACTACGATTGTGTGTACACGCTTAGCGATACCATTGTCATCATACTCGATTGTAACTTGGCTCTTTGCATCTGGGCGAAGGTATGTCATCTTCTCGCCCTTCTTGCGGATAGATGCAAGTTTTTTGACTAGTAGGTGCGATAGCATAAGTGCTGCTGGCATATATGTAGCAGTCTCACGGCACGCATATCCGAACATCATACCTTGGTCGCCTGCGCCCTGCTCATCAGCCTCATCGCGCTCAACGCCTTGGTTAATATCTGGTGACTGCTCGTGGATGGCAGATAGTACGCCACAAGAGCTTGCCTCGAAGCCTAGAGCTGCATCGTTGTAACCGATACGCTCGATAACTCCACGTACTGTATTCTGTATATCGACATAGGCGCTCGACTTAACCTCGCCGCTCACTACCACTAGTCCAGTTGTACATAGTGTTTCGCAGGCAACCTTTGAGGTTGGGTCTTGCTTTAGAAATTCGTCTAGTATGGCATCGGAGATCTGGTCTGCAACTTTGTCAGGGTGTCCTTCACTCACTGATTCCGATGTAAATAGGTAACTCATTTTTATTGTTTTATTAATTTTTAGATGCTAGATATCTCTCAACCTCAAGGGCTGCAACGCAACCTGAGGCAGCAGCTGTGATAGCTTGGCGGTAGTGTGGGTCTTGAACGTCACCAGCTGCGTATACGCCCTCAACGCTTGTGCGACCAGTGCCCCTCTCGGTCTTGATATACCCTTCGGCGTCAAGCTCTAGTTGACCCTCGAATAGTGATGTTACTGGGTTGTGGCCAATAGCTAGGAAGAAGCCGTCGATTGCGATCTCGCGAAGAGAGCCGTCATTACCCTTAAGCAGTGCACCAGTTACTCCCGTTAGGTCATCACCTATTACCTCAACAGTATTGTGTTCGAAGATAACCTCGATCTTCTCGTTCTTAAAGACTCTCTCTTGCATAGCTTTGCTAGCACGTAGGTGGTCTTTGCGAACGATCATATATACCTTCGATGCAAGGCCTGCAAGGTATGTAGCCTCTTCGCAAGCGGTGTCACCACCACCAACTACCGCTACACTCTTATTTCTGTAGAAGAAGCCATCGCAGGTAGCACACGCCGAAACGCCACCACCCATAAGTCTCTGCTCGCTCTCTAGCCCTAGGTACTTAGCAGTAGCGCCAGTGCTGATAATTAGAGTCTCGGCTGTAATTGTAGCCTCGCCATCGTTAACCTCTACGGTAAATGGCTGTTTTGATAGGTCTACCTTTGTGATATAGCCCGAACGAACGTCTGCGCCAAATCTCTCGGCCTGAGCACGAAGGTCTGCCATCATCTCAGTTCCAGTGGTACCCTGAGGGTAGCCCGGGAAGTTCTCGATCTCAGTTGTTGTTGTTAGCTGTCCGCCCGGAGTCATACCTTCGTATAGCACAGGGCTAAGGTTTGCTCTGGAAGCGTAGATAGCGGCGGTGTATCCAGCAGGACCACTACCGATTATAAGTGTCTTTAGAGGTGTCATTTTTATATATGGTTGTTATTTAATACCTAAAAAAGTTGCTTTTAGGGTACAAAAATAGTAATTTTGCGTTTAATATCGAAATTTTTAAGGTAGTCTTTCGTGCTATTTTACTCTTTTAATAACTAAAAAACTAACAGAAATATTATGTATCGTAAACAGACACTCTATCTACTAGCCGTAACAGTGCTTCTAGGGCTACTTCTACTATTCCCTCTAGCTAATATTGAGACACTTATAACAGATATGCCCCAAGCGACAAATAGTACAGAGCAGACAGCCGAGTATAATGTATGGGGAGTTATCTTCTCAGATGGTGACACAGATCCATTTATCTACCACGGTATCCTTGCGCTACTAGCTACACTTCTTCCAATCGCTACTATCTACCTACACAAGCGTAGAGAGCTACAGCTAAGGCTATGTGTAGTAGAGGGTATCTTTATTCTAGCACTTATTGGTTTTGAGGCATATGGCCTATATCAGATTACCAGTGCGCTAGATGGTACATCGGCACTTGTAAACTACTCGGTGGTACTCGTCTCTCCACTCATTGCACTACTAGCTCTAGTGATGGCATATAGGGGTGTAGCTGCCGATATTTGGCTACTTCGCGATTCAGATAGAATTAGATAGTAAAAATATGTCAACACTTCGCACCCAATTCCTTGCCTTAGTGATGGCATATAGGGGTGTAGCTGCAGACATTTGGCTACTTCGCGACTACATATAAGATTAGGATAGAATTAGATAGTAAAAATATGTCAACACTTCGCACCCAATTCCTTGCC
>CAYJFH010000135.1:0-3280 GCA_964369485.1 uncultured Rikenellaceae bacterium | reverse complement strand
TTTTTTTCCGCGTCCCGCGGGCGGGGGGAAAACTTCGTTTTCCATGGTTTGTTTGTTCTGATTAGCCAGAGCAATAAATCATCCCATGTGCCGGATGGTACCGTCGGACATATATAAAATTTCACTAGCGTGCCTCTCCAAAAATTAGTACCTTTGTATATTAACAAAAAAGAGTAACCAATATGAAAAGAGTAGTTATATTTAGTGGAGCGGGGGTAAGCCACGACAGTGGTATTGCCACCTTTAGAGATAGTGATGGCCTATGGGCATCATACCGCATTGAGGATGTTTGCACGCCCGAGGCGCTACGCAACAACCGTGCACAGGTAATCGAGTTCTATAATATTCGCCGCAAGGAGCTGCTATCAAAGGAGCCAAATGCAGGACATCACGCCATTGTCGAGCTAGAGAGACACTTCGATGTTGAGGTAGTGACCCAAAATATTGACGACCTACACGAAAGGGCAGGAAGTAGCACAGTGACCCACCTCCACGGCGAACTTCGCAAGCTCCGTAGCTCTACCAACCCCGATATGACCTTTCCACTAGAGGGCTGGGAGCAGCCACTAGGTATGTTAGCGCCTGATGGCTCGCCTGCACGTCCATTTGTGGTATTCTTTGGCGAGGATGTGCCTATGTTTAGCATGTGTGCCGAGATTGTCTCCTCTGCCGATATTCTCATCGTTGTGGGCACTTCACTCGCGGTATATCCTGCCGCCTCGCTAGTGGGGTATGCCAAGGCTAGCGCAGAGATCTACCTCGTAGACCCAAACCCTCCGACAATTGCAGGGCTATCCCACAGAGTAAGGCACATAAAGGAGAGCTCAGCCATCGGTTTGCCGAGGCTCGTAGAGGAGCTTATAGCCAATAAATAGAAAAAAGATGGGCGAGGCGGTCAATTCTGACCATCTCGCCCATCTTAGATAATATAGCTTTACGACTACTTAATAGCCTCCATCTGACGCTTAACAAACTCAGTTAGAGCCTCGCCCTTTAGTAGCCCTGCGCTTAGTAGTGCAAGGTCTACAAGTGAGCTAGCCACAGCCTTCTGCTCCTCTGCACCCTTACCAACCATCGAGGCTACAAGTTCGCTATTACCATTAACCGATACTGTATAGCTATCTGGCATCTGGCCATACATATTGAAGCCACCGCCACCAACTTTGCTCATATCCTTCATACGGCGCATAAACTCATTTTGAGTAATAACCACTGGTGTAGCGTTCTGCTCCATTGCCGAGAACTCAACTGTAAAGTTCTTGCCCTCCTCAGTTGGAGTCACACCACTAAATACCTCCTTAAGGCTGCTCTGCTGCTCCTCGCTAAGTGCCATTGCTGTCTCTTCTTCCTTCTCGATTAGGCGATCTGCCGATGCACTATCGACCCTCACAAAGCTCCAATCTGAGTGCTTATTCTCAAGGAAGCTAATAAAGTGCGCCTCGAGTGGAGAGTCCATCACTAGAACATCGTATCCCTTAGCCTTTGCAGCAGCGATATATGAGTGTTCGGCAACTGGGTCTGCAGAGTATAGGTGCACAACCTTACCATTCTTATCGGTTTGATTCTCCTTGATTGCCTCTGCATACTCCTCTAGGGTGTAGAACTTACCATCAGAGCTCTTTAGTAGTGTAAAGTCTGAGGCACGCTCACCGAACTTCTCGTTACTAACAACACCATACTGGATAAATAGCTTTAGGTCGTCCCACTTCTTCTCGTACTCCTCACGTGAGTTCTTAAAGATATCTGCAAGGCGGTCTGCTACCTTCTTGGTGATATGCGAAGAGATCTTCTTAACGTTGCTATCGCTCTGTAGGTACGATCTCGATACGTTTAGTGGAATATCTGGAGAGTCCAAAACACCGTGAAGTAGCGTTAGGAATTCAGGAACGATACCCTCTACCGAGTCAGTTACAAATACTTGGTTACAGTATAGTTGAATCTTATTCTTCTGCACCTCAAAGTTATTCTTGAGCTGTGGGAAGTATAGGATACCAGTTAGGTTAAATGGATAGTCCACATTTAGGTGGATATTAAATAGCGGTTCATCGGCCATTGGGTAGAGTTTGCGGTAGAACTCATCGTACTGCTCCTCGGTAATATCTGCTGGTTTCTGCACCCAAAGTGGCTTAGGGTCGTTAATCTGATTCTCCTCGAAGAAGATAGGCACTGGCAAGAATGCGCAGTACTTCTTAAGTAGCCCCTCGATACGAGCCTTCGATGCA
This sequence comes from uncultured Rikenellaceae bacterium, assembly GCA_964369485.1. Lineage (GTDB taxonomy): Bacteria > Bacteroidota > Bacteroidia > Bacteroidales > Rikenellaceae > Mucinivorans. The sequence goes on along the minus strand of CAYJFH010000135.1, from coordinate 1,058 downwards.
AACTCTAGGCTATCTTCGGCAATGTGAAGTACGATAGAGGTACCTACCACATCCTTCTGAGCCTCAGTTAGAGAGTAGTTTGGCGAGCCGTCGCACTCCCACTTAACCGCTACTGCACCCTCTCTGAATGACTTAGTGGTAAGCTCTACTCTATCTGCTACCATAAATGCAGAGTAGAATCCTAGACCGAAGTGGCCGATGATACCTTGTGTACCCTCATACTTTGCCATAAACTCCTCAGCGCCTGAGAATGCAATTTGATTGATATACTTCTCAACCTCCTCTTCGCTCATACCTAGACCCATATCCTCGATAGTAATGGTCTTTGCATCTTCGTCCACACGGATAGTTACCTTTGGCGAGAAGTCCTCAACGGCAGGCGCTTCCCCCCTCTGCATAAGGGTTTGGAGCTTAGTTGTAGCATCTACGGCATTAGAGACCAACTCACGAAGGAAAATTTCGTGGTCAGAGTATAGAAATTTCTTGATAATTGGAAAGATATTCTCGGTAGTTACACCAATATTCCCTGTCTTCATATTTTTTATGTTTTTAGTTATTATTTTTTCATACACGGTAGAATTAAAACACAAAAAATATACCACTGCGATATTTATGACAAGTTGTCAGTTGGAGTAAGAAATTTTGTCATTTTTCTCTGATTCTACGGGGGTAGCTCTACTATTCACCGACACTAAAGAGTAGTCGACCATATTAAAGTTTCTCTAGCTTGAGTTTGCTGAATTAATCTAGCTTATTGTTAGAGTAATGAAAGAGGAAATACTTACGTATTTCCCCCGCCCGCGGGACGCTAGCGGTTTAACTCTGTAAGATTGTGGGAGGAGCACGACGACTGAGGCAGTGGTGGCATGAGCGAAGCGCCCAAATGTAAATAGGGCGCTAGCGAATAGAGGCACGCCTCCGGGGGAGTCGTCGTGCCTCTTGCAAGTTTCTCTAGCTTGACTCTGCTAGACTAAACAAAATCATGGAAAACGAAGTTTTCCCACCGCCCGCGGGACGCGGAAAAAAAGAAAAAAAGTAAGTGAGCCTGAAAGGCGAAC
>CAYJFH010000134.1:0-3445 GCA_964369485.1 uncultured Rikenellaceae bacterium | reverse complement strand
GTTTGCACTAATGCTATCTATGTATTACAAAAAACTCTCGCACTGTGAGATATAGTGCGAGAGTCCTTTTTTAACCTATATTTTTAGCAACTAAAGCGGGCGGGTGAATACTCGCCTGCGCTTATGCTCGCGCCTCTCGAACATATCCCACTGATTCTGCATAGTAGTGTTAGTCTCTAGCTCTGGGTTTGACTCCACATACTTCGCTCCCATTGCCTTCATTCCCCCGAGTACCTCATTTATGATAATAGCAGTTAGTCCCTTATTTTGATATGCCTCATCGATGGCAATTAGCATAAGGTCAATAATCTCGCTACGCTTACTCTTTAGTGCTCTGAGTAGATGGTACCAACCAAATGGCAACATACGACCCTTTGCCCTCTGAAGAGCACGACTAAGTGATGGTAGGGCGATACCTACGCCCACTAGATTATCATCTCTATCGGCAATTAGGCATAGTAGCTCAAGGCGCACCATGGGAATATACATCTTTGCGTAGTGGTCAATCTGACGCTGAGTCATTGAGTTATAGCCATATAGCTTTGCATACTCCTTATTGATAAGGGCGAAGATTCTCTCAGCCCAACCCTTCTCGATTATCTCCTTTGTGCTTTTAAATCTTAGAACCTTTAGGTCGTTCTTCTTCTCGATTATCGAGGCGAACTTAACCACACGACTTGGTATCTCCTCGGGAACGGTCATAACCATCTCGATCCAGTCGGCAGCCTTTGTAAAGCCCATCCTCTCCATATACTCTGGGTAGTATGGGTAGTTATATAGCGTTGCCTTAGTTCCTAGCTCCTCGAAGCCCTCGATAAGCATACCACCTTGATCCATATTGGTAATGCCTAGTGGGCCGTGCATAGAGTCCATACCCTTAGAGCGTATCCACTCCTCGGCGCTACTAATCAGTGCCTTTGCTACCTCTATATCCTCGATAAAGTCGAAGAAGCCGAAGCGCCCCTCCTTCTTACCCCACGTCTCATTAGCCTTATGGTTGATAATAGCGCATATACGCCCAACGATCTGCCCCCCACGGTATGCCAGAAAGCACTGCAACTCACAGAAGTCCATCGCTGGATTCTGCTCAGGGTCGAGTGTCTTTAGCTCTCCACTCTCAAGTGTAGGAACTGCGTATTTATTACCTCTATAGAGTCTGTTCTTAAATCGTACGAATCTCTCTCTATCTCGCTTCGAGCTTATTGGTCTAACCTCTATCATCGCTTCAGTAGTATTATAGTGTAGTTTAATAATTGGTAGTACAAATATAGGATTTTTTTAGGAGTTACCCCAATGCGTTTGAACTATTAAATAGTAGAAGCGAGCCTTACGTTAACAGTAACATAAGGCTCGCAGCAGTTTTTTGCTATATTTTAAAGTGGATTACTCCTCAATAACTGTCATCCAGTTGTGAATATCCTCTACCGCTCCGACTTGGATTGCATGGTAGCGCTCCAGTAGTCGTTTGATAGTCTCCGAACCCTCGAAGTTATAGGTCTTATCGTCCTGTGGGTCGTAGATAGAGTTGATCTGAGCGATAACTGCGGCAGTACCACAGGCGCCAATCTCCTCAAAGCTCTCAATCTCACCCTTAAAGTCAACTTGTCTGCGCTCTACCTCTAGCCCTAGGTCGCGAGCAATATCTTGAAGCGACATATTAGTGATAGACTGTAGAATTGAGCTCGATACAGGGGTGATATATGTGTTATTCTTAATGGCAAAGAAGTTTGCTGCGCCACACTCATCGATATATCTGTGCTCAGTTGGGTCAAGGTAAAGGACACTATTGTAACCCTTAGCATATGCCTCTACGCCACTCTTTAGTGAACTTGCATAGTTACCACCAGCCTTGATATGGCCAGTACCATGAGCGCCTGAGCGGTCGTGCTCTCTATCTACCATAATATTAAGCCCCGGAGCCTTACCCTTAGCGAAGTATTGTCCTACAGGAGTAACAAATACAACTAGCATATACTCATCCGATGGACGAATACCGACAGTCGCACCAACTCCAAATAGAACTGGGCGGATATATAGTGAGCCATCCACACCATATGGTGCTACGAACTCAATATTACGACTAACAACAGTCTTTACCGCCTCGGAGAATAGCTCGATAGATGGGGCCGCCATCTCTAGGTAGTCAGCCGACTGCTGCATACGCTTAGCATTCTCCTCTAGTCTGAAGATGCGCACCTTGCCGTCTGCGCCCCTTCTAGCCTTTAGACCCTCGAAAGCCTGCTGTCCGTAGTGAAGTGCAGTTGAGGCGATGTGCATAGATACATTAAGATCGTCGGTTACCTCAATTTCGCCCCACTTACCATCGCGGTAGTGGCATCTAACGTTATAAGGTGTCTCTGTGTAGCTAAACCCAAGAGTTGAGTAGTCTAGTTCTTCAGGCTTTTTCATTTTTTTGCAGTATTACTATTGTAAAAGTGTGATGTGTAATAAATTATAGGGCAGATTACTTAAATTTTACGAAAACTACCCCCGTGTCATATTCAAAGATATAATTAAATTTCTAATATTGCTAACTTTTAGTGACTTTTTTATATATTTGCGCTATGATAGAATTTTCTGATATAACATCACTAATATCAACTGCTGGCTTTGAAGGTGCTGCACTAGAGGCCTTTAGATTTCAGAGCATAAAGTGCGAGCCCTACCGAAAGTATATAGAGCTGCTCGGAGTAGATCCTAGTAGCGTAGATACCATCGCTAAGATTCCATTTATGCCAATCGAGTTATTCCGTAGCCACAGAGTATATTGCGGAGAGAGAGAGGCTGAGCTATGCTTTAGTAGTAGTGGCACTACAGGGGGTGAGACCTCCAGACACTATGTTGCCTCTGCCGAACTATATAGAGAGAGCTTTATGGCTGGATTTCGTGAATTCTATGGCTCGGAGAGTGACTATAGGCTCGTAACAATGCTACCGTCATACCGCCCTGAGAGCTCATTACTATATATGATAGAGGAGCTAAAGAGGGTATGTAGCGGTGAGAAGGTGATACTTTGGGGTGTTACATTTGCGCTTCTCGAGGAGGCACGTAGCGGCAAGGATGTAACTTTAGCTGCAGGTTCAATTCTACTCGAAACTGGGGGCATGAAGGGTCGTGGCCAGGAGATTGCCCGAGAGCAGCTCCACAGCGAGCTAAAGGCTGCCTTTGGTGTTGATGCCATAGCCTCGGAGTATGGAATGTGCGAACTCCTTTCTCAGGCATACTCTTCGAGTGATGGGCTATTCTTCCCGAGCTCTACAATGCGAGTAGTTGGCCGTAGGGTCGATAATCCACTTCAGATGGCATCTGTTGGTGAGGTTGCAGGACTAAATATTATTGATCTAAGCAATTGGTACTCATGTTCATTTATTGCCACGGGTGACTGCGGAGTTGTATATAGCGATAATTCGTTCGAGGTACACGGCAGGCTAAAGGGGCAGATTCT
>CAYJFH010000133.1:0-3472 GCA_964369485.1 uncultured Rikenellaceae bacterium | reverse complement strand
ACACTTCTACTCCACCGATAACCTACGCTCTCGCATCCTCCATATCGTAGTGCAGTGCTCTTGGGCAAGGTCTACCTCGTGGGTGGAGAATATCACTATCTTATTAGTCTTCTGAGCCAGTGCACCGAGCATCTTAATTACCTTTAGGCGATTCTCGGGGTCGAGAAAGGCAGTTGGTTCATCGAGTAGCATAATTGGGGTAGATTGAGCCAAGGCGCGCGCTATCATAACCCTCTGACGCTGACCATCACTAAGGGTATCGATAGTCCTATCTTGAAACTTAACCGTATCGGTTAGCTCCATAGCATCATCCACAATGGCTCTATCACTATCTGAGAGCCTTCCTGCCCAACTACTAAATGGCACACGTCCAAGTTCGACAATCTGCCTTACGGTGGTATATGCCACGGAGATTGGCTCGGTAGATACAAATGAGATTAACTTAGCTCTCTGACTAAGTGGAATAGTATGGACTGGAGTGCCATCAACTAGCACTCTCCCCCCCTGCGGCTTTAGAACAGAGGCTAGAGTTCTGAGCAGAGTACTCTTTCCCTCGCCATTACTCCCAATAAGGGCGATAGCCTGCGAGCTATTTGCCTCTACATCTATATTAGCACATAGCGCCGCATTACTCCTATATCCTATGGTTAGGTTCTCTAACTTTAATTGCATCTTGACTTACATAATTTTATTTCTTCGCGAACGGATCACCACTAGTATCACCATCGGAATACCAAAGAGCGAAGTTACTGTATTAATTGGCAGAACCCCATCTGTAAGGGTTATACCCGAGGCTATATCGCATATCAACATAATTGCCGCCCCGATAAGTACCGAACCGAGGATTAGAGGTCTATGTGATGATGTGCGTAGAACCATTCTAGCTACGTGCGGAACAGCAATACCTATAAATGCAATTGGCCCACAGAATGCCGTTATGATACCTGCAAGGAGCGAGGTAGCGATAAATAGGATAAGGCGCACTCTCTGAGTCCTTATCCCTAGTGTCTGAGCGTAGTTCTCACCAAGTAGCAGCGCATCGAGCGGTTTTATACAGAAGACTACCATCACTGCACCGATAACCACAGCCACTACCATTATCATTATCTGAGAGTATGAGACTCCACCGAGTGAACCCATAGCCCACATAACAAATCCCTTTAGGGCACTCTCCGAGGCGAAGTACTGCATCACATCGACAAATGCTGCCGCGGCCGAGGATAGCATCATACCGAGTATAAGTACTGCCATAATATCCTTAAGCCTTACCGAGATCGCAAGGACTATAAACATAACCGAGGCCGCACCAATAAATGCCGAGAGCGCAATCCCTAGATCGGCAGCTACAGTTACCGATATTAGCGGCGCACCTATTAGAAATAGAGCCACACCGAGGCTTGCCCCCGAACTAACCCCTAGGACATATGGCCCTGCAAGGGGATTGCGAAAGACCGTCTGCATCACCACCCCACTCAGAGATAGCGCACTACCTGCAAGGAGTGCCACTATAGCCTTTGGTAGGCGATAATTGATAAGCAGCGTGCTAGACATCTGATCACCCTGACCAAAGAGGACACCAAAGACATCGACACTCACCGCCCCTATCATCAGGTCGGCAATAAATAGCACTACAACTAGTATAGATATAATCAAAAAACGTAGCCTCATATCCATTACCTCATCTCTCTATGGTAGTACAGTTCGCTATCTATATCCTCGCCCTCTTCACGGTAGAATATACGCACCATATCCGAAAGTATCACATCGCAGCGCAGAACCCCACTCTCCCAATAGTCACTCCCCCCGAACTCACCAGTTCGCTTGATATTTGAGAATACAGCAATATCTAGATCCTTTAACAGTGGATTCACCGCAAGGAGTTCGGCCTTACTCCTCACAGTAGAGGATGGATTAAGCCATAGATCTGCCTCCATAAGGTATGCGTAGGCAAGTTCCATTGCAGTAGCCCTAGTAACGTTATCACCTACACCACTAGCCACATAGTCACCACCAGCATCCTCAATCAGGCGCACCATATAGGTGCTATCTCCCGGTAGGTACCACACATCCTTATATGGTGAGTTGAGCATTATGCGAGGTCTCTTTGCTCCGCTCTGCTCTAGCCTCTGCTGAACTGCTAGCTTAACTGAATTATAGTTACTATCCACCCCACTAAAAATATCTATTGCAAGATCTAGCTCATCTAACATAGCCCCAAATGCAACTATCCACTCCGCCTTGGCAAGTGGTGAGCTCTCAAGGTAGTCGGCAATATAGACCACAGGAACTGAGAGTGAGCTAATCTTATTGATTGAAGAGGAGTTCTCCCCCGATATCTCATAGGCAGTAAATAGATCAGGGGCAAGTCTAGCAATGGTCTCGTAGTGGAAGTTACCGCTATAACCTACATCTGGCAGGTGACGCAGTGCCTCGCTCGAGATATACTGCGGTGCAGAGATCCCTACAATCGAGCCTCCGTGTGACAGAGCCTCAACAAATGCACTATGCGAGGTTGACATAGTAATTATCCTCGTGGGAGGATTACCCTTTGTAAACTTATAGTCATAGAATACATCACTTGCACCCTGCCAAGGATTCTTAACCCTTAGAATAGTAGTATCACCCTTAGCAAGTACTGTAAAGTGGCTAGCATAGGTAGGCTCATATATAGTGTCATAATTCGTCAGTTGGGGCTGGTGTGCAGTACCGCAACTCCCCAAAGCAAGCATAACAAATAGTAGTATAAAATATCTCCTCATCTAGTAAAATCTATTGTTTTTCACCACAAATATAGTTATATTTGGCATATCTATTGCACAAAATAACCCAATGAGTTTTAACAACTAATCAACAACCTAAAATATAATAGATATGAAATTCCCTATCCAACCCCTACCATACGCCATCGATGCGTTAGAGCCGCTAATGAGTAAAGAGACCCTAGAGTACCACTGGGGCAAACATTATGCAGCATATATCAACAAATTAAATGTCCTTATCGAGGGTACTAAACTAGAAGGACTCGACAAACTTGAGGACGTAGTTCAACTATCTTCGGGGGCGATCTACAACAATGCCGCTCAGGCGTGGAACCATCAATTCTTCTTTGGCGCACTCTCACCAGAGGCTAAACACTCCCCAGAGGGCAAGCTATATGACTCACTTATCAGAGACTTTGGTTCGTTCGAAGACTTTGTAGCATCATTCAAGGAGGCATCTATGGGGCTATTTGGCTCGGGCTGGGTATGGCTAGTGAGCGACGAAGAGGGCAAACTCTCTATCGTCTCTACCCAAAACGCAGGAAACCCAGCTGCCGAAGATGGACTAAGACCACTAATGGTCATTGATATTTGGGAGCACGCATACTATATCGGCCATAGAAACCTAAGGGCAGACTATATCGAAAACTTTATGCAGCTGCTAGACTGGAGCACCATCGAGCAGAGATACTAAACCGTGGTCCTCTTTTTTT
>CAYJFH010000132.1:0-3491 GCA_964369485.1 uncultured Rikenellaceae bacterium | reverse complement strand
CTCATGCCGCCAAAACGCCTATGCTCTACCTACTGCTTAACAATAAAAGCATCGAGGAACCTGCCGCTATGCTTGATCCCCTCAAGTGCCGCCTTCGCCTCTTGGTAGCTCTTATAGTTGCCTTGATAGTATATAATAGTATTGTTATCGGCCTTACGGTAGTATATATCGCTGAGGCCCTCAAAAGGAGTTTTCGTAGGTTCACGTCCCTCTATTGCCGCTAGAACAATTCGATAGAGATTAGCATTTGGTGTCGCATAATGGCCATCGATACCCCTTACCGTAGGCTTGTAGCTCTGATCCTTAAGGTACTCTCTATATAGCTTTTCGAGCTCTGAATCTGATGATATAGGTTTGCTATATGGATCACTCTTTACTGCACGGTCAACCCCAAGTCGCTCAATTTCGTCCTTAAAGGCCTCCTCTTTGGACGTATCTGGGGTGTAGTTCGGATCTCTGAGCTGAAGTGGATAGCTCTCGATTATGCGATTGATAACCTCTAGTTCCCCCTTTGTCTCCTCTAGCTCTTTTGATAACTTTCGAGCCTTTGACTTTGATGCCCCTTGTATTGCCCCTTCAAGCTCCTTTATTTGACCTTGCAGTTCACTCTGTTGACTCTTTAGCTCTCTGAACTTACTCTCAATAGAGCTATTTACCTGCTTTGCCTCGCTGTGAACCGCCCTAGCCTCTCGAACCTGCGCCGAACTAAGGAGTGTCGAGCATACCATTACGAAGATAAAGGTAGCTACTCTTAGTACTCTTCTCATACCTGAATATTTAGTGTTGTATTAAAGTTTATAGGGGCAAAGTTACGAAATTTAGATAATAAAAATTGCCACCCTCTATCTAAAAAGTCTATAAAATATGAATTTCAATTCTTTTTCTTTGATAGGTCTAAAAAAAGTTACTAACTTTGTATTTACATTTTTAGAATTTTTGGGTTATAGCTATAACTCAATGCGGTAAAAGAGTATAAAAATTCAAAAACAAATAATAAAACACAATGTCACAAACAACAAAGTTGATGGGCGAGTTTGCCGAAGTATCGACCCAGAGTTGGGAAGCAGTTATTGCTAAAGACCTCAAGGGTGCAGATTACGATAAGAAACTCATCTACAAAGCCCTAGAGGGGTTCAATGTTCGTCCGTACTATCGTGCAGAAGACCTTGAGAAGATTCAATTCCTAGGCTCTAAGCCGGGTCAATTCCCTTACGTACGTGGTACTAAGGCAAGCGGCGGCTGGAAAGTTGCTCAGAGCATCACTGTAGAGTGCGCTAAGGAGGCTAATGCCCTTGCGCTAGACTACCTAAACCGTGGTGCTGAGATGATTAACTTCATTATCAACAGCAAGGAGTTCTCGGCAGCTGATCTTGAAACTCTACTAAGTGGTATCTACCTAGAGGTTGCAGAGCTTGCATTCTCAGGTTGTGCAGCGCGTAAAGTTGCAGATCTATTTATCGACCTACTAGATGCTCGTAGCGCAGATCCTGAGAAGGTATTTGCATCATTCGGTATCGATCCGCTAAAGCGTGCATCTGTTAAGGGTTCACTATGTGCTGATGCCTATAGCTCAATTGCAACTCTTGTTAAGAGGGCGGCTAAGTACAAGCGAGTAAGAGTAGTTTCAGTAGGTGGTGTGCTATTTGACGACTGTGGCGCAGACGTTGCACAACAGCTTGCATACACTCTATCTATGGCTCACGACTACGTTGTATCGGGACTAGAAGCTGGACTTACAATCGATGAGATTGCACCAGCAATTCGCTTTACAATGCCTGTTGGCGTTAACTACTTTATGGAGATCGCTAAGTTCCGTGCACTTCGTATGATGTGGGCGACTATCACAGCGCCATACTCTCCATCGAGAGGCTGCTCGTCTAAGGCGAAGGTACACGCTGTTACATCGGCTTGGAACCAAACAATCTACGATCCATATGTAAATATGCTACGTGGTACTACTGAGTCTATGAGTGCGGTTATCGCAGGTGTTGACTCACTAGAGGTACTTCCATTCGACCACTGCTATGCAGCGCCATCGGAGTTCTCTTCACGTATCGCAAGAAATACTCAGATCCTACTTAAAGAGGAGAGCCACCTAGAGCAGGTAGCTGACCCAGCAGGTGGATCGTACTATATCGAGACCCTAACTGACCTTCTAGCAACCAAAGCTTGGGAGCTATTCAAAGAGGTTGAGGGCAAGGGTGGATACCTAGCGGCTCTAAACGCTGGCTATATTCAAGAGCAAATTGCTGCTAAAGCTGCAACTCGTGCTAAGAATATCGCAACTCGCCGTGATATCCTACTTGGTACAAATCAATATCCTAACTTCACCGAGGAGGCATCAGAGGAGATGATCTCTGCGACTGCTAGCAAGGGTGGATGTTGCTGTAAGAGCGAGAGACAATTCGAGCCACTTCGCACATACCGTGCATCTGAGGAGTTCGAGGCTCTACGTATGGCAACAGACAAGGATGAGAAGTCTCCACTTGCATTTATGCTAACTTGTGGTTCACTTTCATTTGCAAGAGCAAGAGCGCAGTTTGCTTGTAACTTCTTTGCTTGTGCTGGTATCAAGGTTCAAGACAACACATACTTTAAGAGCGTAGAAGAGGGTGCTAAGGCAGCACTTGAGGCTGGCGCTGCAATCACAGTTATCTGTGCTTCGGACGAGGACTACGCTACACTTGCACTAGAGGCTCAAAAGGCACTTAGCGGTAAGAGCATCGTTGTTGTGGCTGGTAACCCAGAGTGTAGAGCAGAGCTCGAGGCGGCTGGTATCACTCACTTTATCTCAGCACGTGACAACGTACTTGAGAGCCTAAAGGCATACCAAAAAGAACTAGGAATCTAAATTTTCAAAAGAAAAGAAATGAGAGCAAATTTTTCAGAACTTCAATATAATGGACAGCAAGCTACTGGCAGCTGTTCAACAAAGGGGCTAGAGGAGAATCCAGTATGGATGTCTGCCGAGCAGATTCCAGTTAAGGGTGTCTACTCTATGCTAGACCTAGATGGTATGGAGCACCTAAACTATGGTGCAGGTATCGCACCATTCCTTCGTGGCCCATACTCGACTATGTACGTTATGCGTCCATGGACAATTCGTCAATATGCAGGCTTCTCGACCGCTGCTGAGTCTAACGCTTTCTACAAGCGTAACCTTGCATCGGGACAGAAGGGTCTTTCAGTTGCATTTGACCTTGCAACTCACCGTGGCTATGACGCTGACCACCCACGTGTGGTTGGTGACGTAGGTAAGGCAGGTGTTAGTATCTGCTCGGTAGAGGATATGAAGGTACTATTCGACGGTATTCCACTAGACAAGATGTCGGTTTCGATGACTATGAATGGTGCCGTTCTTCCAGTACTTGCATTCTATATCGTTGCAGGTATGGAGCAGGGATGTACCCTAGATCAACTATCAGGTACTATCCAGAATGATATCCTTAAGGAGTTTATGGTGCGTAATACATATATCTACCCACCTAAAT
>CAYJFH010000131.1:0-3616 GCA_964369485.1 uncultured Rikenellaceae bacterium | reverse complement strand
CGCTAGCGTTCATCCTGAGCCAGGATCAAACTCTCCATTGTAAAATAAAAATGTTTGATTTCAAGTAGTGCAAACCACTTGAAAATGGCTCTTGTTATTAAAAAGAATTAACTAGACTTAGTTTTTAAAAAACTAAATAATTTGCTTGTACTTTTACTGTTTTGAAGTGAACTTCAAAACGGTGCTTCCTAAAATACTTCTAATGAACTTTGAAAATTAAAAGGCCGTTGACCTCTTGTTTTCTTGTCAGCCATCGCGGCTGATTTCGTTATGTTTGCCTCGTGATTCCGTTTGGTGATCAGCACCGTTGGTCTCTCTTAGCGGATGCAAATATATGGCACTTTTTCCGAACCACCAAATTTTTTTGCAACTTTTTTTAAACTTTTTTGTTACCTTTGCGTAATAAATAGCATTAAGACACTTAAAACCAAAGAAATAGAGAATGAAAAAAAATTTAAAAAATATTACGTCTCTTTTAGAGATTATGGACGAATTAAGGGAAAAATGCCCTTGGGACCGCAAACAGACTATGCTCACTTTACGCACAAATACTATAGAAGAGTGCTTCGAATTGACAGAATCTATACTTTCGGGCGATAAAAATGGCATAAAAGAGGAGCTCGGCGACCTACTTTTACATATAGTCTTCTACTCAAAGATAGCTTCCGAGGAGAATTCCTTCGATTTTGGGGACGTAGTTGAGACACTTTGCGAGAAGTTAATCTATCGACACCCCCATATATATAGTACTGCGGAGGCCGAGACTGCCGAGGAGGTGAAGTCAAACTGGGAGGCACTAAAGCAAAAGAAGAAGAAGGAGGGTGGACTACTTAGCGGAGTTCCTAGATCTATGCCTGCCCTGCCTAAGGCTACACGTATAGGAGAGAAGGCGGCAGCTGTGGGCTTCGACTGGGAGAAGAGAGAGGATGTATGGGCAAAGGTAGAGGAGGAGCTAGCCGAAGTAAGGGAGGCCATAGCGAACCACACTATATATAGTAATGGGCTGAGCGAGGGTGATACTATATATAATAAAGGGCAGAGCGAGGGTGATACTATATATAATAAGGGGCAGGCTCATATCGAGGAGGAGTTCGGAGATCTGCTATTTGCTATTACCAACGCTGCTCGTCTATATGGTGTAGACCCAGAGACGGCGCTAGAGCGCACCAATAAGAAGTTTATATCTCGCTTTGAACACTTAGAGCAGGCAGCAGCTCAGAGGGGCGTATCGCTCCACTCTATGACCTTAGAGGAGATGGAGGAGCTATGGTGTGAGGCAAAAGGAAAGTAAGGTATAGGTAGGTCTTCTCCGAAAAAAGTAGTAACTTTACCGTAACCTAACAATATATATAAGATGAAGAGATTAATTACCACCCTACTACTGCTACCCCTACTACTCCACTACTCTATGGCCGATAGTCCTGAGGCTACGGAAACGAAGAGGCGCTTTATAATACAGGGGGGAGTCGTACCATATGTACATGACAATAACGATGGTCAGAAGATATATGAGATAACCCCTAACTTCGAAGTTGCATATAGAGCTGTAGATAACCTAGAGATCGGTCTATACTTTAGCACCTTTACCACCTATGAGGATATGTCACACACTACATTAGTGGATATATTCCAGAGTGAGACCTACACATACGATGTTAAGCAACACTTTACAAACTTTGGCCTCTTCTTTAGGTACAACTGGTTAAACACTGAGTATCTCACACTATACTCATCTGCTGGTACTGGATTCTCCTATGTAGATCAGACGCTAATAGCTGGTAACCCACGTCCCGGAGATGTAGGTGATAGATTACATACAATGCTCGATCTCACCCCTATTGGCCTTAGGGTAGGGGGACAGATATATGGCTACTTTGAGCCTATATCATTTGGCACTCGTAAGTTTCAGTTTAATATAGGTATAGGGATAAAGCTCTAGAGTTCGATGGCCTTACACTTTAGACCCATCTCTTGGATTGCCTCCAAGACCCTTGGAAGGGCATAGCGCATATTACGCGACGCCTTGAGCGAGTCGTGGAATGTAACGATAGAGCCAGCTTTAAGGTGGGGCACTACCTCCTGCACACACTTCCTACCTGTAACGTAGCGGCTATAGTCCCTCGATAGCGTATCCCACATAATTAGGCGATAGCGCTCCGATAGCCTACGCGCCTTTGCTGGAGATATGCGACCATAGGGTGGACGGAATAGATTAGACTTTAGAAACTCATTGGCTAGATCCACATCCTCTACATAGACCTCACACTGCCCAAGTAGGCTCTTAGTGTGTGAATATGTATGGTTGCCAATGGCGTGCCCCTCCTCTCTTATGCGCTCGATAAGCTCGGGATGTTGCTCGGCATTCTTACCAGTGCAGAAGAACGTTGCCTTGGCATCGTATTTGCGAAGTGTATCGAGCACCCAAGGAGTTATATGCTCCGTTGGCCCATCATCAAAGGTAAGATATATAGAGTCCTTACTAGGAAGGCTCCATATCAGCGATGGAAATAGACGGCGTATAAACCAATTGGGACGAAAGTGCATTGTTTCAGCTAAGTTTTACTCTATTATTTTGATATATTCTATATAATGCTTAACTTGCAAATATATTTTCACAAAAGTAGCTAAAAAAATGAAAAAAACACTATTAACTTTACTACTTCCTCTCACACTCCTTATGAGTTGTGGGGGTTCATCCCTAGTAGAAATCGCAGCAACAGGTAAACCTTATGAGATATTTGTTGTGACCGATAAAGATATTTGGAATGGAGCAGTGGGTGACACTGTACGCTCGATTATGGGGGAAGAGGTGCTTTGGATCAATCAGCCTGAGCCTATATTCGACCTATTTAATATCACACCGCAGGCATTTAATGATATCACACGTAGGCACAGAAACCTTATGATCATTAAGACCGTGCCGAGTGCCGATACCGCATCGCTTACTATTAGTAAGGATAAATGGGCTACTGGGCAAGTTGTGATGGATATTGTAGCCAAGAGCGATAGTGCGGCGGCAACATATATAGGCGAAAATAGCGAGACTATCGTTAAGTTCCTGAGCATTATAGAGCAGAATCGTATGGCTATCCGTGCTAAGAAGCATAACGACAAGTATATCGAAGAGCTAATCAAGAAGAAGTTTGACTTTGATATGGTATTCCCTCGTGGATATAGAGTAGCAAATAATATCGACAACTTCCTATGGCTTACCTACGAGATGCCTATCGCATCACAAGGGGTGGTGATCTACACATTCCCTAAGCCAGAAGATGGCGCAAAGCTTAACCTAGTGGACGAGCGCAACAAAGCGGTTATGAATATCCCGGGGCCAGTTGACGGATCATATATGTCAAGTGATGTGACGTTCTACCCTGAATCTAAGCCTATGTCGATAAATGGACTAAGCTGGATAGAGACTCGTGGCTTCTGGAAGGCTGAGGGCGACTGGATGGGTGGCCCATTTATGAACTACGTAACTTTCGACGATGAGAACCAAAGGTATATAGGTATCGATCTATATGTCTACTCGCCATCGCCAAAGTACCCTAAGCGAAACTATATCCGTCAATTAGAATCGTTGATTAATGGAGTAACAATCCCTAAGAAGTAGGGT
>CAYJFH010000130.1:0-3850 GCA_964369485.1 uncultured Rikenellaceae bacterium | reverse complement strand
TTTTCAGTAAACTCAGTGTTTACCGTATTGCTAATAGTCCCTGAGTTCATATAATCCATATTAAAATCAATACCAAGGTCGCCCATCTTACCAGCATAGTAGGCATTAGTCTGAATGGTAGGAGCAATATTATTAAACTTCTGCTCCTTGTTATCCCACCTATCAAATAGCACTCCATCGGCGTATACATCGCTCTTAAGGGTAAATATATCTTCATCGTACAGCGTGGTGCGGTAGTCAAAGCGCAGACCCACAAAGTGATTCTCGTTTATCTCGTAGTTAGCTCCCACAGTGCCATTTAAACTTCTAGAGTAGAAGTCGCCATCAATATAGCTCCTCTGCTGCCAAAGTGTATCGACTGCCACACTCTGAACGAGATCACCCTTCTGAAAGTTAGTTACATCCGAGTAGTAGATATTGGCAAATAGATCCAATCCACCACTTCTGTAGTTAGTATTAACTTGACCGATATAGTCTTGATTCTCCCAAGTATAGAGGCTCGTGCGAGCACTAAAGCTAAAGCCATCGCCCTGCTTCTTTGTAGTTCTAATGATAATAACTGCTGCAACCGTTGCATCATATCGTGCGCCGGGGCTAGAGATTACCTCTATACTTTCAATGTCTGCGGCATTCAGGTTGTCGAGCTCCGAGGGGTCACGCACCTCACGGTTATTAATATATATCCTCGCTGCGCCACGGCCAAAGACCTCGTACGCACCATCATCGCCACTAACCATCGGGATACGCTTCAGTACATCGTCGCCAGTTCCCAACTCACTCAGTGCGCTACCTGCGACAGTTGTCTGCATACCGCTGGCGGTCAATCTCGACTTTGGGCGTCTTCCCACTACCATTACACTCTCAATTGCATGTACATCTGCCTCGAGCACTATATCGAGCTCAGCTGTGACGCTCAGATACTTGGATTGGTAACCTACCGATGAGATATGTAGTAGATATTCCGAGCTTGGCTCTCTATTGAGAGTAAAGTGCCCTTCGTTATCTGTTAGTGTGTAGTCTATCTGTACACTATCCGCCTTGGTACATAGCACCACAGTCGCATAGCTTACGGGTATAGCCGCTTTATCTCTAACTACGCCTGAGATGGTTTGGGCTATCGTCGCTGTCGAGATTAGTGTAAAAATAAGTAGAGTGAAGATTCGTTTCATATATCTTAGTTTTAGGTTAGTTTTACAATTAGACGAGACTATTTAATTTTTGTTACAGAAATTCCACTTTTTGCCATAAAAATTTGATGAATTTTTAAGCCATTATTAACTATAAATGCCTACATTTGCACTTAGACAAAACAAAATAAATCTATGAGAATTCTAATTTCAAACGATGACGGCTTCGATTCGCCGGGTATTAAAGCGCTGTGGGAGGTAGCCCTAGAGTTTGCCGATGAGGTACTAGTAGTAGCTCCAGACAAGTGTTACTCGGGCATGTCTCACGCAATTACAATGCACTCGCCGATCTATCTCGACAAGCAAATCGAGGAGGTGCGCGAAGATGGCAAACGCCTGACAGTCTACTCTAGTAGCGGCTCGCCAGTTGACTGTATCAAACTCGCAATTGACTCGCTCTACGATGGAGTTGAGCCAGATATGGTACTATCGGGGGTTAACCACGGTAGCAACTCTAATATATCGGTGATATATAGCGGTACTATGGGCGCAGCGACCGAGGGGGCATTCTATGGAATTCCATCGATTGGATTTTCACTCTGCTCACACGACTACTCTAAGTCGCTAGAGGCTACAATCCACTATACTCGTGAGGTACTAAAGCGTGCAGTTTCACTGCCAAAGTTAACTCCTACGCTATGTTGGAATGTAAATATACCAGCTATTCCACTGAGTGAGATTAAGGGTGTAAAGTTTGCACGTCAGACTCGTGGAGTGTGGCGTGAGAAGTTCCTACATAATTGTGATCCACGTGGTAGGAACTATTACTGGATGAGCGGTGGATTTCATAATGCCGAACCTGAGGCAACAGATAGCGATGAGTACCTACTACGTGAGGGATATGTAACTATCATACCAGTTCAAACAGACCTTACCGACTATAAATTCCTAGAGACCTATGGCTCTGAATTCTAGTTGTGCCGTTGTAATACCACTCTACCGCAAGGAACTCAGTGAGTTAGAACACATCTCCTTAGCTCGCTCTATTGAGGTGTGGGGCGAGACCTATGACACTATTGTACTATGCCCCGAGAGTTTAGATCTGAGTGAATTACAGCAGCTCTACCCTACTATTCAAGCTCGACGAGTTGCCGACGATGCAATGTTAAGCATAGCGCACTACAACCGCTTATTGCTAAGTCGTGACTTCTATGCACTATTTAGCGATTATAGCTATATACTTATATATCAAACTGACTGCTACGTATTTAGTGATAATCTAGCCCATTGGATAGCTAAGGGGTATGACTATGTAGGTGCACCGTGGCATATAACACACTGTCCACTAAAGAGACTAGTTGCCAGCACTCTAAGGCGACTGAGGCTATACCACACCTCGTGGTTTATGTTCAACGAGGTGGGAAATGGGGGCTTTTCACTTCGCAAAGTATCTGCATTTTTAAGACACTTAGACTCTATGCCCAAGATGAGCTCGAGGGCTAAGCGTGGTGCACTCAACGAGGATATATATTGGTCTATGGAGGCTCGTGAGCTAACCAAGCCTAGCTACCACGAGGCAGCGCACTTCTGTGCCGATATGACCCCTAGACACTACCCCGATGATGTAATGGCTGTCCACGGCTGGAATAAGAGCACCGAAACGTTCGAATTTTGGGCAGAAAAAATTAATATATAATAGTAATTTTCTGTTAGTTAGTTGTTTTTCTCGTTATTTTTTGCTAAGTTTGTTGTGAAAGATATACAATAGAACTATAAATTATAATTAATTATTGCAAAACAAATATTTTGAATATTTGACAATAAACTAATACTTGTTTATATTTATTTGTTTTATTGTGAATTATTTACTATTTTAGTAGCGAAGAGATTGAATTGTGTGAGATTATTTCATTAAAAAATCTTAAACAAAATGAAACAACTCAAAACAACTTTAGCAATTATGTTGCTATGCTCTGCGCTACTGCTATTCAAGCGGTGTAAAGATGCAACAGACCTTTACCACCTACCTACTGCCGAGACTTCGGCAAGCTCTCTCGAGGGATTAGACTCCCTAAGATTTGTTTGGAATCAATCCATCGCACCAAATCTATCCGCGCTTACCCGTTCTTCATCCGACAACTCTATCGTGCCAGCCTCCGTACAACCAGATTGGGAGACCTCGCGATTGAGCTCTAGAGGCGATAACTATGCCTACGACATTAACACGACTATCATTCGCCCACTCTACGGTATAATTGATGGCAGTGATGTTGTTGAGGTAAAGCAACGTGTGGTTATCGATAAGGTGAGTGATGCTACCAACCATCGCTACTACCTCTTTACCTACATTCCAACAGCCGACTGTTACAGTATGTACGGAGATAACTTTATCACGAACTTCACTACTTATAACTACGTAGAGTCTCGCTTCTCGGGTGTAATTCTAATCCACACTCTCGATGACATACTTATTCAAGTCTCTACATTTAATAGTGGTTCGTTGGTATATGACTATGTGGTTGACTACAATCGCCTAGCTGGTAATTTTGAACGCCTAACTATTGAAGTCACCGATATTATGGGCGATATAGTTATCTGCACTGAAGATCCAACACCTTACATTAATAATATATCATATAGTCAAAATTATATCGATATAGAGCCTGTTACGGTATATGGAAATGCATCGTGCGATAGGTGCGGCTTTTTCCTAAGATTCTGCT
>CAYJFH010000129.1:0-3891 GCA_964369485.1 uncultured Rikenellaceae bacterium | reverse complement strand
ACAACCTCGCTAAGGCTTTGCAGGTGCATACGCACTCTTCAGGCGTGAAAAGATGCCTCCAAAGTGGTATGCACTAGCTTTACAATAGAGGTGTTTGCTCCGCAAAATAGTTGGGCTTCGCCCCAACCATTTTGTTCTTTGATTTGGACTGGTTCGCCTAGTCGAAAGCTCCCTCGCACTTTCCTCTATGAATATGTTTATAGAGCTAACCTAGATTTTTTGAGCGAACATATAATCGGAGTAACAAATTAGTATATCAGCTTATCAATAATTGATCTATCTTCATCCATAGTGAAGCATATCTATCCCCACTTTTAAGTCTCTGCATAGCTGAAAAAAGTTCAAAATAGTATCGTTTACTAGTAAGGCAATTCTGTTTTCTTTACTCTAAAATTTTGGATTTAAGCTTTTTATTCCTAACTTTACACTAAAGTTAAAATTTCATTTATCAAACAACCTAATATCCCACATTACAATGAAAAGACTTAAAGAACTGGCACTTGCCCTAACTCTATCACTATTTGCTATTGGCGCTACATCAGCTCAAGATCTTGAGACTAGCCCACGAGATAGCGATTCAAAACTCAACCTTTCGGTTTCAATGATGCATGACTTCGCTGGAGCTATTAATAGCTCTTTAGTGAGGGCAGGCTTGGAGTATAAGGTCTCGCCAAATAGCGGACTATTTGTTAACTATGCTGCGAACACTGCAAAGGATCCATATAAGATGACGATGCTTACCGTTGGTGTAAACTATCTACCGCTAGTTGCTGAAAACGTAAGGGTAGGTCCATCTATCGGATTTGGATATACCGAGGGTATGATTAATGGCATCGCTAGTCCAGATATGGGCTTTGCGGCAACAATTGGTATGCATTCGAGATACCTCCTTAGCTCGACAGGGCTATACTGTGGCCTAGATGCTGAGTTCTCGATGGCAAGAGATAATGTCTCTATGTTTAGAGTAGGCTTTACTATCGGCGTGAGTCTATTCTAGTAGTAACAGAGACTCACTCTGCATATATTTTGAGGGGTGGCACTGTAGAGTGCTGCCCCTCTTTTTGTCAAATATTGTGCCAGAGTATATCTCCGGCTAAGGGGTGAAAATGATTGTTAATTGCGTGTTGATAACTTTCGTTAATAATGTTATTCTGATCTAAATTCTTGTAGTATCTTTGCATCAAATTAAGGTGCATAGTAGCCTCTATTGGACTCGTTGACTACAGCAAATACAGTCACTTCACTACTTTGCTACCACTGTAAATCAAGCAGATACAGATAAGAACAACTATTATAATCAACACTAATGGAAAAGATTAAAGAATACACCTATGAAGAGGCGGTTGCTGGTGCAAGAGAGTACTTCAAAGGTGATGAGCTTGCTGCCACAGTATGGGTAAGTAAGTATGCGCTAAAGGATTCGTGGGGGCGCATCTTTGAGTGCTCGCCACAGCAGATGCACGAACGTATAGCGTCGGAGATTGTGCGTATCGAGAAGAACTACCCAAATCCAATGTCGATGGAGGAGGTTATGGAGCTCCTTTCGGAGTTTAAGTATGTAATTCCACAGGGTGGCCCAATGACTGGAGTTGGTAATGAACTCCAAGTGGCATCCCTTTCAAACTGCTTTGTAATTGGTCACCATAGCCCGGCTGACTCTTACGGCGGTATTATCCGTATAGATGAGGAGCAGGTGCAACTTATGAAGCGCCGTGGTGGTGTTGGTCATGACCTTTCGCATATTCGCCCAACTGGTAGCCCAGTGCTTAACTCTGCACTTACCTCTACTGGTATCGTCCCATTTATGGAGCGCTACTCGAACTCAACTCGTGAGGTTGCGCAAGATGGTAGACGTGGTGCACTTATGCTATCACTATCTATCAAGCACCCAGATGCAGAGAAGTTTATCGATGCTAAGATGGAGGCAGGTAAGGTTACTGGTGCTAATATCTCGATTAAGATCGATGATGACTTTATGAATGCCCTTCTAAGCGGCGAGAAGTACACTCAGCAGTTCCCAATCATTAGCGATAACCCACAGGTGTCCACAGCTATCGATGCTACTACACTTTGGAATAAGATTATCCACAATGCGTGGAAGTCGGCAGAGCCGGGTATCCTATTCTGGGATACGATTATCAGAGAGTCGGTTGCTGACTGCTATGCGGATCTAGGCTTTACAACTGTATCGACTAACCCATGTGGCGAGATTCCACTATGTCCATATGACTCATGTAGACTAGTGGCTATCAACCTATACTCATACGTTGAGAATCCATTTACTAAGAAGGCGAAGTTCAACTTTGAGAAGTTCAGATCGCACGCCCGTAAGGCTATGCGTATGATGGATGATATTATCGACCTTGAGATCGAGAAGATCGAGCAGATCCTAGAGAAGATCAGCAAGGACCCAGAGGCAGACGATATCCGCAGAGTAGAGCGTCAACTATGGGAGAAGATTCGCGACAAGGCACTTCAAGGTCGCCGTTGCGGTCTAGGTATCACTGCCGAGGGCGATATGCTAGCGGCACTAGGTCTAATCTACGGAACTGACGAGGCTACTGACTTTGCAGTAGAGGTTCAGAGAACACTTGCAGTAGAGGCATACCGTAGCTCAGTGGAGATGGCAGAGGAGCGTGGTGCATTCCCAATCTACGATACCCAAAGGGAGCTTAATAATCCAATGGTTAACCGTATCAAGGCGGCAGATTCGGAACTAGCAGCAGCTATGGAGAAGCACGGACGTAGAAATATCTCTATGCTTACAATTGCCCCAACTGGTACTACCTCGCTAATGGCGCAGACCACTAGTGGTATCGAACCTGTATTCCTACCAGTGTACAAGCGTAGAAGAAAGGTTAATCCAAACGATAAGGCAGTTAACATTACATTTGTTGACGAGGTTGGCGATAGCTGGGAGGAGTACAACGTATTCCACCACCACTTTATCACATTCCTTGGCACTCAAGGGTACACTAAGGAGCAGATCTCTAAGCTTACAGATGAGGATATCGATGCACTAGTTGAGAAGTCGCCATACAATAAGGCAACTTCAAACGATATCGACTGGGTAGCTAAGGTTAAGATGCAGGGTGCTATTCAGAAGTGGGTAGACCACTCAATCTCTGTTACAGTTAACCTACCAGAGAGCGTTACTGAGCAACTAGTAGCCGAGGTATATAAGACTGCTTGGCAAGAGGGCTGTAAGGGCGTGACTGTATATCGTGACGGCTCTAGATCGGGTGTCCTTGTTAAGAAGGGTGACGGTAAGGATGATAAGGTAGGTAGCCTGCCTGCAAAGCGTCCAAAGTCACTAGATGCAGAGGTAGTTCGCTTTAGAAATGGTAGCGAGGAGTGGATCGCATTTGTCGGTCTATACAACAATATCCCTTATGAGATCTTCACAGGTAAGATCGAGGAGGATGCAATGTATATCCCTAAACGTATCGAGAAGGGTGAGATTATCAAGGTCAAGGAGGAGGGCAATGGCACTCGCTATGACTTCCAATATGAGGATAAGTATGGATATAGAAACACCGTTGGTGGTATCTCACGCCTATTCGATGAGGGCTTCTGGAACTATGCTAAGCTAATCTCTGGTGTCCTTCGCAATGAGATGCCGATTGTCGATGTAGTTTCACTAGTATCGTCACTTCAACTAGATAGCGAGACTATCAATACGTGGAAGAATGGTGTAGCTCGTGCACTATATAAGTATATCCCTAATGGTACTAAGGCTAAGGGTGGCACAGTATGCCCAGAGTGTGGTGAGGAGTCGCTACTATACCAAGAGGGTTGCCTAGTATGTACTTCGTGTGGACACTCTAAGTGTGGAGGTTGATCCCCGCTAGGTTAAATATCTAAGATTAAGAGGTAGGGAGAGTTAGGGCG
>CAYJFH010000128.1:0-3920 GCA_964369485.1 uncultured Rikenellaceae bacterium | reverse complement strand
CCAACTTCCAGTGAAGCACTGTAAAATTTAGACATCTTTTCACGCCTGAAAAGTGGTATGCACCTGCGAAAAGATGAGATGACTCAGGTGGAGTCGCCCCCCCCCTAAACGTTTCTCTAGCTTGACTCTACATAATACAATCACTAGGTGTGCAGAGCCGCATCGACTACCCCTTAGATTACCTCTACCTCTTTAAAGAAGAATTGCCTACGCATGCCTTGGCTATCTCTGAGCGATAGTTGGCCGCTGTGGGGGTCTATCCCCTCGATTGTTGCTATAAACTCCTCGCCGCTTTGACAGTCACGATAGGGGTAGCTGCCGCTGCCTCTAAATAGCATAGAGGTATACTCTCTATGAAGTTCCTCAGCAGATAGCTCCCAGAGCGTAGAGAAGTGCCCTAGAATTAACTCTAATACCTCTGCCGTTGTAACTCCCTCGACACCCTCGATAAGTAGCGAAGTAGGGTTCGTTGCCCTTACAGTATCTTCGGAGAAGTCACCTTGGCGCACATTTAGCCCGATGCCTATAATCGAGCGTGAGATATTTGGACCCATTAGTGAATTTTCGATAAGCACCCCTGAGATCTTGCGCCCTTGGACTAGTATATCATTTGGCCACTTTACCTCTACGCCCTCAATACCTAGTGACTCCACGCAACGTGCTACACATAGCGATGCTACCATTGAGAGTTTAAAGTGTTCTGAGATCTGTAGTCCGCTTGGCTCTACTACAATCGAAAAGGTTAAGTTCTCGCCCTTTGCACTCTCCCAGTGGTTGCCGCGCTGGCCACGACCCTCGCTCTGAAACTCTGCTACAATTACATCGCCCGATGAATATACGATATCGGCGGCCTTATCGTTAGTAGATGAGAGCAGCTCAAAGTGGTGAAGGCTAAATTTCATAATGCAAAAAACTTAAAAAATGGTGATTAGAGAGGCAAATGTATAAAAAAATGAGTATCTTTGCTCTCTAAATACGTGATATAAGTACAAAAAAAATTCAAATATTTTAGAACAATGCAACAATCAATCGAAACTTACAACTTTTCAGGTAAGAAAGCTATTATTCGTGTAGACTTCAATGTACCACTAGATGCATCATTTGCAGTTACTGATGACACTCGTATCCGCGCAGCAGTGCCAACAATCAAGAAGGTACTAGAGGGTGGTGGATCAGTGATCCTAATGTCTCACCTTGGTCGTCCAAAGGGAGTAACTGAGAAGTTTTCACTTAAGCACATCATCCCTACAGTTGAGAAGCTAGTAGGTACATCTGTAAAGTTTGCTGATGATTGTCAAAATGCAAGTGAGGCTGCCGAGGCGCTTCAAGCAGGTGAAGTTCTTCTACTAGAGAACCTTCGTTTCTACGCTGAGGAGGAGGGCAAAGCTCGCCTAGAGGCTGATGCTACTGAGGAGCAAAAGGCTGCTGCTAAGGCAGAGATCAAAGAGTCTCAAAAGGCTTTTGTTGCAAAGCTTGCTTCATACGCTGATTGCTATATCAACGACGCATTCGGTACTGCTCACCGCGCACACGGCTCTACAGCTCTTATCGCTGAGTACTTCCCAAATGATAAGATGTTCGGTTACATTATGGAGAACGAACTTAAGGCTATCGACTCAGTACTTGAAAATGCTGAAAAGCCATTTACAGCTATCCTTGGTGGTTCAAAGGTATCTACTAAGATCACTATCATCGAGAGCCTAATGGACAAGGTTGATAACCTAATCCTTGGTGGTGGTATGACATACACATTCAAAGCAGCACTTGGTGGAAACATCGGTAACTCTATCTGCGAGAAGGATCAATTCGAGACTGCTCTTCGTATCCTAGAGGTTGCAAAGGAGAAGGGTGTAAATGTAGTTCTAGCATCTGACGCACTTTGTGGTGATGACTTCTCGGACGACTGTAACAAGAAGATCTGCCCAGCAAATGACATTCCTGCAGGTTGGGAAGGTATGGACATCGGAGCAGAGACAGCAGTTGCATTTGCAGAGGTTATCAAAGCATCTAAGACTATCCTTTGGAATGGTCCAGTAGGTGTATTCGAGATGCCATCATTCGCTAATGGCTCTAAGGCAGTAGCAGAAGCTATTGCAGAGGCTACTGCAGCGGGCGCTTACTCACTAATTGGTGGTGGTGACTCAGTTGCATGTGTTAACCAATTCGGTTACGCTGATAAGGTTAGCTACGTATCGACTGGTGGTGGTGCACTACTAGAGTATATGGAGGGCGCAGTTCTTCCGGGTGTAGCGGCAATTAGAAAGTAATTTTTTAGCCCAGACTAAATAATAATACCAATAAGTTGCTCCGCTTACCTATTTTAAGGGGTAGGTGGAGCAATTTTTTTATAGATTTCTAACTTTAAAATATAGAAAAAGAGATGAAAGTAGCAGTATTTGGAGCAACTGGCCTAGTTGGCGGTGTAATGCTTAGTGTGCTAGAGGAGAGAGGATTTCCTGTAACAGAGTTAATTCCGATTGCCTCGGAGCGTTCGGTAGGTAAGAAGGTGCTATTTAAGGGTGAAGAGGTTGAGGTCGTAGGGGCTGAGACCGGACTAGCCCTTAAGCCGCAAATTGCGCTATTCTCAGCAGGTGGAAACACCTCGCTAGAGTGGGCAGAGAAGTTCGCAGCGACTGGTTGTTACGTTATTGACAACAGCTCGGCGTGGAGAATGGACCCAACAAAGAAGCTAGTAATCCCTGAGATCAATGCCGAGGAGCTAACCTATGAGGATAGAGTTATCGCTAACCCTAACTGCTCGACAATTCAGATGCTAGTGGCACTTGCGCCACTCCATACAGCATATAATATCCGTAGAATCGTAGTCTCGACCTACCAAGCCGTTACGGGTACTGGTAAGGCCGCCCTAGACCAACTACTAAACGAAAAGGCAGGTAACCTAGATTGCGAGAGGGTATATAACTACCAAATTGAGCAGAACTGTATCCCTCACTGTGATCAATTCACCGAGAATGGCTATACTAAGGAGGAGATGAAGCTACTTCACGAGACTCGCAAGATCCTAGGTGATCCATCGATCCTTGTATCGCCAACAGCAGTGCGTGTGCCAGTTATTGGTGGCCATAGCGAGAGCATCAACGTAGAGTTTGAGCAGCCATTTACTCTAAGTGCGGCACGCTGGATTCTGGAGCACTCTGAAGGTCTACAAGTTGTTGATAACACCGAGGAGAATCAGTACCCAATGCCACTATTTGCAAAGGGTAAGGACGATGTATTTGTAGGTCGTCTACGTATGGATATCTCGAACCCTCAGGCGCTAAATATGTGGGTTGTGGCAGATAATCTACGCAAAGGGGCAGCTACTAATGCAGTGCAGATTGCAGAGTATGTAGCGGCAAAGTTTATCGACTAATTACATTGACACCTCTATTGGGCAGTGAAGATACTATCAAAGATCTATAGCATCGTAAAGCGTATATTAATATTTCCGCTGTGGTTGCTTATACGGTTCTATCAGCTATGTATCTCGCCACTATTCCCTTCGGCATGTAGGTTTACCCCTACTTGCTCGCAGTACGCCATCGATGCCCTAAAGAAGTATGGGTTAATTGTAGGGCTCGCAAAGGCGATTTGGCGCATACTACGCTGTAATCCTTGGGGAGGCCACGGCCACGACCCAGCCTAGGGGTTTTATATAAGAGGTGATATCTCTATTGATAGGAGGAGTGCAGTGATGCACTCCTCCTCTTTTTTTGAGGAAGGGGTGGTTTTATTAAGCAGAGTCAAGCTAGAGAAACTTGCAAGAGGCACGACGACTCCCCCGGAGGCGTGCCTCTATTCGCTAGCGCCCTATTTACATTTGGGCGCTTCACTCATGCCGCCACTGCCTCAGTCGTCGTGCCCATCGCACAACCTCGCTAAGGCTTTGCAGGTGCATACGCACTCTTCAGGCGTGAAAA
>CAYJFH010000127.1:0-4009 GCA_964369485.1 uncultured Rikenellaceae bacterium | reverse complement strand
AAAGAAAAAAGTAAGTGAGCCTGAAAGGCGAACCAGTCCAATGAATAAAACAAAAAAAAGTTGAACCCTTCGGGATTCAACTATTTTGCTATAGCGGTTTTAATATGCAAGGTTGTGCGAGGGGCGACCGAGGGAGGTTCCGCTGATAAGCGGGCCGACCATGGGGTCGGTCGACCCGCTATAAAATTTCTCTAGCTTGGCTCTTCTGAATTACTCTAGTGTTATTTCTTAAGCTACGCCTCCGTCTTAGATGAGTGAGTACTATATGCACGCCACTTCTCAAGGCATGAAGAGAAGTCAGATGGATATTCGCTTGTGAATTGCATCCACTCCTGCTTTATTGGGTGTTCAAAGCCAAGGGTAAGGGCGTGTAGTCCGTGGCGAGGCATCTCCTTAAAGCAATTATCCACAAACTGTTTGTACTTTGTGTAGGTCGTACCACGTAGAACTCTATCACCGCCGTAGCGCTCGTCATTAAATAACGGATGGCCTAGATGCTTCATATGGACACGGATCTGGTGCGTACGCCCAGTCTCCAATCTACACTCAACTAGCGATACATAGCCCAATGACTGTAGCACCTTATAGTGAGTGATAGCTACCTTACCCACTGGATCGTCATCGTCGAGAACTGCCATCTGTAGGCGATCCTTTGCCGAGCGGCCAATCATAGTCTTAATTGTGCCTTCGCTCTCGGCTGGAGTACCCCAAACTAGAGCGTGATATGTACGTTGGGTAGTATGGTGGAAGAACTGCATCGCAAGGTTTGCGTGCACTTCGCTATTCTTAGCAATAACAAGTAGCCCCGAGGTATTCTTATCGATTCTATGTACTAGACCAGCCCTAAGGTCACAGCCATCACCAAATAGAGGTTCATTCTTGAGGTGGAATGCAAGTGCATTGACCAGCGTTCCTGAGTAGTTACCGTGCCCCGGATGTACAACTAGGCCTGCTGGCTTATTGACAACCAGTAGATCTGTATCCTCGTAGACGATATCTAGGGGTATATCCTCAGCAATAATCTCAATCTCACGACGCTCATATGGCATCATAATCTGAATCTCATCGAGTGGTTTCACCTTATAGGACGACTTAGCCGCCACTCCATTTACAAGGACATAGCCATCGTCGGCAGCCGATTGAATACGTGCCCTCGATGTATTCTCCATCTTAGTCTTTAGGAACTTATCGATGCGAATCATCCCCTGTCCCTTATCTACCGTTAGAGAAAGGTGCTCAAATAGCTCTTCCCCTACCTCCTCAATATTCTCTACTTCGTTGTTCATCTTATTTTAATTGGGTTATCTTTCCACTATTAACTTCATACATCTTATAGTTCTTATCGAACCTCTCCACAATCCCCTCGAGTCGCACCTTATTGGCATCGGATATAAATATCTGACCAAAGTTCTCCCCTGCAACTAACTCCACTAGGTTCTCCACCCTCTGCATATCTAACTTATCGAATACATCGTCGAGAAGTAGAATCGCTCTTTTCTCAGAGTACTGTGCAATTAACTTAGCCTCGGCTAGTTTAATGGCAAGTAGTAGCGACTTTTGCTGCCCCTGAGAGCCTACTGAGCGAATAGCGTGGCCATCCATTAGTAGGGTTATATCGTCACGATGGATCCCAACGGACGTATATCCTAGCACCTTATCACGCTCCACACTCTGGAGTAGAAGAGCCTCCATAGCCCCCTCATTTAGTTTAGAGCGGTAGTTTATTGTTATCTCCTCTCTGCCTCCTGAGATAGCGAGATAGAACTCTCTGACAATCGGTGATAACGCCTCGATAAACGCGCTTCGTTTTCTATGGATCTTACTACCTATATCGCTAAGTTGCAGCGATACAATCTCTAGCACTTCATCTTGTCCAAAGTGGTTCTTAAGCAGGCTATTTCTCTGCGCAAGCACTCCATTATACTTAACCATTAGGGATAGGTACTCGGCATCGATTTGCGAGAATAGTGTATTGATAAACCTTCTTCTATACTCCGCCCCATCGCTAATTAGCTCAACGTCCGCTGGGGTCACAATCACAAGTGGGAACCTCCCGATATGGTCGCCAAGGCGCTCATACTCCTTGGTTGAGTGCATAAATTTTTTGCCCTTACCTCGCTGGAATGTAGCCGAAATTGTGTGCGACTTCTCATCACTATGCGAACTATACTTGCCCTTTAGGATAAAGAATTGCTCACCGTGCTCGATACACCCAGTGTCGCTTGTGCGAAGTGCCGATTTGGTAAGCGAGAGGTAGTGGATAGCATCAAGAACGTTGGTTTTACCACTACCATTTGCCCCCACAAAGCAGTTGAGCGAAGGGCTAAAATTTAGCTCCTCCTCACTGATATTCTTGTAGTGCGCTATAGAAAGTGTATCTAAATACATAGGGCAAAGATAAAAAAAATGGTTGAAGTTTGGTAATTTAGAAGAAAAAATATACTTTTGTGAATTGATTTAGTGGGGTGCCCGCCTATGTAATTTCAAAGGAAAGAGCTACCACCATTTAACTAGAGTAATAACGTTAATAAAAATAAAACAAAGGTAATGTCTACAAAAAAACAGATTGAAAAGGATCCTGAAGTACAGATCGAAGAAGCACTCTCAAAGTCAGAGAAGTTTATTGAGAAGAACGGTAAGGTACTTCTAGTGGTTGTTGCAGTTGCAGCACTAGTAGTTGGTTCTATATTTGGTTACGACCACTTCTACGCTACTCCACGTAGCGAGGAGGCATCGGCTAAGATGTATGAGGCTCAGATCCAATTCGAGAGAGATTCATTCCAAGTTGCACTAAACGGCATCGATGGTGTTCTTCTAGGTTTCGAGGATATCACCACTGAGTACTCTGGAACTCCAGAGGGTAACGTTGCAGCACACTATGCAGGTGTATGTAAAGTTCAACTAGGCGACTTCCAAGGTGCACTTACTACACTAGAGAGCTACGAGCACGCTGGCAGTATTGCAGGTGCTGTTCTTGATGCTCAGAACTACGGCCTAATGGGCGACTGCCACATTGAGCTAGGTAATAGCGAAAAGGCTATCGAGATGTACAAAAAGGCAATGTCAACTGACGCTTCAGTAGCACCACTATATGGCCAAAAGGCAGCTATCGCAATGTACGAAGCTGGCAAGGCTAGCGAGGCGATCGAGGTACTTCAAACCATCAAGGAGCAGTACCCAAGATCTACTCAGGCTCGTGATGCTGATAAGTATATCAACTACATGGAGCAGAGTCTATAGGGCTATAGCCTAAGAAATAGATAAAATATATATCGCCAAGCTTTTAATATTCGTTAGAAGTCTTGGCGATATTTTTATTAGTCAAGTAAATAAAAAGTAAAAAAGAATAATATGGCAAGTGAAAATCAAAATCTATCTGCTCTTGCAAACTCAGATAGACTATCTTCTGCCGAGGGTATGAAGGTTACAATAGTAGTTGCGGATTGGAACCGTAAGATTACAGGTGCACTACTCGAAGGTGCTAAGGAGACTCTTCTACGCTCGGGCTGCTCACAGAGCGATATCAACGTAATGTGGGTTCCGGGAGCATTCGAGCTACCATTTGGGGCGAAGATGGCTATCGAGCACCATGATATTGATGGTGTTATTGCAATTGGATGCGTTATCCGTGGTGGTACTCCACACTTCGACTACGTATGTGCAGGCACAACGCAGGGCATTATGGACGTTCAACTAAGTAGCGGTGTACCAGTAGCATTTGGACTACTTACTGTTGATGACGAGCAGCAGGCAATTGATAGATGTGGCGGTATCCACGGCAATAAGGGTGACGAGGCAGCAGCAACGCTTATCGAGATGATTGCTATTAGAAAGTCACTTTAATCTACCTATATCAGATAATAAAAAAGCTCAAAAAGTTTGGGCTTTTACCAAAAAGTAGTATATTTGCACTCGCTTTTAGAGCTACGGCTCACTATTAAAGGCGCAGGTAATGCTGTTGTAGCTCAGTGGTAGAGCACTTCCTTGGTAAGGAAGAGGTCACGAGTTC
>CAYJFH010000126.1:0-4027 GCA_964369485.1 uncultured Rikenellaceae bacterium | reverse complement strand
GACCGAGGGAGAGTCCGCTGATAAGCGGGCCGACCATGGGGTCGGTCGTCCCGCTCGCTTTTCTTTTCAAGAAAAGCGCATTACTCTAAACAGCTTAAAAACACCCGTGTGCAGTAACGCTCAAAAAAAAGAGAACTAAACCGTGGTGGTTGTTCTCTTTTACTATAACTCTATGCCCTGCTCCGTGAGCTCCTCAAAGGCGGCCCTTGCAGCCCTCTGCTCTGCATCCTTCTTACTTCTGGAGCTTCCATATCCATACCTCTGCCCTGCGATCATTACTACTGACTCGAAGACTGGATTGCTCTCACTATATGATGCGCTACGCTCACTATAGAACTCTAACTTCTTATGCTCCCTCTGCGCCCACTCTAGCACTCGGCTCTTATAGTCGCTCTCTGTTGCTACTAGCTCTTCGATATCTAACCTCTCGGAGAAAAGCGACATAAGTACTCTACTAGTCTTTTCATAGCCCTGATCGAGGTATAACGCGCCACATAGCGCCTCGAAAGCATCGCCATACATATTCTGACGAGAGAAGCGATTTGAGCTCTGATTTGCCACGATTTCACCCTTTATACCGATGGTACGACCTAGAGTATTTAGGGTCGAACGGCAAACTATCTTACTTCGCATCTTTGTGAGTTGCCCCTCTTGGTACTCTGGGTACTCAACAAAGAGCATCTCAGAGACGAACATATCCAATACTGCATCACCAAGGAATTCCAACCTCTCGTTATTTACCTGCATTCCACTCTCAAGTGAGACAGATGCAGATCTGTGGACAAGAGCTAGCTTATATATATCAATATTATAAGCCCATACCCCGAATACTCGGTGTATGAGCTTATAGTAATGGGCATCAGCGCCAATATAGCGACGGAAAATTCTCCTTAGCATCTATAGAGTTGGCTTATTGCTCGAATTTCTTTAGTACAACTGTTGAGTTGTGACCACCAAAACCAAATGTATTGCTTAGTGCATACTTAACGTCTCTTGTTTGAGCCTTGTTAAGTGTAAGGTTCAGTTTATGGTCTACTGACTTATCTAGGTCGAAGTTGTTGATAGTTGGAGCTACAACGCCTTCGGTTAGTGTCATAATACACGCAAGAGCCTCTACTGCTGCTGCTGCGCCAAGTAGGTGACCAGTCATCGACTTAGTCGAAGAGATATTCATCTTATAGCTGTGGTCGCCAAAGCAAGTCATTACACCAGTGATCTCTGGAATGTCACCTGCTGGAGTCGAAGTACCGTGTAGGTTCACGTAGTCGATATCCGATGGCTTAAGACCAGCATCTGCGATTGCATTTTGCATAGATTTACAAGCACCCATACCGTTTGGATGTGGGCTTGTTAGGTGGTAAGCGTCTGCGCTCATACCGCCACCAACAACCTCTGCATAGATCTTAGCACCACGAGCCACTGCGTGCTCATACTCCTCAAGGATAAGTGCACCTGCACCCTCACCCATAACAAAACCATCACGGCCAGTGTCGAATGGACGAGAGGCTGTTTGTGGATCATCATTGCGAGTTGAGAGCGCTTGCATAGCGTTGAATCCACCAATACCTGCTGGTGAGATTGCAGCCTCTGAGCCACCCGCTACGATAACATCTGCCTTATTCCAACGGATAAGGTTCATTGCGTCGATAAATGCGTGGTTAGCACTCGCACAAGCTGAAACTGTACCGTAGTTAGGGCCTCTAAAGCCGTACTTCATTGAGATATGACCTGCAGCAATATCGATAATCATCTTAGGGATGAAGAATGGATTAAAACGTGGAGTGCCATCGCCCTTTGCATAGTCAGTAATAGCCTCTGTGATAGAGTCAAGTCCACCGATACCAGAAGCCCAAATTACACCAGCTCTATCTAGGTCAATCGACTCGATGTCTAGCGCCGAGTGCTGTACAGCTTGTTCAGCTGCTACCATAGCGAACTGCGCAAATCTATCAAATTTTCTTGCCTCTTTTCTATCGAAGTGGTCTAGTGGATTAAAGCCCTTAACCTCACAAGCAAATTGAGTCTTGAACTTCTCCGCATTAAAGTGCGTGATAGGTGCTGCTCCACTTTTGCCTTCCTTAAGAGCGGCAAAGTACTCTTCTATGTTATTTCCAAGTGGGTTAATTGTACCCAATCCTGTTACTACTACTCTTCTCATATCTTAATGAAATCGTATATGATATTTTTAATCTAAAGTCTTTTTAGTCTGAAGCTAAAAAAAAGATTAGGGGATAAAAGCATTCGCTCAAATCCCCTTTATCTAATCTTAGCATTCACTTGTACTACCGAAGTGTACACTCCTTAATTGATCTTTAAAAAGAGATATAATTCCTTCTAAAGCTGCAAAGGAGATACTGCAGCACAAGATGTTAAGCAAAGAGAATTAGTTTTTCTTTGCCTCGATGTAAGAGATAGCGTCGCCTACAGTTGCGATTTTCTCAGCATCTTCGTCTGGGATAGCGATTTCGAACTC
The DNA here is from genome assembly GCA_964369485.1 of uncultured Rikenellaceae bacterium. Taxonomy (GTDB): domain Bacteria; phylum Bacteroidota; class Bacteroidia; order Bacteroidales; family Rikenellaceae; genus Mucinivorans. The sequence continues at coordinate 1,554 of CAYJFH010000126.1, read as the reverse complement.
TTTTTCGAAATCCATAATAAGTTCAACGGTGTCAAGTGAGTCTGCACCAAGATCAGCTGTGAAGCTTGCTGTTGGTACTGCCTCTTCTGCGTCTACACCTAGTTTGTCTACGATAATCTCTACTACTTTTTTTGAAATGTTTGACATTGTCTATTCTATTATTTTTGGTTTAACAATTCTGTGCAAATTTATACTTTTTTTGTTAAACTACGCAAACTTCTCTTATTTTTTTGTACTTTTATCAGACATTTTTTATTCAATTCATTCATTATGAAAAACATAGCTATATTTGCATCGGGTAGTGGCTCTAATGCCGAGGAGATTATGAATTTCTTTGAAAGCAACCCTAAATACGGCAAAGTCACCACTATAATCTGCAATAAACCAGAGGCTTACGTATTACAAAGAGCAACTAACCACTCCGTACCATCTAAAATCTTTAGTGCTAAGGACTTTAGGGAAAATAGTGCCTCTATATTAAGTTTTCTTGAAGAAAGTGGGATAGATTTTATCGTTCTTGCTGGATTTATGTTACTTATGCCCTCTGATATCGTTGCGGCATATAGCGACAGAATCGTGAATATTCACCCTGCACTACTACCAAAATATGGCGGCAAGGGGATGTATGGCGACAACGTCCACAGAGCCGTTATCGAGGCTGGTGAGAGGGAGTCGGGAATTACCATTCACTTCGTCAATGAGCACTACGACGAGGGTGCAATTATCTTCCAAGCCTCTTGCGAAGTTACCCCAGAGGATAGCGCCGAGAGTCTTGCACAGAAGATTCACGCCCTTGAACACAAACACTTCCCAACTGTTATTGCCCAGACTGTAGAAAAACTATAAATGCACAAAGATATGGAACTAAGAGAAGTAGTAGAGAAGTGCAATGAGGTACTTCGTTCGGGGGGAGTTATACTCTACCCTACCGATACAATTTGGGGTATTGGTTGCGATGCAACTAATGCTGAGGCAGTAAAGCGTGTATATGAGATTAAGCGCAGGGAGGACAGCAAGGCTATGATTGTGCTTGTAGCTAATACCAATGAGATGTGGAAATATGTCGAGAGCGTACCTGATATTGCCGAACAGCTATTTGAGGCTGCAGAGGCTAAGGGGAGTAAACCTCTAACAGTAGTGATGGAGGGCGGCTGTGCCGTTGCCAGCAACCTACTACCAGAGCAGAAGACTATAGCTATTCGCATTCCACAGCACGACTTCTGTCAAGGGCTGCTGCGCAAGTTCCGCAGAGCCGTGGTCTCAACCTCGGCAAATATTAGCGGTGAGAGTTCACCTACGAAGTTCTCTGATATATCGCAAGAGATAATCAATGCCGTTGACTTTGTAGTACCTGCTGAGTTCGAGAAGGGTTCTACTCGTAGTGCATCCTCGATAGTATCGGTGGGCAAGAGCGGTGAGGTAGCAGTACTACGTCCATAGGGCTACACTAAGTTAAGAATCATAATAAGGGGAGGTCATCTTTAATCACTCTGTGGTTAATGGTGACCTCTCATTATTTGGTTCTATAAAGATATAACAATAGCGGTTGTGCTG
>CAYJFH010000125.1:0-4110 GCA_964369485.1 uncultured Rikenellaceae bacterium | reverse complement strand
GATAATTTCGAGGGACTAAAGATAACGGGGGCATTGGAGCGTTTCGATGAGGGTGAATTTAAGGAGTTCACAGCCCAACTCAAAAAGCAGAAATATAGACTCACACTACTCCAACAAGATGAGTGGGAAGAGTACTTCACTGCCTATAAGACCGCCTGCAACGACTTAAGCGCACAGATAGCCTCAACCGATCGCACCATCGACCAAATGGTCCATAAGCTATATAGTCTAACACCCGAAGAGATAGCAATAATCGAGGGGTGAAAATTACATACAACAAAAAATCGAGGAGGTCTTACATCTGTAAAACCTCCTCGATTATGTTTGAGCCAGAGTAATAACTACTCCTCTGAGCCAGTCATCTCCTCGATTACCGAGTCGATAAACTCATAGTTGATATTAAAGAAGTGGCATAGGTGGTATAGAACATCTATCTCGCACTTATCGATAGTGCCATCAGCAGACGAAATAACGGTAAGGTCACGTAGGATATTTAACTTCTGCATTGGGCTAAGGAATGCGTTTAGATCGCTCGACAGCTCTACTACCTTGCTCTTAAGGTCATCAATCGACAGTTGCGAGATCTCCCTCATACACCTCCTAAATGTACCCGGAGTTACAATTCTACCGAGTGCTACAACCTCGCTCTGATCAACGGTACCGTCAGACTTTGCGATTAGGTATCCTGCCACAAAGATATACTGCTGGATCTTAGCTCCTACCTCGCTCTCCTTGTCGAGGTATGATGGGTTCATAAGCGACATAAACTGTGCAATCTCCTGCTCTAGTTCCGCCTCGGTAATCTCTGGTGTGCCGCTCTTACCCACAAGGTTATAGTATGTATCGCTACGTCCGAATAGCTCCAACGCCTTAATACGAATAGGGCTGAATGGATGGCTGCTATACCAATCCTCAGGATCAACCTCACTACTTGCCATCTCCGCCTTTAGATCCACAAATTGAGCAATATACTCATCAAGGTTAAACTGTAGCGAAGTGCTAGTAACACCCGAAGATAGCTTAAAGAATGCGCTACCTGCCGCAGTGAATGACTTACAGCACAGCAGTCCAATTCTATCACAACTAATCTCTGCAGCACGACCCCACGCAAATAGCTTCATAGCGTGTAGTGGCGATAGACGCCCCTCGCCCTCGGCTAGTATCGCCTTAGCGCTATAGGTGTGGTGCTCGAATAGAACGTGGCCAATCTCGTGGCCAATAACAAAAGCGATCTCTTCAAGGCTAAAGCGCTCTATAATACCGCTCGAGATGATAATATATAGCTTATCCTCAGTTGGAGGGTAACAAGCCGCATTAAACTTATCGTCCTGATATACATAGAACTCAATCTTTTTGTCCATCTTTAGAACCTTGCGACAATCCTCAGCAATCTTATAGATGTGTGGTGCTAACTTCTCGGTAAGCTTTAGGCTAGTCTTTAGGAGGTTCTTTCTAGCATTATACTCTCCGCTCTTCTCCTTAAGCTCATCATTTACCGTCTGAATATCTGGATCCTCATCTAGCTCTAGCTTCATATCCCTATCGCCATCATAGACTATTGCATCAAGGTCAATACCACAATCATAGTTATAGAACTTCTGTGGCTCTTGCTCAATAGTTGCTCCCGAATTTAGAGCCTCTATCTTCTCTTGAAACTCCTTTAAAATCTCCGTAATAGTAGACTGCGCGCTAACACATAGGCTCTGCATTGCCCCGAAATCCCCGCTCATCTGTGCCTCAGCTATCTTTGCTTGCAGTTCGGCCTGCGCAGCTGTTACCGCTGCGGTGTAAGAAGCCTGTAGCTCCTCTTTTGTTGTTCCTGTAATGTACATATTTAATCTATTTTATAAATTTGATACAGCTCTTCCATCTCCCCACTGCGTAGATTCGCAGCACACGAAAGAACCTCACTAACCTTACTTACTAATATTGGCTGAAAGCTCTGAGCTCGCTCCCTCTCATTTGGATATGGAGACTCTGTGATTGTCCAATGGAGATGCTTTAGAGCCTCATTTAAATGCTTAATCGCAACCTCGTTATTATCTACACAGTAATAGGTAACCCCTATCTTAAAGTGCATTGACACCATCTCAATACCCACCGGAACGCTCACCCAAGTGAATAGCTCCAATGACTTCTCATACTTACCTATCGCCTTTTTGGCGTTGTGCATAGAGAAGTAAATATCACCTAACTTATCATAGACTCCACTCACCGAGCGAACCCTAACTGCAAATTTCTCAGGGTCTTGATTAAGGTTAAATAACCTCTTACCCTTGTGGATCATATTTCTAAATAGTGGTGGTAGCATATACTCACGCCCCATCTCACGGATATGAACCTCGGCAGACTCCTCTAGTATCTTTAGTGCCTCCTCGCTACTCCCCATCTTATCGTATAGCTCCGCAATGCGCTCTTTATGGTCTGCAACCATATCACTATCGGCTCCATACTCTTCAATATACTCATTGAGCGTGCTCTGCTCCATCTCTATCGCCTTGGCATACTCTCCACGCTCCTCATACTGCCCTGCTAGGTGGTGCTCGGCAAGTGCAATCTCACTCTGAGTTGCCTTCGGATTGCTCTTTAACCTTTCATACTGCTCTATCATCTGCTTCATATCACCGCCCGGCATCTCAGCCGCTGTCTGAGCAATATTATTACGACACTTTGTGACATTCTCATTATCCTCGCCATATATAGCTATATATAGCTCCTCTGCGGCTCTATAGTGCGAAATTGCCCTCTGGTACTCCTCCCTCGGCAGATCCCAACCATACGATATAGCATAACCAATCCAAAAGTGAAGATCGGCCTTCAGCAAATCACTCTCCGCTGAATCTTTCAGGTACGCAATAGCACTATCTGCCACCTGAGTAGGGAAATCATTACCCCATAGCGACGCAACCCTCACTGCGCTACGCACCAACTCCTTCTGTGCCTTTAGCGACCCCTTGCCATAGAGAGCAACGCACTGCGAGGCATAGTACTTAGTGGCATACCATAACTTATCTGCCCAATTAGCTTGATTATGATCCCACTTATTCACCACCTCAAAGAGCTTATCAATATACTCTTCGGAGGGAGAAAAGATTGGACCATTAGCCCTAATCCAATTCATTATCGCCGCCATTACGGGGTTCACACCCTCACAAGCCGTACAGCTATACGTACCATATAGGTATGGCATCACCATTGAGAGTTGCTTCTCACCGATAGTCTGATATGCTGGATAGAATAGTAGTGGCGTAACGTCAGGTACAATACCAGCTGGCGGCAACTCACTGAAATTAGCAGGTGTGATATGCTTGGTATCTTCGCCATCAATGTGGTAGCTATGTAGGTCATTACCACAGTGGCAACACTTCGTATGAAACGCCTTATCAAATGCTCCGTTGAATAGAAACGCTACAGTATCGCTACTTAAAGAGTGCAACTTCGTCATCGTTAACATAAAGTAGCTCTTAAAGTCATCGCTCCAATTCGGCACATCCTCGGCCTTTACAAAGAAACCGTGCGCAGAAGTTACATCACTTAGGGCTATAACGTACTCCCTTAGTTGTTCAACGCTCATTGCATTTAGATCTGTTCTAAGCAAAAGAGTCTTAAAATCTGAAATAAAAGCTATGAAGTCTAATGAACGTGACTGCGAGGATATCTCGACTAAGTACTTAAAGCAAGCGCTATATGCCTGCGAACTAGCAGATTCCCTCAACGCCTGCATTAGTGGATTTACTAACTCCACGGGGTTCTGAGAACTCCCCATCTGAGTAAGTATCGAGATGATCTCATCACCGCCACTTACCCCTCGGAAATCATTTTTATTGAAATTCATTATTGCCTGTTAATTTTAAAGTATCGCAAAATTAACAAAAATAACCAAAGCGACAAGCAAATTACCTCTATAAGGATATATTAATTTCCTTAATTCACTTCTAATATCCTTTGCACGCTGCTCTATACTCCCTGCACAGCTCTCCACTCCATTAACTACCATCATATCACAAAAAAATTGCCGACAATCTAAAAAAATGAGACTATCGACAATTTATAGTTGTACCCAGAGCCGAGTCGTAGTTATTGATTTTAAATAGATCAGGGCTATTTTAC
>CAYJFH010000124.1:0-4190 GCA_964369485.1 uncultured Rikenellaceae bacterium | reverse complement strand
CCCGAGTCGGCCGTCTTCTATGCGCTCCCTTCGGTCGCTCCTATCCGCCATCCGCCTAGTCGTCGCCCTTCGCCAAGCTCTATCTTATTGCTCTGATTAGTTTGCGACAGCAAAATGGTTGAGGCGAAGCCTAACTATTTTGAATTTTTAGCGTAAGAAAATACTCCGCGTGCCGGGAAAACTTCGTTTCCCATGGTTTGGTTTGCACTATATACATAGAGTAGGGGACAAGCTCGACACTTGTCCCCTACTCTATTTATTATATAACACTAACTCTAGTCGCTATCGATCTCATCTGCTGGTAGTGGCAGTTCATATGTAGTATCGATGATCTCCTTATCGGTAAAGAAGAACGATGCCTCCCAAGCTGCATTCTCATCACTATCCGAGGCGTGAATAGCATTACGTGTCTTAGACTCCGCAAACTTCTTGCGAATTGTACCCTCCTCTGCCATATCAGGATTAGTAGAGCCAACTAGTGCTCTGAAGTCCGCAACAGCATTATCCTTCTCGAGCACCATCACAACGATAGGCCCCGAGGTCATAAATAGATATAGATTTCTAAAGAAGAATCTCCCCTTGTGTACATAGTAGAACTTCTCGGCATCTGAGCGCGAAAGGTAGGTCATCTTCATCGCAATAATTCTAAAGCCTGCAGCCTCGATCATCGAGCATACCTCACCGATATGCGATCCACCCACTGCGTTAGGTTTAATGATAGTAAATGTTCTATTGCCTGACATATATTTTAAATTTAAGTTTAACAATAGGTAAATATAGTATAAATTTTCCAGAACACACTACTTCACTAAATAAATTTACATAAAAATATAATTGCTGGCAAAAAATTTCAATTGGCGCAATTTTAGTTATAAAATTTTCTATCTTTGCATTTCAGATCCTTAAGCCACTGGAGGCTTGAGGGGTGAGATAGGGAGATTCCCTAGAGAGCAATATCTATTAACAAACCATTAATTTTTACACAAATGAGAAGACTTCTACTCTTTGCGCTGAGCGCACTTGCACTAATCGGCTGTACTCCCGAGGCAAAAACACCAAGCACACCAGTTATAACCATTGATGATATATCTGTAGTCACAGCCGAAGGTGGACAGGGTCAGATTACATTTTCGATTGCAAATCCTATCGATGGTGCTACTATTAGCGCATCTACCACTGAGAGCTGGATTACTAACTTCGAGTATCCGACCACTCAGACTATTACATTTAGTGTCGCTGCAAATGACAATATAGACACTAGAACTGGCAATATCACACTTAGCTACGAGGGTGCTGTGGACGTAGTGGCAACACTGAGCCAAGAGCAACTCAGCTACGTTGTTAACAATACTGCCGATGCTGTTGACAATACAGTCAACACACTATCAGCGTCTATTATCGCAGCACTTGGCGAAGATCACTCAAAGGAGAATATCATCGTTACAGGTACAATGAATAATGCTGACTTCGCATCACTTACTAACTTTGTTAACATTGATCTAAGCAGAGTTGAGATCGTAGGTACAATAAAAAATCTCCTGAACCCAGAGCAGACTAACTCAATCCCAACATTTGGATTCCACGAGCTAGACAGCGAAGGTAGACCAATAAGCATTAACTCAACACTAAAGACCCTAAAGCTTCCTAACTCAATCGTTGAGCTTAGCGCTGGATCACTAGGTCAATGCATGGCACTTGAGGAGGTAAGAATGCCAGACGAGCTTAAGTTTATTCAGACTCAGGCTTTCTTCCAATGCCTTGCACTTAAGAGAGTAACAAACTGGGGTAAAATTGAGATAATCGGATCAAGAGCCTTCAGTGACTGCCAAGCTCTAGAAGCTCTAGAACTACCAAGCACAATCACGACTTTAGAGGCAGGAGCATTTTCTGGTTGTATAACTCTCACCGAGGTGATACTTCCAGAGTCAATGACTACAATTACTGGTAACGTATTTGCTGCAAACTCTGCAATGACTTCCTTCTCAGCACCAGAGCACCTAGACTTCTCTGCCGCTGATTATTGCTTCTTCAATACTGCGCTTACATCATATACATTCAACAGTGCAACAGCGGTAGTTCCTCCTCAGTTCCTAATGTCTACGAAACTCACAGAGCTAGATATTCCTGCTACTATCACAACGATTGATAACGACCTAAAGGATGATAAACTTGGATCATTTGCTAATATCCCAACTCTTACAAAGATAAGTGTACACTGGACAGATAATATCCCAGCGGTTGACTCACTTCACGTTAACCCTGACACATTCAACCTCCCTGAGGCTCAATTCGTGGGTACATTCCCTGAGGGCTACGGTACAGTAGCAGCTGTAGGCGAGGAGCTATCACAGTACTCTATCGAGATTCCTTCGGGCACAATGGACAAGTACTTAGCTACTCCGGGATGGAACTTCTACAACCTAATTGAGCGCACAAACTAGACTTCAGCGCACATATAACCTTATAAAAAATGGAGGCTGCTCAACTTCACTATTGTGAACTGAGGCAGCCTCCATTTTTTTTAAAAAGAGGGAGAGTGGAATTCCAGAGAGTCGACACACCCTAAAAAAGAATAGTCCCACCTGATAACTCATATTCAGGTGGGACTATCTCTGTCTCTATACTCTATATGTTAGATAGACAATACTCTTAACTTAGCGTATAATCTCCTTAAAGATATAGATTTGATCTTCAATTGTCATAGTGTTATCAACTACAGTAACGCCCGAACCCTCTGCTAGATCACCCAATCTTAGCGTAATCATCTCAGTGTCGGAATTGGTCATCCATCCTTTATGGATACTAATTATTGTGCTCTTTTCGCCAGTTACGTCGTCATAGCCAATATATAGATCGGTTAGATTTGAGCAATGTTGAAGTACACGATCTCCAATATAAGCAGCCTTAGGTAGTGAAAGCGACTTTAATTCAGAACAACTACTAAATGCAAATTTTTTTATATTTTTAGCTGACTCCATCTTTACCGTTGTTAGTTTATCGCAATTATAGAATGCGTATTCCCATATAATAAGAGCACCTGGCATCTCAACGGATGATAGGTTAGAACAACCAGAAAACGCTTGGCTAAATATATCTCCAGCTACAGGAAATGACACAGCGCTAAGACTCGTACAGCCGCCAAAAGCAGAACCTCCGACATGTACTATCTTTGGAGTTGAGATAGATCTCAGGCTGATACAGTCGATGAAAATATTTTCAATCATATCTGTTAACTTGGGTAGTGTAACAGTTTCTAAATTTTTACATCCACTAAATGCCCCTTCAGGTAGACCACTTGCCAGGCTTTCGGCCGTAAATGAGATAAGATTATTACAACCACTAAATGAGAACCAAGTATCACCTGCTGGCAGGCTCTCTCCATTGTCATCAAATATATAAACATTCAATAGGTTAAGTGCTATTTTAAGATCGACCTCTGTCACTGCTGCAGCTCTTACAGCCTTTTCCAATTCTTTAAGTTGGTTGTTGAGTATTGCCAGTTCTGTATCGCTTGTTAGGCCTTTCACATACCAGTAACCAGAGTAGCGGGGATAGTGCGTCTCGCTGTACTCAGTAATATCAGATGCAGTATAGGTGAAAGATGAAGTGGCAAGAATATCATTATTACTATTACCATTAGTAGCGGAAATACTCAATGAACCACCCTTAGAGATCACACCATACCCAGTTATGAGAGTCGGAACTATCGAAACAAGGGGGTTATTACCCTCGCTTGCGATAATCTTTACTTCCCAATCGACAGCTTCGCCATCGCTCGATCCAGTAGTAGCATCATCGCCAGTTACCTCGACTATAAAATTATATCCCTCAGGTAGGTTAAGAATCTCGATGGCACTATCAATAGATGTAATCTCAACATTACCTTCAACATCAATACCATTAACCCTATATAGGAGTATAAATCTATCAAAGGCATATTGCTCACTATTAATCTCTATATTCACATCCTCTTCGCTTATAGTAACATCAGCAATATAGCCCTCAACACCCATGTGTAGAAGGATTGGCTCAGATTGCAGGAACATTATATTGTAGGCAGTCACCTCACTACCCTCCTGGGTTGGGGTTATAGAGGTAATAAGGTCAGTAGCCTCAAAGGCTTGTTGAAGGCTCTCGATAGCCAATATTTGAGCATCAGTGCGCTCGTCTTTAGGTTCCTCTTCGGGTTC
>CAYJFH010000123.1:0-4192 GCA_964369485.1 uncultured Rikenellaceae bacterium | reverse complement strand
TCTTCTGTGCCATTGTCGCTCTTCTTAGGATCGCAGGCAGTAAATAGTAGCGTTACAGCAAGTAGTGCTGAGAGTAGTGTAAATTTTCTCATATTTCTTAGTTTTTATAGTTTTTATGTGGCGCAAAGATAAGCAATTTAATTATCCTAGCAATATTATTAAATAGAGAGCCTGAGGTACTAAAGATAATACCTCAGGCTCTATTGCACTGCTAAATGCCCTACTGTGGGTTATATTTACTTAGTAGCTGATGGTATAATCTGTACCTCCTGCGCTTACCGTTTTAAGATTTCCCTCGCTATCTAGGGTATAGACAAATGGCTCTCTATATGATTCTACGCCATCTACATACGAGATTATCTCGGTAGGGATATTGTAGTTTAGCATAGCGCCAAGTCGTGATGGATTTAGAGAAGATAACATCTCTGAGCCATTAGCATTTATAAATGAGAATACATCATCTGCTATAAAGATCAAAGATAGATTCAGTGGGTTGCGGTTAATATCGTTGCTATATATAATCTTAGTACTATAAGGACCTCTAGTCGCTGATGTGCAGTTATTCCCCGTCCACTCAAATGAGGTTACATCGGTCAAACCGTATGTGACAGATATAAGCTGATTATTACTATTATATCCATATTCTAGTGACTGGTTAGTGCCCAATGAGCCTTGAGAGACATCACCCCTAGAGATTCGACCTTGACTATCAAGACTATAGATAATAGTTGCAGTTTGAGTATTCTTTCCCATCTGAAGAGATAGATCACCCGTGATAACTCCCTCTCCATAGGTATAGTTAGCAAGCAGATTAATATAAGCTGAAGATAGATCAACTGCAGTTAGTTGGTTATCTGCATCATACGTAAAGTCAATGTTATATTGCTCTCCGCTTACATCACCTAAGATTGATTTAACAAGTTTCTCTTTTGGTGGTGTTGGCTCTTCTGTGCCATTGTTGCTCTTCTTGGGATCACAGGCACTAAATAGTAGTGTTACAGCAAGTAGTGCTGAGAGTAGTGTAAATTTTCTCATATCTCTTAGTTTTTATAGTTATTATATGGTGCGAAGATAAGCAAAATTATCTTAAAATAAAGCCCTAGATAGCTCTATTGATATCTAGGGCTAAACCATATTTGTAGCGTAGTTTACCTCTACTTGTAATTGATAGTATAAGCTGTGCCGCCAGCATTTACTGTTGAGAGATATCCCTCGCTATCTAATGTATAGGTAACTGCTTCTCTAGTCTGTTCAACATTGTTTGTATAGGTAACAATCTCACTAGGAAGGTTATATCCTAGGTTATTGCCTATCAATGATGAATGGATAGATGAAATCATCTCAGTGCCTCTAGCATTGAGAAATCCAAATATATCATCGACTACAAACATCAATGGAAAGTTAAGGTCATTACGGTTAATATCGTTACTATAAATTATCTCTGTTCTATTTGGCTCTCGTGTTGCTCCGGTACAGTTATCACCAGTCCAGTGAAATGAGGTGACTTCTGTCATTTCATATGTATAAGATATAAGTTGATTATCACTATTATACTGATAGTCTAGAGTTTCATCTGCGCCTATAGAGCTTGGGTTAACTTCAAGTTTTGAGATTCGACCTTGGCTATCTAGAGTATATAACAGATGTGCATTTATAGAGTATCCTTCCGAAGTGATTGAAGCATCGGCTCGGATAAATCCAGCCTCGTATGTGTAATCACTATTAAGAGATATCATAGGCGAAGTCATGCTCGCGTTCGTCAGTTGGTTGTCTGCGTTATATGTAAAGTTAATAGTAAGCTCTACACCAGCAACATTTCCATCTATTGAACTAATTAGCTTTGTAGTAACTGGTTGTGTTGGCTCTTCTGTGCCATTGTTGCTCTTCTTTGCATCACAGGCACTAAATAGTAGTGCTACAGCAAGAAGGGTTGAAAGGAATGTAAATTTTTTCATCTCTTTTTTGTTTTTAGTAATTTATCTTATATATGTTGTCTTTTTTAGGAGGTTACCCTTGGAGTCATACTCATAGATAATCTCCTCTGTTGTGCCATCAAATATGGTTGAAATATCCCTTACTAACTTACCATTAAGGCTATAGGCCGTAGCCTGAATACCCATTAGCGGCATATCAAATAGCTGCACTTCATAACCATTGCTATCTGTATAGTTCTCTCTTCTGTAGTGTAGCGAACCATCAGAGTTCCACGCCTCAGTAAACTCCCTATCTCCCCTATAGTACTGCTTCATAATGTTGCCATCTTGATCGTCACCAAGGTTGATAGTAAAGGTGGTATCGGCAACTTGATACTCAGCCACTACTATATCGATAGTGTCATCTAAGTAGTCCTCTAAAGAGGCTGGATCAACTCCATAGAGGTGGCGAATCCTACGACTCTCTCCAGTTGCAATATCTACTGTCTTTATTGTATAAAGTGTATCGCCACAATATAGATACTCAGAGGAGTAGCGGTACCCTTGCACAGAGGACCAAATATCTTCACGCCTGTACTTTGTCCTTGTAGAGTCTAGGTAGCCAATTTTATAGTATTCAAGTGTATCGGCACCATCCATCTCTATAGTCTCTTTTGAGAGTGGAGTAGTAATCTCTATCTTGCGCCCCAACATAAAGCCCAAAGCAGTGACCTTAATAGTGGTGTCGCCTGAGTAGCGATACTCACTATTTTTAACTACCGGGTCATCCTCTATAAATCTATCTGCGACCTTTCGTTCAAAGATTGTAGTTTCACTCTCGCTAACTATCCTTCCCTCACTATCAAATGAGCGTAGGTAGGTCACACGCTCCGCCATTGTATAGTCCTCGACACTCCCCGAACAGCCTAAAAGCAGAGTAAGCAGTAGAGTAACAGCTAAATGCGTTCTGTTTATATTCATTTCTTATAGTTAAATCTTGTACAGTGATAGTGCAAAGATAATATTTTATAGACAATTAATTTGTCCTTAACTCTAAAATAAGTAATTTTGGAGCTTTATAAAAACGAAGAAAAATTATGACTAGATATCGATTACTATTAGTGGTGCTACTAACAACTCTCTCGTGTTCAACAGCTAAGTGGACAAAGCCTACGCCTCAGAGCAATAGGCCGAAGAGAGTAGAGATCACTGTTATTGGCTCAGATACCGCTAGCCTTACCATTCATGGTGATAGAAGGGTAATGGATCTGACCTACAACTCACAGGGCCATATCTCAACAGCTAGGTATATCTATCCTCTACACACTCTATCAAGGGAGGGTGGTCGCCCCGATTCCCTCTCAACTATAATAGATACATCTCTGCTTACTGCCGACTACTCATCATTCGATGGATTGAGTGGAGAGATTAGAGCTAGTCTCCAGAGTCTAACAGCAGAGACCGTAGTAGAGACATACCTGACGATGGTTAACTCTAAGGTAGAGCGCAGTGATAGTTACATAAAATCTGGTGTCGATACGCTATACAGAGAGGTGATTAACAACTACTTCGATGGTGATGGCTACCTAACAGGGTCATATAATAGCTTCTACTTCTATAATGGTTGGCGCAGTGACTTCGATAGGGAGTACTATGATGATGCTGAAAAATTCTATGGCGGCATACCGACACTAGAGGGCAATGCAGACTTTAGATTATCGAGCATAACACGAAATAACATAACACTATCGAATGGCTCAATAAGCAGTCTCTCTACAAGCATCACCTACCCAACAGATGGGAATCAAGTATATAGGTATCACAAAGAGTACACACCAAGCAACGTACACAATGATGGCTACTTCGATCTACTTTACAATCTTGGTAGCGACGATCCATGGGTTAACATATACCTTCCTGCATCGAGTGTAGGGAGATCTCGAAGGGCAAAGTACCTACCAGCTACCTCAAAACTATATGTGGATGGAGAGGTCGTAGTAGATGCCAAACATCACTATACTAAGGACGGTAGGGGAAGGCTCCATAGGATAAGAACTATAGTAGAGAACCTACATAGTGGCACTAGGGTGGAGTACCTAACAGAATTTTTATACTAGATTTTGCTGGGTAGCTATTGATTTTCAGCCAAAAAAGTATTAACTTTATAGGGCAAGTAAATTATAATTCTATTTACCCTAATACTTTGATGTGCTATGAAACGAACACTACTCACCGCACTCCTTACGCTGGCTTCGCTCCCACTACTAGCCCAAAGCGTA
>CAYJFH010000122.1:0-4471 GCA_964369485.1 uncultured Rikenellaceae bacterium | reverse complement strand
TTTTCCATGGTTTAGTCTGTACTAGCAGAGTCAAATCTATATAGCAACCGCAATGCCCATAAAGCAGAGTAGCAGATCTGAACCAATGTCAAATCTGCTACTCTTTTCATTCTTGATAGTTATTATCTACTTTGTCAACTCTTTGAACGTATCAATTACGCTCTGCTTTGCATCCAATGCAACATTGCCAGCGCTATCAAGTGCGCTCTGTGCATCATCAAGAGCCTTTTTTGTAGATTCCTTTGCGCCATCTAGCGCTTCGTTAATCTCTTGGGTTGCATCGTTCAGTGCATTTTGAACCTCAGCTACAGCTTCATCTTTTCTGTTTTCGATAAATCCGCAAGAGCTGAGTGTAAGGCATAGTGCCGCCCCAAGTAGTGCTATTCCTCTTTTCATAGTTTTAATAATATTTTATGGGTTAGGTTAAAGTGTTTCGATGATTTCCTTGATCTTTGCCTCGGCCTCTTGGATAGTACCGTAGAACTTTCCGCCAGCCGCATTCTTATGGCCGCCACCATTGAAGTGCTCGCGGCAGATTAGATTAACATCAATGTCGCTAAGGGAGCGTAGTGATATCTTGATATGGTCACGATTTTCGATAATTATTGCTGAAAAGTCAACACCGCGGATGCTCTGAGGGATATTTACGATACCCTCGGTATTGCCAATCTGGTGGTTGAATCGCTCCTTCTCCTCCATAGTAAGGGTAATATATGCTGAGCGGTGCGCCATATTTACAGTTAGCTTTTCGCTTAGTAGGTAGCCTACCATTCTGACCCTATCCTCGGTTTGGTTATTAAGTAGAGCCTCATTGACCTTTACTGGATTTACCCCAGCCTCTACAATAACGGCTACAGCTCTGAATAGTTCGGGGCTAAGATTTCCGAACTTAAAGCCGCCAGTGTCGGTCATCATACCAGCGTATAGTGGTTCGGCAATAGCTTCGGTAATCTCAATTCCCATCGCCTCGATAAGGCCAAATGCGAGCAGCGCGGTCGAGGAGCTCTCAACGCTATGGAATGCTAGGTCGTAGGTAGGTGGCTGTTGGTGGTGGTCGATTAGTACCCTTGGGGCTGTGATATTTAGCTCAATTGCATCGGACATACCCTCTAGTCTCTTAGGGTCATTAAAGTCCACCATTATTATAAGGTCGGCCGCTGCGATATATGCAGTTGCCTCGCGTGGTGAGCCTGCAAAGGTCTCCACGTCACGGTCTCTATCTAGGTAGCTTAGTGGTAGCGACATATCATTGGGGGTGTAGAACCTCACCGATGAGCACTTACCAGTAGAGCGCAGTGCTCTGAGCATCGCAAGTCCAGAGCCGATAGCGTCACCATCAGGATTAGTGTGCGATAGAATCACTATGCGCTGTGAATTCTCTATGAGTGAAAAAAAAGATAATATATTTTCTTTGTTAAAAATTTTTTTCATATATTTGGGTGTGTGGATTATTGTGTGTATTAGATTTTTTTTATAATTAATTGTCTCTATAGACTATGAGCACAAAGATAAATATTTTTCGCCGTATCTGGCTATTTTACTATGAAGGTTTCCGTTCGATGACCGTAGGAAAGACCCTTTGGTTGATAATTATCGTAAAGGTGGCCATAATGTTCTTAGTGTTAAAGATATTCTTTTTCCCCTATGTACTCGGCGGAAAGAGCCCCGAGGAGAAGGCAGATTTTGTATCTAATGAACTTATTGAACGCTCCATTAAGCAGAATTAATATCTACTTTACATAACCTAAAACCTACAGACAACTATGAATGATTTTACAACAGTAGTAGACTGGAGTCGTGGGATGTTCGCCCTAACGGCTATCTATCACTACCTCTTTGTGCCCCTCACCCTAGGGCTTAGCTTTATTATTGCCTTTATGGAGACTAAGTATGTGCGTACCCTCGATGAGAGGTGGAAGCGTATGACTAAGTTTTGGATGAAGCTCTTTGGAGTTAACTTCGCCATCGGTGTGGCAACGGGGCTTATCCTCGAATTTGAGTTCGGAACTAACTGGAGCAACTACTCCTACTTTGTCGGAGATATATTCGGTGCGCCGCTGGCAATCGAAGGTATCTTTGCATTCTTTATGGAGAGTACATTTATCGCAATTATGTTCTTCGGGTGGAAGAAGGTTGGCAAGAAGACCCACCTTACTGCCACTTGGCTGACCGCCTTTGGTGCGTCACTATCTGCGCTGTGGATACTTGTTGCTAATGCGTGGATGCAGTACCCAGTGGGTATGGAGTTCAATCCAGCAACGGCTAGAAATGAGATGGTGGACTTCTTCGCAGTTCTATTCTCGCCAATGGCTATCAGTAAGTTTACCCATACTGTAACCTCGGCATTTGTACTATCTAGCGTCTTTGTTGCAGGTGTATCGGCTTGGTTCCTAATCAAGCGCAGAGAGATATGGATGGCAACAAAGTCACTTCGTATCGCGGCAATCTTTGGACTTATCGGCTCTGTGCTTGTAATATGGACTGGGGATAGCTCTGCGGTTCAGGTGGCAAAGCACCAACCTATGAAGCTCGCTGCTATGGAGGCGCACTACGATGGTGAGACCAATGCTCCACTATCTATAGTTCCGGGTATAGAGATTCCATCGGGGCTATCGTACCTTAGCTTTAGAGATCCAGATGCCTACGTTGAGGGTATCAATAACTTAGTTGCCGATGCTCCACGTAGAATGGAGGCTGGACGATATGCAATCGATAAGTTCTCAGAGTATAAAGATGCTCAGAGAGTAGGCGATAGCACTAAGATGGCCGAGATAGCAGCGCTATTTAAGAGCGACGAGTTTAAGCAGAACTACTTTAAATACTTTGGATATGGCTACCTAAGCTCACCAGAGGAGGTGGTGCCACACGTTGGGCTTACCTACTGGAGCTTTAGGGTTATGATTGGCCTAGGGTGCTGGTTTATCCTACTATTTATTATTGCAGTTTGGTATACCCGCAGGCAAAAATTCGGCGAGGTGCCAAAGCTCTGGCTCATTCTAATGCTATGGTCTATTCCACTAGCCTATATCGCATCGCAGGCGGGTTGGGTAGTTGCAGAGGTTGGTCGTCAACCGTGGACTATCGAGGGTCTACTACCAACCGTTGCGGCAGTATCGAGAAATGATGCCTCATCGGTGCAAGTTACATTCTGGCTATTTGCAGTACTATTTACAGTGCTACTTATCGCCGACATTACAATTCTGAGTAAGCAGATACGCAAAGGGCCATCGGATCCAGAACCTGAGATGCCAAAGCCTAAGGAGTGTCAGTGCGAGGGTGATCTAAATAGTTACTAACCTCAAAACTTAAGTAAAGATTATGGACTACATACTATTACAACAATATTGGTGGGCGATCATATCGCTACTAGGTGCGCTTCTTGTATTCCTGATGTTCGTTCAGGGCGGGCAGTCGCTAATCGGAGAGATATCTCGCACAGAGACCCAAAGAAAGATAGTGGTAAATACACTAGGGCGTAAGTGGGAGTTTACATTCACAACCCTCGTTACATTCGGTGGGGCATTCTTTGCATCCTTCCCACTATTCTACTCAACTAGCTTTGGCGGTGCGTACTACGTATGGATGGCGATACTATTTGTATTTGTGATTCAAGCCGTAGCATATGAATATCGTACAAAGGTAGGGAACTTCCTAGGTCAAAAGACCTACGATACATTCCTACTTATCAATGGACTCGCAGCTCCATTCCTTATTGGGGCGGCTGTTGGTACATTCTTCACTGGAGCAAACTTCACTGTTGACTTCGCTAGAATTGGGAACTATGGACTCGGAGAGAATATAATCTCGCAGTGGGAGTCTCCATGGCGAGGCCTAGAGGCACTCGGCGACTATAGAAACTGGATGCTGGGTATTGCTGTGCTATACCTATCGCGTACCCTTGGTGCGCTCTATATCATTAACTCTGTTGATGAGGCAGAGGTTGTTGGGCGTGCGCGAAGAAGTCTGTCGATATCGGCACCTGTCTTTGTCGTTGCGCTACTTGTATTTATATTTACCGCTGTGTCGGGTATATTTACTACTCCTATCTACCTAGGAATGTTGCTTGTAGGTGTGCTATTGGTACTATGGGGACTATTTGTGGCGATGGTTCGAGGCGGCCGTAGAGGTATCTGGGCAACGGGGCTTGGAACTATTCTAGCTGTATTTACACTGCTAATCTATGCAGGATATACTGGATCGTACTATCCATCGCTTGTCGATGCGGCTAGCTCTCTTACTATCTATAATAGTAGCAGTAGTGAGTTTACCCTTACGGCTATGAGTTGGGTATCGCTATTTATTCCAGTGGTGGTTGCCTATATTTGGTGGGCTTGGAGGGTTATGAACCGCAAGCGTATCACCCCTGAGGAGGTAGAGGATAAGGACGAACACTTCTATTAGTAGTTGTTTTTTAAATTAAGAGTGAATTATGTGACCCTCACGCTATGGATATACATGGTGTGAGGGTTAT
>CAYJFH010000121.1:0-4513 GCA_964369485.1 uncultured Rikenellaceae bacterium | reverse complement strand
GGGACTATGGTTATGTCTTTGCCATAGTGCTTATGGTTGCCTCGATGGGCGCAACTCTATTCTTCTTTAAGCGCAAGCGCTGGCTGTAGAGATAGAGCAATCTAAACCGCGGAAAAAAAGAAAAAAAGTAAGTGAGCCTGAAAGGCGAACCAGTCCAATCAAAAAACAAAAAAAGTTGAATCCCGAAGGGTTCAACTATTTTGCTGTCGCAATTAAGCTATAGCAATGCAAGTCCGCCTCCGTGGGAGTCGTCCCCTCATTTATTGACTCTACTCTATTTCTCTAATTTGGCTCTGTATAAATCACAAAAAACAGAGGGTCACCCACTATGGGTAACCCTCTGCGATCTATTATAATAGTCTTAAAAAAAGGAAAGACTATAGTTGTGGACCTGAAGCAAGTAGGCCAGCACCTTCTGGAAGATATTGCTCGAAGTTAGCAACATACTTAGCAGCTAGTGACTTAGCTTTCTCTTCCCACTCAGTTACGTTAGCGTAAGTAGTACGTGGGTCAAGGATATCAGAAACACCCTCTAGAGACTTAGGAGCAACAAGGTTAAGAACTGGGATGTTCACCTTCTCTGCTTTGTCGATAGAGCCATCAAGGATAGCGTCGATGATTGCGCGAGTGTCTTTGATAGAGATACGCTTGCCAGTACCGTTCCAACCAGTGTTAACTAGGTAAGCAGTTGCACCGTGCTCTTCCATCTTATCAGCTAGTACTTTAGCGTAGATAGTTGGGTGAACAGTTAGGAACGCCTCACCGAATGCTGGAGAGAATGATGGAGTTGGCTCAGTGATACCACGCTCTGTACCTGCAAGTTTCGAAGTGTAACCGCAAAGGAAGTGGTATTGTGCTGATTTCTCATCAAGGATAGAAACTGGAGGTAGTACACCGAATGCGTCAGCTGAAAGATAGATGATCTTCTTAGCGTGACCTGCACGTGATGGAAGAACGATCTTGTTGATGTGACGGATTGGGTAAGAAACACGAGTGTTCTCAGTTACCGAACCATCAGCGTAGTCAGGAGTACCGTCAGCATTAACTGTTACGTTCTCAAGTAGCGCGTTGCGGCTGATAGCTCTCCAGATGTCTGGTTCGTTCTCTTCTGAAAGACCGATAGTCTTAGCGTAGCAACCACCTTCGTAGTTGAATACACCGTTTGCATCCCAACCGTGCTCATCGTCACCGATTAGGAAACGCTTAGGGTCAGCCGATAGAGTTGTTTTACCAGTACCTGAAAGACCGAAGAATAGAGCAACGTCACCCTCTGCACCTACGTTAGCAGAACAGTGCATAGAAGCGATACCCTTAAGTGGAAGTAGGTAGTTCATAACACCGAACATACCCTTCTTCATCTCACCACCATACCAAGTACCACCAATTACTTGAAGTTTCTTAGTTAGGTTGAATGCAACGAAGTTCTCTGAGTTAAGACCCATCTCTTTCCAATCTGGGTTAGTACACTTAGCAGCGTTCATTACAACGAAATCTGGCTCACCGAAGTTAGCTAGTTCGTAGTGTGAAGGCTGGATGAACATGTTAGTTACGAAGTGAGCTTGCCAAGCAACCTCCATGATGAAACGAACTTTCATACGAGTATCTTCGTTAGTACCGCAGTATGCGTCAACAACGTAAAGTTTCTCTTTGTTTGAAAGTTGGTTAACTGCAAGAGCCTCTAGTTTGTCGAAGGTCTCAGGAGTCATTGGGAAGTTAGGAGAAAGTGGGTTGTTCTCGTTTTTGAACCAGAACGACTCTTGAGTAGTTGCGTCTAGTACAGTGTATTTATCTTTAGGTGAACGACCTGTGAAGATACCAGTTTTAACACAAACTGCACCTGTGTTAGTAACGATACCTTGTTCGTAACCCTCTAGTGCTGGGTTAGTTTCGTCAACGAAAAGTTGTTGGTAGCTAGGGTTGTGGACGATCTCCTTAACACCCTTAATGCCGTACTGTTCTAAGTTTACTGACATAGTTTTGTAAGTTTTTGGATTAATAAATTATTTTGTTTTGTCTGAAATCTCGTAAAATTCAGGCTTTCGCCCTTCTCTAAAGTACTCTTGTTACTCTGTATATTGTGTAACGAAACCACTTATTTCAGTAGTATAATTGTGAACAACTTTATTTTTTGTGCACTCTTATCCAGTGACAAAGGTAGGAATTTTTTTTTGGTGTGAAAAAAATAACACTACTTTTTTAAAAAAACTTTCAAATCGTAATTGTTTTTTCCCTATTTAGCAGTACTTTTGTAACGATTTTGATACATAATCTACTCCAAGATGAACGACAAATTAGAGGGCCTATATCGCGAAGTGTTAGGCGAACTCGGTGAGAACCCTGAGCGCGAAGGTCTAATTAAAACCCCTGAGCGTGTTGCAAGAGCAATGCGATTCTTTACAAGTGGCTATAGCCAAGATCCTATTGAGATCCTGAATTCGGCAAGATTCGCCGAGGAGTACTCACAGATGGTAGTGGTAAAGGATATTGAACTATACTCAATGTGCGAGCACCACCTCCTACCATTCTACGGCAAAGCACACGTTGCCTACATCCCTAATGGACATATTACTGGACTCTCGAAGATTGCTCGAGTGGTTGAGTGCTTTGCGCGCCGATTCCAAGTCCAAGAGCGTATGACCGTTGAGATCCGTGACTCTATCCAAAAGGCACTGGACCCACTAGGTGTAGCAGTTGTTATCGAGGCCTCGCATATGTGTATGCAGATGCGTGGTATTCAGAAGCAGAACTCTGCCACTACAACATCGGCATTTACAGGCATTTTTCTACGAGAACAGAAGACTCGTGAAGAGTTTATGCAACTTATCTCTAATAGACTACGTTAATATTAATGTAGCCTATAACTAAAATAGAGAAGACAATTCAAATATAATTATTTCCTTAAACAGAACAAAGATGAGCGGATTTTTTGGATGCGTGTCTCGACATAGCGCTGTCGCAGACGTATTCTACGGAACGGATTACCACTCTCACCTTGGAACTAAGCGTGCTGGTATGGCATTCTACGATGGTGAGAAGATTGTAAGGAGTATTCATAGCCTTGAGAATGGCTACTTTAGAAACAAATTCGAGGGTGACCTACCTCGTTTTGGTGAATCTAAGATTGGTGTTGGTGTTATCTCAGACAATGAGAGCCAGCCAGTTACAGTAACTTCACACCTCGGTAGATTCTCAGTTGTTACTGTATGTAGAATTGATAACCTCGACGAGATTGTCGAAGAGCTACTATCTAATAACGTTCACTTTGCTGAGCTTTCAGGATCTAATATCAACCCTACTGAGGTTGTATCTATACTTATCTCGCACGGTAAGACCTTCAAAGAGGGTATCGAGCTTGTGCAGAGTAAGATTAAGGGCTCTTGCTCTATGCTAGTTCTTACCGACAGTGGTATCTACGCAGCACGTGACCGCTTTGGTCGTACGCCAGTGATTATCGCTAAGGATGATAAGGGTTATGTAGCGGCTAGTGAGTCATCGAGTTTCTCGAACCTAGGCTACTGCCACGTTAAGGACCTAGGTCCGGGTGAGATCGTACTTATGAGCCAAGATGGTATCAGCGAGGTGAAACCAGCTCAAAAACGTAAACAAGTATGTTCATTCCTATGGGTTTACTACGGCTACCCATCGGCATTCTACGAAGGTATCAACGTTGAGGTTGCACGCTACCGCTGTGGCGCTGCCCTTGCAAAGCGTGATAAGGCAGATGGTCTAACATTTGACTTCGCTGGTGGTATTCCAGACTCTGGTATCGGCCACGCAATTGGATTTAGTAATGAGATGGGTATCCCTTACAAGCGTCCATTCGTGAAGTACACTCCAACTTGGCCGCGTAGCTTTATGCCACAAAACCAAGATATGCGTGATCTAGTGGCTAAGATGAAGCTGCTTCCTAACCGTGAATTTACAACTGGTCAGAATATGGTGCTACTTGACGACTCGATCGTTCGTGGTACTCAGCTAAAGGATAATGTAGTTAAGCTACTAGAAACTGGAGCTAAGCAGGTGCATATGCGTATTGCTTGTCCTCCACTTATCTTCCCTTGCTGCTTCCTAAACTTCTCTACCTCACGTTCGACCTTCGACCTATTCACTCGTCGTGTTATTCGCGATATGGAGGGTACAGATAAGCTAACAGATGAGATCCTAGAGCAGTACATCGATCCAGATGGTGAGAAGTACCAAGAGATGGTAAAGGTTATGGCACGCCACCTACAACTAGACTCACTGAAGTTCCAGAGACTAGACGATATCGTTGAGTCTATTGGACTTCCTAAGGAGGATCTATGTACACACTGTTGGGATAACTCTTCATATATGGAGTAGTTGCCCTGAGGCAAATAGATCATAGATATGCAAGGCAGTCGGAGCGTGGAGCTCGGCTGCCTTGCTTTTTGTTTGTAATAAATAGCTAGAGCAATCTAAACCATGGGTGCGTCCCCGCACACGGAGTGTTTGTTTACACTGAGGTAATCAAAAAAACAAAATGGTTGGGGCG
>CAYJFH010000120.1:0-4515 GCA_964369485.1 uncultured Rikenellaceae bacterium | reverse complement strand
TTAAGAGATAAAGCTAGAGTAATTCAGAAGAGTCAAGCTAGAGAAACGTATGGGGGACGACGACTCCCCCAAGTCGTCCCCCTTATCTGCGCTCGTTCCTCGCTACGATTGCGGGGCACTCCTAGTCGTCGCCCCTAAGCACAACCGCTATGCTCTAGCTAGTGCTTTATGATATAGATGCGTATAACCAAGTTAGAGAAATTATGTAGCCGTCCGACGACTCCCTTTAATAGTTATTAACATTTCACCCCCAAAATGTTAATAACTTCACCCTAATAGAGCTACGGCAAGCGGTTTATTGCATCAATATAGGCCTCGACAGCGGCAACGACTACATCCTTATTACTAGCAAAGCCATGGATTAACTTCTCGCCATTATCAAGGGTGATATTAACACGGCCAAGGTCGCCACTACCCCTACTTAGTGGCTGAATAATAAACTCCCACGGTACATAATCGACATTAAGTAGCTTACGCACTGCATTAAAGGCGGCATCAATAGGGCCATCACCACTACAAGTCTCGCTACTCTGAGCACCCTCTACACTAAGTGTAACAGTAGCACGTGGGCTCTGTGTTCCTGCCACTACATCTAGCGAAACGAGGTGAACCCTGCGAGACTCCCTAACTATATCAATATCTGCAACTAGTGCCAAAACGTCGTCATCGGTGAAGTACTTATTGCGCTCAGATAGCACCAAGAACCTCTCATATACCATATCCAACTCCTGCCCACGCAGTCTATAACCCAAATCTAGTAGCTTACTACGAAGTGCAGCCCTGCCGCTACGTGCTGTAAGTATAATATTACTACTTGTAAGTCCCACATCCTTAGGGTCAATAATCTCATATATATCTCTGCTCTTAAGCACGCCATCTTGGTGGATACCCGATGAGTGAGCAAAGGCATTACGCCCTACGATAGCCTTATTACTCTGCACTGGCATATTCATCATTGTACTAACAAGGCGAGAGGTCGGAATGAGACGCTCGGTGACAATACCTGTCTCATAACCAAGGGCACTATGTGACTTTAGTGCCATAACCACCTCTTCAAGCGCTGCATTACCAGCCCTTTCGCCCACGCCATTAATAGTACACTCCACCTGACCAGCGCCAGCAAATATACCTGCAAGGGAGTTAGCTGTCGCCATCCCTAAGTCATTATGACAGTGGACAGATAGTGTTACATTATCAATATTTGGCACTCTAGATTTAAGCATCTCAATCTTTGCTCCAAAGTCACTAGGCAGGCAGTAGCCCGTTGTATCTGGAATGTTAACAACTGATGCGCCTGCACGAATTACAGCCTCGACAACTCTACATAGGAAGTCATCATCTGAGCGCCCCGCATCCTCGGCATAGAACTGCACCTCATCAACAAATCTACGTGCTAGCTTTACAGACTCTACAGCTCTTCGAAGTACATCCTCCTCGGTACTCTTCAACTTACTGACAATATGGTGTGGTGAGACACCGATACCAGTATGGATACGCTTGTGGCGAGCATACCTTAGTGACGAGGCAGCGACCTCAATATCGCTAGGAATTGCACGACTCAGAGCACATATAATTGGATTACGAACAACTTTAGAGACCTCTCTAATTGTCATAAACTCAGAGGTTGAACTCACAGCAAACCCTACCTCTATAATATCTACTCCGAGGTGTTCGAGCGCCTCGGCGAGCTCTAACTTCTCAATGCCCGAGAGTTGACACCCCGGCACCTGCTCCCCATCTCGCAGTGTTGTATCTAATATCTTAATCCTTTGCTTCATTGCCCCCATAAATTAATTGCTAAAAGTATCGTCTTGTCATTATCCACTGTAGTACACCCCTTGTTAACAAGAATAACACAAATGCTAACCACAGAGCACTATTTCCTAAGGTAGATACCAAAGAGAAGTAGACTATAAAGAATATAGCAGTGGCCAGTATCATCGAGTTTCGTAGGTACTTCGAGAGGGTCATACCCACCAGCACTCCATCCCATAGGAATGCCCCAAAGCCACATATAGGAATAGCTGCAGCCCACAACATATAGTCCTTGGCAACGGCAAGCACCGCCTCGCTCTGTGTAAATATTGTTAATAACTTGTAACCAAACTCAATGTAGAGTATAGTAAAGACAATAGAGAGGGTAAGCCCTATGCGGAAGAGTGCACGCACTGAACCTCTGAGCTTTACACTATCATTAGCTCCATAGTATCTACCCGTCATCGCCTCGCCTGCATAGGCAAAGCCATCCATAAAGTATGAGAAGAGTGTAAATAACTGCAGAAGTATGTTATTAGCAGGTAGATAGTTATCACCCATTGCACTACTAGCCTTAGTAAAGTATGCAAATACAGCCACCAGACATAGCGTTCTTATCAAGATATCAACATTGAGTGTAAAGAACTCCTTTAGCTTTTCACCATCTATTATAGATTTCAACCACTGGAGTGTAAGTTGAGAAAATACCCTAGAGTAGTTAAATAAAACTACATACAGAGATATTAAGACCCCGACCCACTGCGCTATTAGCGTACCGTATGCAACACCATTAAGCCCCATACCGAGTGGCACTGCTAGTAAGTACGAAAGTGAGATATTAACAATGTTAATAACTATTGCAACCCACATTGGAGTCTTTGAGTTCTGCATCCCAATAAACCACCCTTGGAATACATAAAGTGATAGTGTAGCTGGCGCAGCCCAAATTCTTATAAAGAAGTAACTTGACACAGCACTATTTATCTCCGAGGAGCTCTCCATAAACCATAGAGCCCAGAGCTCGATAGGCTTCTGAAGTAGTAGAATTAGTGTTGAAATCAGTGTTGATAACGCTATACCTCGCAGTAGAACTAAGGCCGTCTGATTAAAATCTCGCTTACCATAACTCTGCGCCGTAAGTCCACTAGTACCCATCCTAAGGAAGGTAAGGGCATAGTATAACATATTGAAAATAGTGGTTCCAATGGCAATTGCCGAGAGAAGAGTATCGCTAGCAAGTAGGCCAACTATCGCAAGATCAGCCATTCCAACTAGTGGAATGGTGATATTCGATATTATATTTGGCACTGCTAGAGAGCAGACTCTTCTATACATTTCACTCTATATTTTTAGGGTTAAAGGGAAAGCTATGTAACTTAAACTCTCCATCACTAAGTGTGCCATAGGTGGGATTCTCCACCCACTCACCAAGGACAATCATCTGTTTACTATCTGATAGATTGTAAATTATAGGGCAGTGAAGGTGGCCATATACAAAGTAGTCGATATCGGGATCGGTGGTAAGTATCTCACGTGAAACCCTTACCCAGTTATCACTCTCACCTGTGAAGTTATGGGCTACCTCTCCACGATTACGCCTATTCGATGAGCTCCAACCTTGGCCAAAACGCACCATTAAATCTGGGTGTATAAGTCTCTGACCTAACCACTTAGCTGTATGGCTCCTAAAGAGCACCTCTAAGAACTTAGAAAAGCCTCGGTTCTTATATTGGGTGTCTCCGTGCGAAAGGAAGAGTCTCTTTGATTGCCTCTCGATAGTGGCTGTTCCACGGTGGAGGGTAAGTCCAATGTGGTCACTTAGGTAGTTTTCAATCCATAGGTCGTGGTTTCCTGTAAAGAAGTGCACCTTGATACCGCTATCTGTAAAGTCCGCAAGCTTGGCTAGTGTACGCACAAAACCCTGAGGTACAGTCCTATTCCACTCAAACCAGAAGTCAAAGATATCACCCAGTAGAAAGAGCTCCTCACAATCTCCCTTTATAGAGTCGAGAAAGCTACATAGGTGTTTTTCTCGCTCAATATCAGTAAGTTTGCCGTAGTTTAGTCCTAGATGCGTATCTGAGATAAAGTATATCATTTAAGTGTTGATAAGTATGTTAATAGGGTGTAAGTTCTATGAATTTACAGTGTTTATACTATTATTTTTCTTTTGCCAGAATTTTTATATGGCAAATTTACGAGTTTTTTTCTATTAACACTCCAAATCTATAAATGTTAATAGAGAAAATGGTAGAATGTTAATAAATAAAAATATTTAAAAGATTGATAAAGTAATAGTTACGTAAGGTTTATTAACAGTTATCAACGCAATTAACACCTATTATTGTTATTATATATTTTATTAAATTATATATATAAAACTATAAAATAAATAATATAATCAAGCTGACCGAGTGGTTGGATGTTTTGAAGAGAGATCATCGCCACTCTTAGGTCAAAGGTAATAAATAATTTTGAAATAAAATAAGGAAGTATCTTTGGAAATCTATACTAAACCACGGGTGCGTCCCCACATACTGGGCGTTTTTATTGTAATAACTTGTTAGTGCAAACCAAACCATGGAAAACGGTGCCATCCGGCACACGGGATGTTTTGTTTGTAATAATTAGTTAGTTTAAACTAAACCATGGAAAACGGTGCGTTCCCGCACACGGGGTGTTTTTATTGTAATAACTGGTTAGTGTAAACTAAACCATGGAAAACGAAGTTTTCCCCCGCCCGCGGGACGCGGAAAAAAA
>CAYJFH010000119.1:0-4662 GCA_964369485.1 uncultured Rikenellaceae bacterium | reverse complement strand
AATTGCATCTTCCTTTCAGTTCGATGCAGCGCCAACTTCTTTACCGTTCCGCCCTTGTAAAATTCTTCACGCCATCTTTCCATATGCCTTCAAAGTGGTATGCACTAACTCTATAGTTACAATATATAGAACCAAGCTAGAGAAATTTTATGGGGGACGACGACTCCCCCAAGTCGTCCCCCTTATCTGCGCTCGTTCCTCGCTGCGATCTCGGAGTCCGCCTAGTCGTCGCCCCTTGCACAACCGCTATGATATAGTACGGTTTATTGCGACAGCAAAATAGTTATGACATTCACCCCAACCACAAAAAACAAGAGCCTTCCCGCATATGCAGGAAGGCTCTTAACCATTCAACTTTCAGTCTTGTTTATCTTAAAAGTATCTCTATTTATGAAGTTAAAAAGTCCTATAGACTACTTTACCTCATTAACAACTGCTTTGAAAGCAGCTGGGTGGTTCATAGCTAGGTCAGCAAGAACTTTTCTAGAAAGCTTAATACCTTTCTTGTTCACCTTACCCATAAACTCTGAGTATGTCATACCTTCTTGACGTACTGCTGCATTTAGACGCACAATCCAAAGAGCTCTCATAGAGCGCTTTTTGTTTTTGCGGTCACGGTATGCGTACACAAGACCCTTTTCAATTGTATTCTTAGCAACTGTCCATACGTTGCTACGGCTACCAAAGTTACCTTTGGCAAGTTTTAACATTTTTTTTCTGCGGGCACGAGACGCAACCGCGTTTACACTTCTTGGCATTTTTTTCTTTTTTTAATTAAGCATACAGTGGTCGTTGGCACATATTATAATGGGCGCTCAGGCTCTTTACTGGTACTGTAGTACTCTTTTTGTGTTAATAAATTTCGAGCATCTTGGGATATTTAGTAAGGAGTGCACTCTACTCTAACAATTTACTCCTTAGCCTACGCCACTTTAAAGCTGGCAATTAGGGCTTGATATCTTACAAAGAGTCTTACTTTACAAGCATTAGCTTTACCGCTGGGGTATCTACCGCACAAAGTGTAGCAGAGTGAGTAAGGTTACGTTTTTGTTTGATAGTCTTCTTGGTGAGGATGTGGCTCTTGAAAGCGTGTTTTCTCTTCACCTTTCCAGTACCTGTAAGCTTGAAACGCTTTTTAGCACCAGAAACTGTTTTCATCTTTGGCATTGTTCTGTTCTGTATTTTAATGTAAGTTGAATGTTCTTTCTTATTCGAGTGGTATAGCCTTAGCCTCTACTACTTCTTTGCCACTTTAGGCGATAGCATCATAATCATACGCTTGCCCTCAAGTTTTGGCATTGAGTCTACCTTAGCAATCTCCTCTAGTTCTTGAGCAAACTTAAGCAGTAGGATCTCTCCCTGCTCTTTGAAGACAATTTGGCGACCCTTGAAGAATACGTAAGCCTTAACCTTTGCACCCTCTTTGATAAAGTTCTCGGCGTGCTTTAGCTTAAAGTTATAGTCGTGCTCATCAGTATTAGGACCAAATCTAATCTCCTTTAGTACTACTTTAGAGGCATTAGCCTTGATCTCCTTCTGCTTCTTCTTCTGTTGGTATAGGAATTTTTGGTAATCAATAATCCTACACACTGGAGGCGTAGCGTTAGGTGAGATCTCCACAAGGTCAAGCTCCAACTCGTCTGCCATCTTAATGGCAACTTGAATTGGGTAGACATCTGGATTCTCAACATTATCACCTACAAGTCTTACCTCGTTGGCTGTAATGTGTTCATTAATCTTGTGAGCGGCCTCGGTTACTCTTCGAGCTCCACGCCACCCGGGACGTTGACCGCCCCCTGCTGGTTTTTTGTAAGGTAGTGCTATTGCTTTATCTTTTTTAGGTTAATTTCTTTAGTTCAGTGGTGTAAGCTCGTCAGCGACCATCTTACTTACCATCTCTGCGAAGTTTTCAATGGTCATAGCTCCCTTGTCGCCTTCACCTTGTACACGTACAGAGACTTGCCCTTCGGCCGCCTCCTTCTCGCCTACTACAAGTAGAAGTGGAATTCTCTGCATCTCGTTGTCACGAATTTTGCGTCCAATCTTCTCATTTCTATCGTCTAGTAGAGCGCGAATATCGTAATTTTTTAGCAATTTTACAACTTCTTCGCCATATTCATTGAATTTCTCCGAAATTGGCATAACTACAACTTGCTGTGGAGTTAGCCATAGAGGGAACTTTCCAGCTGTGTGTTCTAGTAGTACTGCAACGAAACGCTCCATAGAACCAAATGGTGCACGGTGGATCATAACTGGACGGTGTGGCTTATCGTCAGCACCCTTATAAGTTAGATCAAAGCGCTCTGGAAGGTTGTAGTCCACCTGAATAGTACCAAGCTGCCACTTTCTACCAATAGCATCACGTACCATAAAGTCTAGCTTAGGGCCGTAGAATGCAGCTTCGCCAGTCTCAACGATTGTATTTAGTCCCTTCTCGGCTGCTGCCTCGATAATTGCAGACTCTGCCTTCTCCCAGTTTTCGTTTGAACCGATATACTTCTCAGTATTCTCAGGGTCACGAAGTGAAACTTGCGCAGTGAAGTCCTCGAACTTCAGAGTCTTGAAGATATATAGAACGATATCGATAACCTTCTTGAACTCCTCTTTTAGTTGATCAGGACGACAGAATAGGTGGGCATCATCTTGGGTAAAGCCACGCACACGAGTTAGACCGTGAAGCTCACCACTCATCTCGTAGCGATATACCGTTCCGAACTCTGCAAAGCGAACCGGAAGGTCTTTGTATGAACGTGCCTTGCTCTTATATATCTCACAGTGGTGAGGGCAGTTCATAGGTCTTAGCAGGAACTCTTCGTTCTCCTCTGGAGTGTGAATTGGCTGGAAGCTATCCTTTCCGTACTTAGCGTAGTGACCACTAGTAACATATAGCTCCTTCATACCGATATGTGGAGTAATTACCTGCTCATAGCCATACTGTTTCTGTACATTCTTTAAGAAGTTCTCTAGTCTCTCTCTAAGCGCTGCACCCTTTGGCAACCATAGTGGAAGACCCTTACCTACTCTTTCAGAGAAGGTAAATAGCTCTAACTCCTTACCTAGCTTTCTGTGGTCTCTAGCCTTAGCCTTCTCCATCATCTCTAGGTACTCGTCAAGTAGCGCCTTCTTAGGGAAGGTGATACCGTAGATACGAGTAAGCATCTTTCGCTTCTCATCACCTCTCCAGTAAGCACCAGCCACTGAAGTAAGCTTAACGGCCTTGATTGGCGCAGTTGAGCGAAGGTGAGGACCACGACAAAGGTCAGTAAAAGTACCATTAGAGAAGAATGTGATAGTTCCATCCTCTAGCCCTTCAAGTAGTTCAACCTTATATTCATCGCCCTTTTCGCTATACTTTTTAAGCGCCTCGGCCTTTGTAATCTCTTCGCGAACGAATGGTTGCGAAGTGCGTGCAAGTTCAAGCATCTTCTGCTCGATCTTCTGTAGGTCGCCCTCGGTGATTGGTTGTGGTGAATCTACATCATAGTAGAAACCCATCTCAATCGATGGACCAATACCGAACTTAATACCCGGATATAGCTCCTCTAGCGCAGCTGCTAGAAGGTGCGATGAGCTGTGCCAAAATGCTTGCTTAGCCTCACTATCCTCCCACTTGTGAAGTTTTAGTGTTGCATCAGCTGTAATAGGTTTTTGAATATCATAGCTCTCGCCATTAACAGTTGCAGCATATACATCCGCTGCTAGTCTTGATGAGATCGATTCAGCAATCTCTATAGGTGTAATCCCGCTCTCAAATTCCTTGACAGCTCCGTCTGGGAAGGTAATCTTAATCATCTTAATTCTATCTATAGTGTATCCTTGTAAATAAACTGATTTTCACCCCTTTTATTGTTGGAGTGAACCACAAAAGTACAAAAAAAAGTTTAAAAATTTGTTTCTTAAGAAAAAAAATTCCTATATTTGCAGAACGTTTGGCGGTCATACGTCAATTTGACATGGAATATAACACACAAGTTTAACACACAAGTTTAACTTAGAGCTTAGATTGTTTTATCATTCAGTCACGCACTAAAGCGATAACACAATTAACAATTAAGCCCAGGTGGTGAAATTGGTAGACACGCTACCTTGAGGGGGTAGTGTCGGTTACGATGTGCTGGTTCGAGTCCAGTCCTGGGCACGAAAAAATAAAACAAAAAAAATTTTAGCACTAAGGAGTTGATATTGTGGGTTTAATAAGGTAAGAGAAAAATAGGGGGTTATTTTTTATATGTATTTTTTTGTATATATAGAAATTTTTCTTACCTTTGCCCACACTTTTAGGAACAAGTACTACTAAAGACGCTAAGTCAAGCAGGAAAGTTTCAGATATATTCCTCAATAGCTCAGTTGGTTAGAGCACCTGACTGTTAATCAGGGGGTCCTAGGTTCAAGTCCTAGTTGAGGAGCGAAGCGGTAACAAGAAATTGTTACCGCTTTTTTTGTGCTCTGTAGTCTGGGCTCGTTGAAACCACTACTTAAATTAGTTCATAACTTGTAGCTTATCTGAAGATTCCGTCCCTGAGTCGACCGCCGCCACGCTCAGCAATATCAAGCCCCAGCAATACACAGAATCAAGCTAGAGAAATTATATGACGGTCGACGACTCTCCCGAGTCGGCCGTCTTCTATGCGCTCCCTTCGGTCGCTCCTATCCGCCATCCGC
>CAYJFH010000118.1:0-4828 GCA_964369485.1 uncultured Rikenellaceae bacterium | reverse complement strand
ACCCCATATAATTTCTATAGCTTGGTTCTTCTGAATTACTCTAGTAGGGCTGCACCAACTTCCAGTGAAGAACTGTAAAATTTAGACATCTTTTCACGCCTGAAAAGTGCGTATGCACTAGTGAAATACAAAGAGGAAAGTGCGAGCCATCGACGACTAGTAGTGCCCCGCAATGTTTCTCTAGTGTAACTCTATATATTTCACTGAAGAGAAACTCCCTCAAACACAATTAGGGATCAAACCAATATGGTCCGATCCCTAATTATAAAATATTCAGAGGCTTAATTACGCCTTAGGTACGATAATCTTAAAGTCTAGTTTCTCGATAGCCTTTGCAATCGCTACGCTATCTGTTACCTTAGGATTAAACTTAACCACTACTGTATTCTTATCGATATCTACGCTCATATCCTTAAAGCCCTTCTCGAATGGAATGTTATCTTCAAGTTTCTTTTGGCACGAGTGGCAATCAAGGTCTACCATATAGGTTACTGTCTTCACCTTCTTCTGTTTCTTAGGCTTCGCCTCAACCACACCTGCTACCATCATTAGCGATAGTGCGATAAATAGTACTCTTTTCATAGGTCAATTATAGTTTTTATGTTAATAGTCTTATAGTGTAAATCTCATACCTAGGTAGATCTTACGACCCATAAGTGGCCCCCACACTACCGAGGCATTAAAGTCCTCTGAGAATGGGCTCTGTGGGTTTAGCACTGGGTTATCTTGTCTAAAGTCTAGTAGGTTTTCGCAACCTAGATATACTGTCCACTTCTTAAAGTTCTTGGTCACCTGTGCAAATAGCATTGGATATACTGGTGTGTAGTCATCTTGCCCCGGAGTTAGAGTTGTAGATGGTAGGCGCTGCTGTCCATTAACTTGGGCTGTGAAGTCAAATACCCACTTTCTAAACTTAGTAGAGTACTGTAGGTTAATAAGACCCTTAAACTTATCCACTAGTGGTTTATCTACCTCTTGGAAGTTAGTTGGGTGTGCTGCATCTGCAATATTTATCTTAGTATCGTTATATCTAAATGTCATAAGGATGTCTAGTCGCTCAACTGGAGCCCAGTTAAAGTCGACTTGGTATGCAGTTGCCCACGAACCATTCTTAATATTATAGAAGTAGACTTGTGAGCCGTCCCACTCCTGATCGGCGATAACTTGATTATCGAAGCTTGTGTGGAATACGTCAAAGCTAAGTGTTGCTTTCTCGTCATTTAGAAGAGAGAAGCTCTGAGTAATACTACCACCTAGTGAGACACCTCGCTCCATTCTATCTAAATTATCTGCAATAACGATCTCCCTACCAGTTGCAAGTACCGACATATTATCTGTGATCAGAGATGTAGGTCTATAACCCATACCACCCGATACTCTGAAGTTTGTAGTAGGAGTAACTCTCCAGTTCATATGTAGGCGTGGGGTAAAGTAGTAGCCATAGAAGTTTGCGTAGTCAACTCTAGCCCCTGCAATTAGCGTCAGCTTATTATGAATAGTATATGTGTACTCAGCAAATGCACCAACTGTAATATCATCACGATCTAGATTCAAACCATTAGGGTATAGTGTATGCGCTGCACTATTATCCACAAGGCTCTCCTTTACAAGGTCGGCAGTAGCTGCCGCTCCAAAGACTAAGTTGTGTGAAGGTGAAAGATGCATAAAGTATTTAGCATCAAAGCTCAGTGCATCTTGGCGTGCCGAGTAGTTCTTTAGCCCGTAGAATGCGTTATTGGTAAAGTAGCTATAGTCCGCAAGTAGCGCAACATTTGAGCCCTTAGTATCTGTTGGAATCGCCATCTTATAGAAGACATCAAACTGCTCGATATCTGTCTCTAGTCCCCAAATCTCAGCTGGGTTTGAACCACCCTCGCCGTGCACAAAGTCCATCTGACCGCCCTGCTTAAGGCTATTTACATACTTTGCACCAGTGTAAATCTCGATACCTGAATTTGGAAGGAAGATATCCCAGTTATTGGCAAGTGCAAATAGGTTGCCCGTTGGAGTATCGTAGAAACCATCACCATTTTCATCCATCGCTAGTGGCTCCATCGA
Source organism: uncultured Rikenellaceae bacterium (assembly GCA_964369485.1). Lineage (GTDB taxonomy): Bacteria > Bacteroidota > Bacteroidia > Bacteroidales > Rikenellaceae > Mucinivorans. The sequence goes on along the minus strand of CAYJFH010000118.1, from coordinate 2,770 downwards.
GTAGTGGCCTAGAATAGATGTAGCAACATTTTCACTGAGTTGTAGCGATGAAGTAGCGTTAAGCTCAGTACGCAGGTGCTGGTCAACATATGCGTTAAGGAATAGAGGTTCAGGGGCAGTTGGCAGTTTATTTGCCATATTAATATGGCCAGTAATAGCACCATTACCAGTTGGAACAGCGGCGATACCCTTAGAGATATGGATACCACTCAGCCACGAACCCGGCGTAAAACTCAGAGCATATGGAGCACTTAGTCCACGAGAGATAAGTCTACCATCACTCATAAGCGATGTGTACATACCATTAAGCCCTAGCATACGTACTTGCTTAGTTCCCGACACGCCGTCCGAGTTACTAACTGTAACAGTTGCACTGTTCTCAAAGCTTTCGGCCGCACTACAACATGCCATCTTCTGAAGGCCAATACGTCCCACTACTTCACTCTTCATCAGTGAAGATGAGTTGATGTAGTTACCCCTTCGGGTTGCATTTACCGTTACACCCTCAATCTCAACATCTTTATATGTTGAATCCGCTGGCGCATCCGTTGACACCTCCTGCGCAGTTGCAGTAAAGCTCATAGCCATAGTTACCACTAGCGCCATCCCCGCTCTTCTTACACTCATCATATTCTTCTTTTTTTATTACAGTGGAACTGCCATAGAGTTTAGCAGTCACACAGTAGGTTATAATGTGTTAATATTTTACAAAAGTAAATATTACTTTCTGCAACTGAGTTGCAAATATTAAATTTTAGAACACATTGGACACACACCACTGATTATGCTACTAGTGTGTGTTGTTATAAAGCCCTTCGGTAGATCAATCGAGGGCATATAGACACCATCTAGACATAGTGTCTTCCCGCACTTCTCACAGTGAAAGTGACAGTGCATCTTCTGTGAGTTACACTTCCCTATACTCTTGCATAGGCAGTACCTCTTAATTCCTCCACCATCATCCACAGCGTGGATTAGCCCCTTTTCACTAAAGAGGGAAACGGCGCGAAAGATAGATGACCGATCCATCCAACTCAGTTCATCTTCGAGGTCTTGGGCACTAAATGTATCTCTGAATTTGGAGATAGCACGATATACCATCAACCTTACAGATGTAGGGCGGATGGCAAGTTGCTCGAAGAGCTCTAACTCATTATTGCTATATATCTCCATTTTAGAAATTAGGGATGATTTTTATAAAAAACCACCCCTAAATACATCTTAGTTAGTATAAATAATAAGGCTTGTTTTGGGGACTCCAAAAAACTCAAATAAGGGAGCGTACTTTAAGGTACGTGACCGAAATGCAGAGCGAGGCGAAGTGCCATAAGTGGCTTATTAGTCATTATTCACTAAACTTAAAGTGCGAATAATAAGATCAATTTTGGGGCTTCACGAAGCTCAAATAAGGGAGCGTACTTTAAGGTACGTGACCGAAATGCAGAGCGAGGCGAAGTGCCAAAAGTGGCTTATTAGTCGTGCTTTAACTACTTGATTCTCTCGTAGTACTCCCTAGTACGTGTATCAACTCTAATACGCTCACCTGTCTGGATGAATAGAGGAACACGAACCTCTGCGCCAGTGTCGATAGTTGCTGGTTTAAGTACGTTGCTACTTGCAGTATCGCCTTTGAAACCCGGCTCAGTATAGGTAATCTCAGCCTCAATAACTGGAGGAAGTTCTGCTGAAAGTACAGTCTCTTTTTCAGTGTGGAACATAACCTCTACTACTTGACCCTCACGCATAAGGTCAACGTTGTTGATCATATCCTTCTCGATTTGGATCTGCTCGAATGTCTCGGTATGCATAAAGTTACAACCTAGATCATCCTCATATAGGTATTGGTAAGGTCTGCGCTCAACTCTCACTGGTTCAATTGCTACACCTGCTGTGAATGTGTTGTCGATAGTTCTACCATTCTCTAGGTTCTTTAGCTTTGTACGTACAAATGCTGGACCCTTACCCGGTTTAACGTGCTGAAACTCTACGATAATGTATGTCTTGCCGTTGAACTCAATACACATACCATTTTTAATGTCTGCTGTAGTTGCCATTTTAATCTCTATAATTTTAATTGATTTATATCTATAATAACGTGCAAAGGTACACCTTTTTTTGGATTTTCATAGAAATTATTTCTGTGGAGTCTCCGGCGTACTTGGGGTAAACATATTTGTAAAGGTCTCTGTTAATTCGCTCGAAATAAAGTCCCAACGAACTATAATACCGATAACAAAGGCTAATATTAGCCCATACATTAACTTCTCATTTAGCGTAGATCTACGCCATTTTCTTACTATCCAGCCTTTCATATGCTTTTTTAATTTAATTTTCCTACAATTCACACCACAAAATTACAAAAAAATCGGTAACTTTGCACCCGAGAAATTCAAACCGTGAATATTGCCCCCAACACACATATTATGAGGTAGCTCTATTTCGGTAAATCTTTAAGATAAAATAACATAATGACCAAAGACAACAGAGACCCGAAGAGGGCTAGTTTCAAGCCTAGAGGCGACCGTGACGGATTTACGCCTAGGAACTTTAGAGACAACGACAAGAGAGGCGGCTGGAACCGTGACGGCGACAGTGGCGACAGAAGAGGCGGTTTTAAACCTAGAGGTGACCGCGATGGATTTAAATCAGGTGGCGATAGAGGTGGTTTCAAGCCTAGAGGCGATAGAGATGGTTTCAAGCCAAGAGGCGATAGAGACGGTTTCAAGCCAAGAGGCGACAGAGACGGTTTCAAGCCAAGAGGCGATAGAGA
>CAYJFH010000117.1:0-4974 GCA_964369485.1 uncultured Rikenellaceae bacterium | reverse complement strand
AAAGATTAAGAGTGGATTGCGCTATATGTGGACATATAAACAGAAAATTAAGGCATTTGATAGGGTTTTGACCCTCTACTTCCCAAAAGTTTGTAAGATATTTAGTGATGGAGAGTTTATAGGTAAGCGCTCGATTAGTTCACGTCTACTATTTATATTCTCTACAGTAGGATTAATAAGTTGGATTGGGGCAGTGTTATTCTTAGTATCAAAGAATTTTTAATAAATATACGTACGACTCCCCCGAATCGCAACCCTCATCTAAAGCTCGTTCCTCGCTGTAGCCTCTCCACCTCCAGTCGTCGGACTCGAGCACTACCTCTATCGAATATATATTTACAGAGCCAAGTTATAGAGAACTCCCCTAGAGTAGGACACACCCATCCACGAAGGTTTTTTCTTCGCTCCGATTGATTTAATGCCCCCCATGCAGTTACGTCTAATTTGCAGTATCAAAAAATAAGAGTTGGAGCATTATCCCAACTCTTATTATATCTTTAAAGTTTGCTTTAGACTAGCCTAAAATCTTGATATACTCCTCTACTTGAGCTTCGCTGATTCCATCTGAGAGCATCTTCTCCCTAAGGTTAGTTAACTTCTGCTCTTGCTCAACTTCGTTATATATCATATTGATTACCTTCTCTAGTGCATTATTCATTCTCTTTGCACCGTCTTTTGTGGAGAAATCTACAGATAGGAAGGTAGAGATCCCACTCTGACTATGTAGCGTTAGGTAATAGACACCAGTGATTAGTAGAGAAATAATTGCACAGCAATCAATATCTGTACCCTTAAATTTATCCACGTAGTAGTTAATCAGACCCATCGATTCTCTCTCTCTGCGTTGCGAGAACTCCTTTGGTGCTTCATCTTGACCTTGTAGTCCCCAAAGCAGCATCTTCTGCATAACCACATTCTTCTTTAGTTCCTTTTGTAGGTTCTGTAGCATATGGGTTAGGAACTCTTTGTCGCCTAGCCTTTCGCGCTCCTTTAGGGAGATAGACTCAGTGAACCAGTAGTCTGAATTGCGTCCGAAATCATCTATTAAGGTCTCTAGATCGCCAAAGTTGCGATATAGGGTGTTGGCAGTGATATTTGCCTCTTGGCAGATGGTTTGTAGTTGAATACGCTCGAAACCATACTCCTCAACAAGGCGCTTTAGGGTCGCGTAGACCTCAATTTTTAGTGTCGCTTTGTTTCTTCTTCTTTTAATCTCTCGCTCGGGGGCTGAACTGATACTCATTTTTTTATGGGGTTTTAAATCTTTTGAGGTCACAAAGATATATCTTTTTTATTAATTTTTGAAGGAAAATATTTAAAATTGCGGAGATTTAAGGCAAATGCATTTGCCTAGTAGTAGATTTTTTCTTATTTTTGTATTGTCTTACAAAACTAATTTAATAGAAAAACATGAGAAAAATCTTTATCCTTTCACTAGTTATGGTGCTATTTGGCTCAATTGAGAGCGCTTCGGCACGCGGTTTCTACTTCTACTCTACAGGTGCAGCAGCACAGAGTAATATAACACTAGAGGAGCCTATCGAGGGCTACACTGACTTCGGTGTTGTATTTGAGCAGTTCGGTGTCCTTGGTATTCCAATTTGGAACTACGGTGCAGAGCCAGTTTATGCTTTCTATAGCGACAACGGTAGAGTGATTGAATATGCAGAGCTATCTACTGAAGAGGTACTTGCATTTCAAGAAGAGAACAGTATCGATCTAGGCGTAGAGGCTGGTGATACTCCATCACTATCGTTCTGGAATAAGATTGGTGGTAAACTAATCATCATCCCACTTCTTATCCTAGGTCTATGGGTAACTTACGGTGGTAAGAAGAAAGAGGAGAGTGCTGAGTAATTTCTACCTACTTCCAACAAAATGATAAAGCTGTTTACAACCCTTTGTCTCTTTGTGGTAAGTTCGGTGCACCTAAGCGCACAGAGTATCTACCCTGAGGATAAGGAGTTATTAAAAAGAGCTGTTAATTTTAGAGAAAAGTCACTAGTCGACCTTTATGGGACTAGTGACTTTTCTCGATTAGTGGACTCGGTGAAGAGCGTATTTCAACTCGATACGCTATACGTTAACTTCGGCTCATATAATATACTTAGAGGTCACTCGCATATAGTTTCTAAGAGTAGTCAGACCATTGAGTACTACAGTTGGCGACAGGGGCGAGTTATTCTATATCTCTGCGATAACTTTGAGGACAGAGTTACAGCTCCAGCGCTTACACTCTCATACGATGACTCTGATAGTATCGTTACTGCTCAACGACTATTTCAGAGTGTTGACTATAGACCTTTAGATAGCCACTACCCTCCAGAACCACTGACCGAGGAGTTAGAGAGGATCTTCGAGAATCTTGACTGTGATATACTAGAGATAGATCCATATGTGCAGATAGTGCCAAAAGGTGCGCCATATCCTGAGAAGTGGGGCTATACTATAGTGGATAGTGCGGACCTTGCAGTAGTGGATGAAAGGTATATCAATAAAAGTAGTGGAGAACCATATGATACAGAGTGGTTGATGGTCTATAGTAGTGATGGTTCTTTCCGCCACTATATTCTGTATGATGGGATACTACATAGTGATAGAAGCCATGGCGCATTTGGAATATGGAATGAGGGCGGAGAGTTGATATACTCAGCGCAATATCGTGGAGGCGTAAAGAGTGGCCAAGAGGTATTCTATAATATTGACTATCGTGATAACTACGATCTATTGGCGGCATACTCAGATACCCTCTTTAGCTACCTTCCACCAAGTAGGGATGGAGTCTTTGAGAGGGTCTATAGAGTAAGAAATGGGGTGAGGCAGGGGAAGTTCACCTACTATAATGAGAGCGGGCAGGAGATTGCAGTAGGGCGTTGCAAGGACGATAGAGAGGTCTCTATAGTGTGGCATAAGAGGCCAAAGGATAGCAGAGATTAGAGAAAATGTAGGATATATAACATATTTTACATAATTTTGTAAAATTAACTATTAAAGTAATTTGTACGATGAAAAAGACAATTTTTTTACTCCTTGCAGCTCTAATGACAAGTGTGGCTCTCGGACAAGAACTCTATGAGAGAGTAGATAGTGAGTATGAGGCGGGGAACTACCAAGCAGTTCTAGAGATAGCAAACAGTGCCATTGAGGCAGGCGATAGCACTGCATACGATATCCTAGGAACTCTCTATTACTATGGTCAAGGTGTTGAGCAGGACCATAAAAAGGCATTTGAGTGCTTTGAAATCTCAGCCGAGGCAGGCTCAGGCATAGGATATATAAACCTAGCGCAGATGTACCGAGAGGGTATATATGTAAGCAGAGACGTAAATAGAGCCATTGAGATCTATAAGAAGACCATCGATATGGGAAGTGTTACGGCAGCCTATCAAATTGCTTGGATATATGGCGAGGGCTATCTAGGTGAACCAGACTATAAGGAGGCACTTCTGTGGTTAGATAGAGCAATCGAGGTTGGTAATGCTGACGCTTATGGGTACTTAGCATATCTGTACTACCACGGATATGGAGTAGAGAAGGATTTTGAAAAATCATTTGATTACCACTCTAAGGCAGCTGAAATGGGCATCGTTGATTCTAAATATGAAGTTGGGCTATGCTACTACAATGGCAGTGGAGTTGAGAAAGATATAGCCAAGGCGCAGTCTATATTCGAGGAGCTAGCTGCTGTTAACTATCCTAAAGCCTTTGCACTATTGGCTGAGATCTGCGAAACTAAGGGAGACCTTAGTGGAGCATTTAACTATAACACTATGGGTGCAGAGCTAGGCGATGACTATTCAATAAATAGACTCGGGGAGATGTACTTTGCAGGAATATATGTAGAGGCAGATATTGACAGAGCTGCAGAGTATATAAAGAGGGCTGCTGAGTTAGGAAATCAATATGCTCAGTATAATATGAGTGTAATGTATCGAGAAGGAGGTTACTTTGGGCTTGACTATAACAAATCTATGGAGTGGTTGCGCCTATCTGCCGAGCAGGGTAATCTAATGGCCATCGACGATCTAGGTATGTACTATAGAGAGGGTGTAGCTGGGGAGGTCGACTATCAAAAGGCTGTTGAGTGCTTTAGAGTAGCGGCAGAAGGTGGTTACGCTGGTGCGATATGTAACCTTGCTAACTGCTACTATATGGGTATGGGTGTAGAGAAGGACCTAGAGCAGGCATATGTCCTCTTTAAGAGGGCTGCTGAGCTAGGAGACGAGGTAGCTCAAAGGGCAGTTAAAGAGTTGAAATTCTAAGGAGTGAGTAATTACAGTAGAAGAGGTTTTAGACGATAATCTAAAACCTCTTCTACTGTTGTGGATGCTACTACTTACAACCCTCAAGCCTTAATAGAAACTCCTTCATATCTAGCCCTCCACCATATCCTACCATCTTGCCATCAGCACCAATAACTCGGTGGCAGGGTATTACAATAGAGATAGGGTTGCGGTTATTTGCCATTCCAACGGCTCTACACGCCTTTGGGTTATCTATTGCCTCGGCTATCTGCTTATAGCTACGAGTCTCGCCAAATGGGATGTCGTAGAGCGCCCACCACACACGCTTTTGGAACTCTGTGCCGTGGAGCTCAAACTCCATATCAAAGCTCTGTCTCTCGCCTTCAAAGTACTCATCGAGTTGCGCCATTATCCCATCGCTAAAGTCCGAACGATCACCACCTGCTGAGCGCCCATCCTTTACACGTTTAATCTGTGTAACTCTATGGTCTCGGTAGCCGATAAGTATATTGCCCACAGGGCTCGGGTATATTGCAATTTTTTCCATATCTTTTCAGAGCTGATTATTTAACAATATTACGAAAAAGATAGCGCAATTCAAAGATATAGGATTAAAAAAAGGAGAGCCGATAATTTTCGACTCTCCATCTCTGTATTTTTACCGTTATCCGTTCCACTTTGAAAATAGCGGTGCGATCTCCTCGATTCTACTTCGAGAGAGTGCCTCGAT
>CAYJFH010000116.1:0-5067 GCA_964369485.1 uncultured Rikenellaceae bacterium | reverse complement strand
TTTAAACTAAACCATGGAAAACGAAGTTTTCCCCCCGCCCGCGGGACGCGGAAAAGAAGAAAAAAAGTAAGTGAACCCGAAGGGTGAACCAGTCCAATCAAAAAACAAAAAAAGTTGCGGCGAAACCCAACTATTTTGCGGAGCAAACACATCATTACAAAAGTTAGAGCTCTTCGAAATCCACCTCCGGGGGAGTCGTCGGACGTCTACAAAATTTCTCTCTCTTGATCCCTGCACAATAAAAACCCTGTGGATGGTGCGCACCACCCACATCGGATAACACTTAAGTCCACTATTGCTGACTTTCTCTGCGATTCTTTGGAAAAAATTGTGTACTTTTGTAAGTTCAAATTCAGAGTAAAAGGAGTTATATGATAGATAGAGCCACAGTCGATAGGATAGTTGCCGCAGCAGATATTGTTGAGGTCGTTGGCGACTTTATATCGCTTAAGAAGCGAGGCTCTAACTACACGGCTTGCTGTCCATTCCACAATGAGAAGACACCTTCATTCTCAGTAAACCCTGCTCGTGGGCTATATAAGTGCTTTGGGTGTGGTAAGGGTGGAGGCGTCGTTAGCTTCGTTATGGAGCACGAGAAGCTCACCTACCCCGAGGCTCTAAAGTGGCTCGCTCGTAAGTATGGCATCGAGGTCGAGGAGGTTAAGTTGACCGATGCACAGATTGAACGCAACAACGACAAAGAGAGTATGTTGGTGCTTAACTCTTGGGCAGATAGCTACTTTGCCTCGCAGCTACACAGCACCCCACAGGGGCGTAGTATTGGGCTAAGTTACTTTGTTGAGCGTGGATTTACTCTGAGTACCATTAAGACCTTTTCGTTGGGCTACTGCCCTGAGGGCGAAGGGCGTGATGCTATGAGCCGTGCGGCACTCGCCGAAGGCTACCAAGAGAAGTTCCTAGAGGCTACTGGCCTTACTATCCTTCGTGAGAGTGGGAGTAGGTACTACGACCGCTTCTGTGGCAGGGTAATGTTTCCGATACACTCGCTCACGGGTCGAGTTATTGGCTTTGGTGGGCGTACAATGTCCAGCGATAAGAAGACCGCTAAGTACCTTAACTCGCCACAGAGTGAGATATACGATAAGAGCCAAACGCTATATGGTATCTTTCAGGCAAAGAAGTCAATAGTAAATAAGGATAAGTGTATCCTAGTTGAGGGCTATACCGATGTTATGCAGATGCACCAGAGTGGTGTTGAGAACGTTGTGGCATCGAGCGGAACGTCACTGACTGAGATGCAGGTAAAGCTAATTAAGCGATTTACCAAGAATGTAACGGTTATCTACGATGGTGACTCAGCAGGTATCAAGGCATCGCTCAGGGGTATAGATATGCTCCTAAAGGATGGCCTAACGGTAAGGGTTGTGCCACTCCCCGAGGGCGAAGACCCAGATAGCTTTGCAAAGAGCCGTTCGGCATCGGAGCTAACTACCTATATTGATGGCCACGAGGAGGATTTCCTACAGTTTAAGACACGCATACTGCTAGACGATGCTAAGGGTGACCCTGCACAGAGAGCGGCACTAATCGGCGAGATTGTAGCATCAATAGCAGTAATACCCGATAATATCACACGTGAGGTATATATCAAGGAGTGTGCAAGGGCTATGGATATTAGCTACGATGTGCTAAGCCGTGAGGTTGTTCAGAAGATTATCTCTGCACCAAATCCACACTCGCTATCTATGAGGCGACATATAGAGCCATCTACGGAGCAAACACCCCCTCAAGAGGCTCAGAGTGTAGCGCCTCAAGCCGCGAAATCAACCGCAATGGAGGCTTTAGAGCGTGAACTCATTGGATACCTACTAAAGTATGGCGGAGAGAGCTTTGAGTATGAACTCTCAGAGGATAATATTGTGCAGATGCCAGTAGTCGAAACTATTATTAGTGAACTTGTAAATGATGGCGTTGTGCTCTCTAATCCGATCTATGCTACGATATTTAGTGCATACCGCTCGGCTGTGGAGGAGGGGCGTGAACTATCAAGCACCATACTCCTAGACTCGGGAGATATAGAGATGTCATCGAAAGTAGCGGATATACTCTCACACGATGAGGTGCATACCGCTAGCCAAATTTGGACAAGGTTTGAGATGCGCCCACAGAGCGAGAGGGAGCTGCTATGGAAGTCAGTTCCCAAGGCGATTCTGCTCTATAAGAGTAAGGTGATAGAGGTGCGTGTTAAAGAACTGCAAGCAGAGCTATCAAGTAGCAACGAAGAGTTCGATGGGCAGATTGTCGAGCAGATAAAGGAGCTAAATACACTACGAATGGCAATTCTGGAGAGGTGTAAGAGGTTGATGTAACCTAGGAGATTATATAAATACAGAGGCGGAGCACACTAGTTAGTAGAAAGTGCTCCGCCTCTATTATTTTATAATCTCTAGATGTCCTTGCGATATGCCCTACGGCGCTTGTGGATTCTATTCTCGAAGATGTCCCACTGATTCTGCATTGCGTGGTTTACCTCTAGCTCTGGGTTAGATTCGGCAAGCGTTGCGCCAAACTTATTCATACCCGTGATAATCTCGTGCATAATAATTGCCGTTAGTCCCTTATTCTGATATTTGCCAGCAACAGCAATTAGCATAAGGTCGATAATTTCGGCGTGCTTACTCTTAAGTGCTCTTAGCATATGGAACCATCCAAGTGGGAATAGTCTACCCTTAGATTTTTGAAGTGCTTTGCTCAGTGATGGAAGTGCGATACCGAAGCCCACGAGGTTATCCTCCTGATCTGCAACAAGTGCAATTAGCTCGACCCTAGCTAGTGATATATACATCTTTACGTAGTGGTTAATCTGACGCTCAGTCATCTCCGTAAAGCCATATAGCTTGGCATACTCCTTATTGATAAGTTTAAATATCTTATCGGCCCATCCCTGCGCTACAAGCTCTTTGGTATTCTTCGGCCTTATGACCTTGAGGTTGTTCTTGCGCTCAACGATATCGGCGAATTTAACGATACGCTCCGGTATAGGATTTGGAATGCCTAGTAGGAACTCCACCCAGTCGGCTGCCTTAGAGTAGCCTAACTTATCCATAAACTCAGGGTAGTATGGGAAGTTATATAGAGTCGCCATCGTGCCGAGCTCTTCGTAGCCCTCGATTAGCATACCCTCTTCGTCCATATCTGTAAAGCCTAGTGGCCCTTCAATCTCATTTAGCCCCTTAGCCTTTAGCCACTCTGTAGCTGCATCGAGTAGTGCTCTTGCTACTTCGATATCCTCGATAAAGTCAAAGAAGCCAAAGCGACCGCCGCTCTTGTTCCACGCTTCATTAGCTCTATGGTTTACAATAGCACATATCCTGCCGACGATATCGCCCTGCTCATTATAGGCTAGAAAGCACTGCCTCTCGCAGAACTCCATCGCTGGATTCTTCTTCTCATTTAGAGTAGATAGTTCATCTGACTCCAAGGTAGGGATAGCATACTTATGCCCCTTATATAGTTCATTCTTGAAGCGTACAAATCGCTTCATATCTCGCTTAGTATGGATTGGTAAAACTTTAACCATCTTTTATTCCTTTATAGTACCTCGTTTGAAGTTATTATCTAGTTTGCAAAGATGCAAAAATAGTAAAAAAATGTAATAGATAGCTTATTTATAGTGAAATTGTTACCTTTTGTAACTTTACACATATATCAAGAGAAAATAGTTGTTCTAAATAATATCTTTTTCTATCTTTGTGTAATCGGTGATGTGTGTAAGGGTCAGTGAGTATGTGGAGTCTATTATCTACACTCTGATTTTTATCTAATGAGTCAACTGCAATAGAACCTAACTAAATAAAAATAGTACTATGAAAACACTTAAACTACTAGTTGCAACACTAGCAACTGCAATGCTACTATCTTGTGGCGAGACTAAACCATCTGATGTTGCTATTAAATCCATCGAGTATATGTACCGTGGTGAGATGAATGCCTATGTTGAACTGCTTACAGGTACTGAGGAACAGAAGCAGAATATCCTATCTATGTACGAAGAGAAGGGAGATGAGCTTGCAAAGACTAGAGATGAAAAGCTCGGAGAACTAAAGGATATTAAGGTGATTAAGGAGACAATCTCCGAAGATGGTAATAGTGCTAAGGTCGAGTTAGAGATTACCTACTCTAAGGAAGAGCCTGCTAAGGATCTAGTAGAGCTCACTAAGGTCGATGGCAAGTGGTTAGTTAATAATCCGCTGGCTAATAAGTAATAGAATAAATAATCTACAATGATAGGGAGACGTTCACTTAACTCTAAGTGTGTCTCCCTATCTTATTACTAACTGAAAGGGTATGAGAGTAGCTATATATATACTTCTGCTACTGCTTGCCTATGGCTGTGGAGTAGAGACTCCAAAGGGTGTCAGTGGGGTGAAAGAGTGGGGTGACTCGTCGAAAGTTCGGCGGGGCGACTTGCTATTTCGTAGGGGGAGATCCCTCTCGAGCAATATTGTGCTTAGGGCTGATAGTAGTGGTAGCTTCTCACACGTAGGGCTGGCTGTCGAGATAGATGGCAAGGTGATAGTTGCCCACGCAGTGCCCACGGGCGAAATTCCCGAAACCATCAAGATTGAGACTATCTCAGAGTTCTTTGATAGTAATATTGCCGAGGCTGGCGCTGTCTATCGATATAGAGTCGATAGCGTGGCGCTAGATAGCGTCTGCTCACGGGCTTTGGACTTAGTCTATAGTGGGATTGAGTTTGATAACTACTACGATACAGAGAATCAAGATAAGCTGTACTGTACTGAGTTTATTTGGGAGGCATTTAAGGTTATTGATATAGATATTAGTGAGTTGAGGCGCACGAGATTAAACCTCGGATTCGCCAAGAGTGATATTATACTCCCAAGCCATCTGTTGGAGTACTCTGAGCTCGACTTTGTTGGTGGATTTTAGGGTTTTGTAGTGCGCTTTTCAGCGAAGCCTTCCTCGGTTATCTCTTTGCACAACTTCTTTGCATTTTGCAGGAGTATAACGTTAGAGCAATAAGCTAGATTAATACAGAGGAATCAAGCTAGAGAAACTTGCAAGAGGCACGACGACTCCCCC
>CAYJFH010000115.1:0-5090 GCA_964369485.1 uncultured Rikenellaceae bacterium | reverse complement strand
CTCGTACCAAAGGGTCTGGGCATATTTTACCAAATGGCAGTATGTGCGGTAGCCTACCTTAGCTGTATAGTGCCGTCGGGCATCTGTCTGATTCGGTTATTGGCAAGGTGTGAGCGGATTGCCCTTAGGGCTAGTTCGCTATGGCAACGGAGCGAGCCGATAAGGGTATGGAGGGTGTAACTCCTCTTGCCGCTTAGTAGCTCTATGATACGCTCCTTTATCTCTTCGAGGCTCTGCTCTTCACGTTGCTGCTGCCCCTCTCTATTTGAGATACATACGTCACAGGTGCCGCAACGCTCTTGGGTCTCCTCGTCAAAGTACTCACGCAAGATACGGGGTCTACAGATCTCTTTCTGCTCCACGTACTCCACCATAGAGAGCGAACGGAGCTCAGAGAGTGCACGCCTAGAGCTATAGGTCTCAGGGGCAATATATAGATCGGAGATAGGTAGTCGCTCCTCTGTAAAGGCGATAAGTGGGGTGCGCCTACGTGGAATATAGCTGATAACCTTTTGGCGTGAGAGCTCTAGCAGTAGCTTTACTACATCGTGTTCGGCCATACCTGTTACCTTCGCTAGGTACGCCTCATCAATGGCTGTAAAGTCCGAGAATAGACCAGTGTAGCTCCTAAGCATAGCTCTGAGGAAGTTATCTATCTTAGGGGTGTCAACACGAAGTCTATAGAGGTCGTCTCGCTCTATGCGGAACTTTATACGTGTAGGGTTGTCTAGTTCATCGGTAAGGGCTATATAGCCTCCAAGCTCTAGTATCTTTAGTGCGGCGTGGATAGTTAGTGAGTAGTACTTTGCATATGCGGCAAACTCCATTAGCGAGAAGTCCTTTACCGTATCTTTACCATCGCCAATGGCTATGGAGTAGTAGTTAAATAGCTTCTCGTATATCGCCTTTATATCCTCTAGTGGAGGGTAGTCAAGTTCAATTTTTTGGGACAGTTTCTGTGAATCAGCACTCTCAAATAGCAGCACCGCCCAAGCCATCTCTCCATCACGCCCTGCACGCCCAGCCTCTTGGTAGTACGCCTCGATGCTCTCGGGCATCTGGTAGTGTACCACAAACCTCACATCGGACTTATCTATACCCATCCCAAAGGCATTTGTGGCAACTATTACCCTTATCTTGCCATCGCTCCACTCCCTCTGCTTGGAGGTTCTAAGCTGTGAGGCCATGCCTGCGTGGTAGAAGTCGGCACTAATGCCTTGACTCCTTAGGAAATCGGCGGTAGCCTCGGTAGATTTACGAGTACGGCAGTAGACTATACCAGTGCCATCAATCGACTCCACAATTCGCAGTAGCTGTTCATACTTATTTGTGGTCTCTCTCACCACAAAGCGGATATTTGGTCGAGCGAATGTATCCCTATAGAGCTTATAGTCCTTTAGCTTTAGGAAGTGGATTATATCTCGTAGGACTACCTCAGTGGCAGTTGCCGTAAGGGCAAGGAATGGTACAGATGGTAGTGCCTCTCTTAGCGATCCTATGCGTAGGTAGCTCGGCCTAAAGTCGTGCCCCCACTGCGAGATACAGTGAGCCTCATCGATAGCCACCATCGAGACATTCATTCGCTTTAATCGAGTCCTAAATATCAGCGTGTCGATACGCTCAGGGGCGATATATAGTAGCTTAACATCCCCATAGATGCAGTTGTCAAGGGTAATATCTATCTGGCGAGCACTCATCGAGGAGTTAATCATAACGGCATTAATATGCCTCTTTCTGAGCCTCTCGACCTGATCACGCATCAGCGCTACAAGCGGTGTAATAACGATAACGAGCCCCTCGCTACATAGCGCAGGGAGCTGAAATGTGATACTCTTACCCCCTCCCGTAGGAAGTAGCCCCACACAGTCGCCCCCACCCATCACAGTAGAGATAATCTCCCCCTGAAGTGGCCTAAAGGTATCATACCCCCACACCCTTTTGAGTGTTTTTAGTAGTTGCTGCTGCTCCATTGTTGAAAAAGTAGATTCTAAGACTTGGCTATCTTTTACGGTAATTGCTAAAAACTCCCTAAAAAATGTGTATCTTTGCGGCAAATTTAGTAAAATAAAGATGAAAAAACTAATATCCCCTTCGCTGCTAAGCGCAAATTTTCTGGAGCTAGCCAAAGATTGTAAGATGCTTGATGAGTCGAATGCTCAGTGGTTCCACCTCGATATTATGGATGGTAACTTTGTGCCGAATATCTCATTTGGACTTCCGATTGTAAAGGCCGTTAGGGCTACAACAAGTAAGGTGCTGGATGTTCACCTTATGATAGAGAATCCAAGTCGCTATATTGAGGAGTTTGCAGCCCTTGGCGCAGATATTATTACCGTTCACGCCGAGGCTGTCACGCACCTACATAGAACTATCCACCAGATTAAGAATCTAGGTAAACTAGCTGGGGTATCGCTATGTCCATCTACTCCACTTAGTGCAATTGAGGAGGTGCTAGAGGATATCGACGTTGTGCTTATTATGTCGGTGAACCCGGGCTTTGCGGCGCAGAGCTTTATTTCAAGTAGCGTAGATAAGATTAAGCGACTGCGTGAGATGATCGACAGCCGTGGACTAAGTACCCTAATCGAGGTTGATGGTGGGGTTAATACCCAAAACGCAGAGTCTCTATATGAGGCAGGGGCGCACTGTCTAGTGGCAGGTAATGCAGTATTTACTGCCGAGGATCCACACGCTGCAATTGACACAATATTAGGACTATAATTTATGCTTTCAGTTGATAATGTAACTGTATCCTTTGGTGGGTGGGACCTCTTTTCGGGGGTCTCATTCCTAGTCAACCCCCGTGATAGAGTAGGACTTGTGGGTAAGAATGGTGCGGGTAAATCCACGATGCTAAAGATTATCTGTGGAGAGTATATTCCCACTAGTGGCGGAGTTAGTAAGACTTCGGACTGTCGCATTGGTTATCTACCGCAGGTGATGAAAGTTGCCGATGATACATCCCTTGTAAAGGAGTGTCACAAGGCATTCTCGGACTTTGTGGAGATCGAGAGGAAGATCGAAGAGCTTAATAGAGAGATCGCCACACGTGAGGACTACGATAGCCCAGAGTATGAGAAGTTACTAGTAAAGCTACACGAAGCAACGGAGTACTACCATACCCACGGAGGTGATGAGCGAGATGGACTAATCGAGCGTGCTCTTATAGGTCTAGGATTTAAGCGTGAGGAGTTCGATAGAGCTACCTCTAGCTTCTCGGGAGGGTGGAGAATGCGTATAGAGCTGGCAAAGCTGCTGCTTAGCTCCCCGAATGTACTACTACTCGATGAGCCTACAAACCACCTCGATATAGAGAGTATTCAGTGGTTGGAGGAGTACCTCGTTAACTTCTCGGGTGCAGTGCTACTTATCTCTCACGATAAGGCATTCTTGGATAATGTAACAAATAGAACCATTGAGGTAACCCTAGGGAAGGTTATAGACTATAAGGCATCATACTCACACTACCTAACCCTTCGTGCGGAGCGTAGAGTACAGCAGCAGGCAGCATACGAGAACCAACAGAAGCTAATCGAGAAGACCGAAGACTTTATCGAGAAGTTCCGCTATAAACCATCGAAGTCAAACCAAGTACAGTCAAGGGTAAAGCAACTCGAAAAGCTAGAGAGGCTAGAGATCGAGGAGCAGGACGTTGCAAAGATGAATATACGCTTCCCTGCAGCTCCACGTTCTGGTCAAGTCGTAGTTGAGGCTAAGGAGGCAGGACATAGCTACGATGGCTCACGAGTGATATTTAGTGATGCAGAGGTAGTTGTCGAAAGGGGGCAGAAGGTGGCGCTTGTTGGGCGTAATGGTGAGGGTAAGACTACATTTGTGCGCGCTATGCTCGGTGAGTTTACGGCATCACTAGGTACTATTAAGACTGGCTATAATGTTAATGTAGGTTACTTTGCTCAGAACCAAGATGACCTAATGGATGGCGAGTTTACAGTATTTGATACCCTAGATAGAGTTGCAGTTGGTGATATACGAACTAGACTAAGAGACATACTTGGAGCGTTCCTATTTAAAGGAGAGGATATAGATAAGAAGGTGAAGGTGCTAAGCGGTGGCGAACGCTCACGACTAGCGATGGCAAGACTTATGCTCGAACCATATAACCTACTTGTGCTCGATGAACCTACCAACCATATGGATATGCTCAGCAAGGAGATACTTAAACTTGCACTCCAGAAGTATGATGGAACAGTAGTGGTTATTAGCCACGATAGAGAGTTCCTCGATGGCCTAGTAGATACAGTCTATGAGTTCCGTGAGGGTAAGGTGAAGCAATACCTAGGCGGTATATATGACTTTATTACTGAGAGAAAGGTCGAGAATCTACGAGAGATCGAGAGAAAGAGCGTTGAGGATAAGCAGAAGGCACAACCTAAAGAGGTGCCAGTAAAGGTGAAGGAGGCTACTGCTCCTGTGAACCAAAGTGCACCCAAAAAGCCACGCAATACCTATAAAATAGCAGAGGCAGAGAAGAGGGTAGAGGAGCTCGAAGGCGTAGTGGCGGAGTTAGAGGCAAAGCTAGCCGATCCATCGACATATAGCACAGAGGTGCTAGATGAGTGGCAAAAAGCAAAGACCGAGCTTGACGAGAAGATGGCAGAGTGGGAGAAGTTAATTGAATAGAAAACCAAATTAAAAGATATAAAAAATGGACAACAAGCCGAGTTTTTTCAAGCGTGCATCTGATGCCGAGAGTCGTAATGATCGCCGCGATGACAGACGTGAACAGCGTCGTGAGGAGCGCGAAGATCGTGGGGACAGAAAGTTCCGTCAGCAATTTGACGATCGTGACAGAGAACCAAGAGAGGCGCCTCAGAGGGGTAGCTATGTAGTACGCCAAGCTCGCGAAGAGGGAGATAGACCATCGCGAGGTGGTTTTGGTGGTGGCGACCGCAGAGACGACCGCAGAGGTGGTTTTGGTGGTGGAGATCGCCGCGATGACCGCAGAGGTGGTTTTGGTGGTGGAGATCGCCGTGACGACCGCAGAGGTGGTTTTGGTGGTGGCGACCGCAGAGATGACCGCAGAGGTGGTTTTGGTGGTGGTAGAGGCAGAGATGATCGTCGTGACGCTC
>CAYJFH010000114.1:0-5219 GCA_964369485.1 uncultured Rikenellaceae bacterium | reverse complement strand
CTTAGTTCCTGCCGCTTAAAACCTCTTCAATAAAACTAAATGATGAGAGTACATCTGGCTTTCCATCGACGATCGCTACACAGTGCTCATAGTGCGCTGAATACTTAGCGTCTCTGGTTCTGCAGGTCCATCCGTCGTTGTCGAACTTAATCATCTTCGTCCCTACGTTAATCATAGGCTCGATACAGAATACCATTCCCTCAACAACTTTTGGTCCAGTTCCCTTTCTACCGAAGTTCGGAACTTGTGGCTCTTCGTGCAGGTGACGACCAATGCCGTGTCCTACCATCTCTCTAACCACAGAGAATCCTGCCTTTTCGGCGTGGTTTTGTACCGCAGCGGAAACATCGCCAATTCTGTTTCCAACTACAGCGGCTTCGATACCTTTAAAAAGAGCCTCTTTGGTCACTCTTAGCAGTTCTGAGAGCTCAGGTGCTATTTCGCCTACTGCAAATGTGTAAGCGGAGTCGCCATTGAAACCATTTTTAATTGCACCGCAGTCTACCGATACAATATCACCACTTCGAAGAACTGTCTTTGTACTTGGGATTCCGTGTACCACTACGTCATTGATTGATACGCATAGTGTTCCGGGAAATCCTCCGTAACCCTTAAAGCCCGGGATTGCGCCATTGTCTCGGATAAACTCCTCGGCAATTTTGTCGAGTTCTGCTGTCGTCACACCCTCACGGATATGCTTGGCAACCTCGGCGTGAGTTCTGCTAACGATTAGGTTAGCCTCTCTCATTAGCTCAATCTCTTCTCTACTCTTTAGTTCTATCATTTTTTTCGTAACTCTTTTAAATTGATATTGGATGGCGACCACATCTTTAGTGGTTCACCATCCTCTATCATATACTGTTTTATTAAGCGTTACGGCCTTTGAGTTTACCGCCCTTCATCATACCATCGTAGTGGCGCAGCAGAAGCTGGCTCTCGATTTGCTGAAGAGTATCTAGTACAACTCCAACCAAGATTAGAAGTGAAGTACCACCATAGAACATTGCGAACTGTCCATCAACGCCAAGGAATTGGTTAGCGAATACTGGAAGAATAGCAATGAACCCTAGGAAGATAGATCCCGGAAGGGTGATACGAGTCATCACTTGGTCTAGGTAAGTGGCAGTATGCTTACCAGGTTTGATACCTGGGATAAAGCCACCGTTGCGCTTCATATCGTCTGACATTTGGTTGGTATTGATCGTAATTGCAGTATAGAAGTAGGTAAATAGTACTACTAGAATAAAGAAGACGAAGTTATACCAGAATCCATAGATGTTAGCGAATGTAGCAGCGATTCCTTGTGTTGCATCAAACGAACCAAATAGTGCAGGTACCATCATAAGTGCTTGCGCAAAGATGATTGGCATTACACCAGCCGCATTAATCTTCAGAGGGATGTATTGGCGTACACCACCATATTGACGATTACCTACGATTCTCTTAGCGTACTGTACTGGGATCTTACGAACCGCCTGTACTAGTGCGATAGTTGCTGCGAATACAAAGAATAGGATTGCAAGTTCGATAAGTAGCATTGCGAAACCACCACCAGCTGATGTGAATCTAGCATTAACTTCTGCTAGGAACGCGTGTGGAAGGGTTGCGATGATACCCACCATAATGATAAGCGAAATACCGTTACCGATACCTTTATCAGTGATCTTCTCACCTAGCCACATACAGAACATAGTACCCGCAATAAGGATTGTAGTTGCTGTTAGAGTAAATAGCATTGGTGAATCGCTAAGCACAAAAGCCGAAGCTGGTACAGTAGCGTGAAGGTTCACAAGGTAAGCAGGAGCTTGGATTAGAAGGATACCGATGGTCAAGTATCTTGTCCACTGGTTCATCTTTCTTCTTCCGCTCTCGCCCTCCATTTGCAGCTTACGGAAGTAAGGCAGTGCAATACCAAGGAGCTGGATTACGATAGATGCAGAGATGTATGGCATAATACCTAGTGCGAAGATCGAGGCGTTAGAGAACGCACCACCAGAGAATATGTCAAGCAGCCCTAGAATTCCGCTAGCAGTTTGATCTTGAAGAGTTGAATCAACAAGCGCCTCAGGGTTAATACCCGGAAGGACAACATAGCTGCCTAGACGGTAGATTAGTAGAATACCAAGCGTATAGAGGATTCGCTTGCGCAAATCTTCTATACGAAAGATATTACGTATGGTTTCGATAAACTTTTTCATACGAATTGGTTAATTAGTCAAGAGTGATTAAAGTGCAGTTACGGTACCACCTGCTGCTTCGATTGCTGCAACAGCTGATTTAGAGAACTTGTGAGCTACTACTTCGATTTTAGAAGTAAGTGCGCCATCACCAAGAACCTTTACTCTCTCGTTGCGAGAGATAAGACCTGCAGCGTGTAGTTCCTCTAGACCGATCTTCTGAGCGCCATTCTTCTGAGCGATAGTTTCAAGAGCTGAAAGGTTGATCGCTTTGTAGAAGATCTTGTTGATATTTGTAAAACCAAATTTAGGAAGACGGCGTTGAAGTGGCATCTGACCCCCCTGGAAACCACGCTTGCGCGAGTAACCTGAGCGAGATTGAGCACCTTTATGACCACGAGTAGATGTGCCGCCACGTCCTGAGCCTTGCCCACGACCGATTCTCTTTTCACTGTGAGTAGAACCTGCAGCCGATTTAAGTGTTGATAAATTCATAATTATTTTACCTCCTCAACTTTTACTAGGTGTTTAACTTTTTCGACCATACCCATGATCTCTGGGCACACGTTGTGTTCAACGGTCTTGTAGTTGCGCTTAAGGCCTAGTGCATCAAGGTTCGCTTTTTGAACTTGAGTAGCACCGATACGGCTGCGCATCTGAGTTATCTTTATAATAGCCATTTTGTTTGGAAATTATTCTTAAATAGTTTAAATAAAATAGGCTTTAAAATTAGCCGTTGAATACTTTGCTAAGCTTCACGCCACGAGTTTGAGCGATAGTGATTGGATCACGTAGCTCTGCAAGTGCAGCAAATGTAGCCTTAACAAGGTTGTGAGGGTTAGATGAACCCTTGCTCTTTGCAAGTACGTTGTGGATACCAACACTCTCGAATACTGCACGCATCGCACCACCGGCGATAACTCCAGTACCCTGAGCTGCTGGACGCATCATCACCTCAGAGCCGCCGAAGCGTGCCTCTTGTGGGTGAGGAATAGTACCATTAAGAACAGGAATCTTAACAAGGTTCTTCTTTGCATCCTCGATACCCTTTGCAATTGCTGAGGTAACCTCTGATGCTTTACCTAGGCCGTAGCCTACTACACCATTTTCGTTACCAACAACAACAATTGCTGAGAACGAGAAGGTACGACCACCCTTAGTAACCTTAGTTACACGTTGGATGCTCACTAGTCTATCTTTTAGTTCGATGTCGCTTGTGCGAACTTTCTTTGAGTTTTCCATTTTCTCTTTTTAATTCTATTTAATTATGATTAGAATTTAAGTCCGCCTTCACGAGCTGCATCAGCTAGAGTCTGAACTCTACCGTGGTATAGGTAACCATTTCTATCGAATGCAACCTCGGTGATTCCAGCTGCTAGAGCACGCTCAGCAACTTTTTTACCTACTAGTGCGCTTTGAGCCTTCTTGTCCATCTCTGCTGTGATAGTAGCTGCAACTTCTTTCTCAGAAGTAGAAGCAAAACATAGAGTTGCACCCTTTAGGTCGTCAACGATCTGAGCGTAGATATGTTTGTTACTACGGAAAACTGTTAGTCTTGGTTTCTCGGCAGTACCTTTTACTACCTTGCGAACACGCATCTTAATACGTGCACGTCTTGCTATTTTTGTTAGTGCCATTATCTTATGATGCGTTATTTAGAGTTAGCTGATTTACCTGCTTTACGACGAAGTTGCTCGCCAACAAATTTGATACCCTTACCTTTATATGGTTCTGGTTTACGTAGTGAACGAATCTTCGCTGCAACTTGACCTACAAGTTGTTTGTCGATGCTCTTAAGAGTTAGGATAGGGTTGTTCTTCTTTTCAGTAACAGCCTCTGCCTTAACCTCTACTGGGATCATTACGTGAATATCGTGAGAGTAACCAAGGCTCATTTCGATGATTTGACCCTTAACCTCACATTTGTAACCAACACCTACAAACTCTTGTTTGATTTCGTAACCCTCTGACACACCTACAACCATATTGTTGATTAGTGAGCGGTATAGACCGTGCATAGAGCGGTGACGAGGTTGGTTAGTTGGACGGCTCACAGTTACAACGCCTTCTTCAACGCTCACTGTGATGTCCGGATCTACCTGCTGAGATAGTTGTCCCAGAGGCCCTTTCACACTTACCAGATTGTCTGCTGAAACCTCAACGGTTACGCCCTTTGGTAGTGCCACAGGTGCTTTTCCAATTCTTGACATTTTTTAAGTATTTTTGTTGTTTTGTATATAGTTTAATTTCTTGAGTTGTCTATATTCTTAAATATTTCTTAAGAGATAGACTAGCTTACGTAGCAAAGGATCTCACCACCTACGTTCGCTGCACGAGCTGCTTTATCTGTCATGATACCTTGAGAGGTAGAGACGATAGCTACACCTAGGCCGTTAAGTACTCTTGGCATGTTAGTTGCGTTTGAGTAACGACGAAGACCCGGACGTGAAACACGAGTGATAGTCTTGATTGCTGAAACTTTAAGTGTTGGGTGGTACTTAAGAGCGACTTTGATAGTTTCAAAACCCTTCTCATCTTTGTCCACCTTCCAAGCTAGGATGTAACCTTGCTCGTGTAGAACACGTGCAATCTCCTTCTTGATTTTTGATGCGGGAGCTTCAACCACTTTGTGGCTGGCTTTCGCCGCGTTCCTGATTCTTGTCAGGAAATCTGCGATTGGATCTGTCATTTTTTTGACTTCTTTAATTTATGTAAATATTTAATACTCAGAGCTTTGGATATAGCGATAGCTCGCCATACTCCATAGCAAAGAGTTGCAAAGATACTAATTTTCTGTAAATCAGCAACTTTTTATTTCACTTTTTTTATATATTTTTTTCACATCCACCCTATTACCACTATCCTCAGCCCTCTATTTTTAGGGGAATTTATTAGTACTTTAAGGCAAAATTTAAGACAAAATTGAAGGCAAGCTACTCAAGTAGATTTAACACTCTGAAATTGAGCCGTTTTTGCAGTTAAAACAAGAAAGATTGGAGATATTTTGCAAAGTCAAGTTAGAGTAGTACAGAGTAGTCAAGCT
>CAYJFH010000113.1:0-5364 GCA_964369485.1 uncultured Rikenellaceae bacterium | reverse complement strand
TTGTGCAAGGGGCTTTCGACTAGGAGTGCCACGCAATCGGAGCGAGGAAATGAACCCGTGTGCGGGGACGCACCTACTCCTTTACGCTAAAGCGGCGGGCGGTAGGCGATATTGCCTCGATGGTAATTGGCAGCACATCGCACTGCGACAGTATGCCTTCGATACGCTCTGGCCACTCCACAAAGCATAGCGAGCCGCTATCAAAGTATTCAAATATTCCGATATCTAGTGCCTCTCTCTCGTCCTCGAAGCGGTAGCAGTCGAAGTGGAAGATCTCCTTACCCTCATCATTTTGATACCTATTTACAATCGAGAATGTAGGGCTTGATATACCCTCGACCACACCACTGCGGCGACAAATCTCGCCCACAAGGGTAGTCTTACCTGCGCCCATCTGACCATATAGTGCAACTACACTAAGTCCACTCTGGGCAATAATACCCTCTAGCCACTCGGCTGCAAGTGCGAGTTCTTCAACTCCGCTAATCTCAATACTATTCATATCTATATACTATTCTAAAATAAAAAAACTCTAAAAATGTTTAAATCCGCCACCGCTATACTCTACTGTGGCTCCACTCTCTGTAAACGTCAATTCACTACCCTCTGTTATCTGACCTACCTCAAAGAGTTCACAACCGAATCTCTCTTGGTATGCTCTTCTAAGCTCCTCGGGCTCACTAGCACAGAGCAGTAACATAAAGTCTTCACCCCCCGATAGTGCATCTTGAAGGGTTGCACCATCAGCAATTGGTATTGAGCTAAGCTCCACAGTTGCCCCTACTCCGCTACTCGATAGTATATGGAGTAAATCGCCTGCGAGGCCATCGGATATATCCATCATTGCACTCACCTCTTCTCTACCTCCTAGCCATACGCCCTCCTCGATCTGTGCACGCACCTCACTCTGATATAGTGAGGCGGCCGATGCTCCAAGCCTACCGCTAACTAGTATCGTATCGCCTACCTTTGCCCCAGAGCGTCGCTTGATACTCCCCGTAGGGGCTTCGCCAAGAGCTGTAACCGAGAGTGTAAGTCCACCCTTAGAGCGTGTAGTATCGCCTCCGATAAGTGCTACTCCACAGCTATGAATTCCCTCAAAGAAGCGTTCGAGCCAATGGCTATCCACCCACTCAGGTAGTGCAATACTCAGCAGTAGTGCCGTTGGACGTGCCCCCATTGAGGCCACATCACTAATATTTACCTGCACAGCCCTCACCCCTAATCTATAGGGGTCAATATCCCTAAGGAAGTGAACTCCCTCGCCCAACATATCTGAGGTGATAACCATAGCACGGTCGCCACCAATAGGTATAATGGCACAGTCATCACCAATGCCCTCAACCCCACTAGGGGTAAGTGCCGAAAACTTCGCCTTTATAGACTCAATTAAGCCAAATTCGCTAAACGTGCTAGACATCTTCTGTAATTTTCAACCATATCCACAATAATCTCCTCGGCACTCTGCTCCTCTGCAATCAGCGATGCAACTTGGCCAATCTCCACTTCGCCACCCTCTAGGTCGCCCTCGAATATCGCCATCTTTGCACGCCCCCTACCTAGTAGCTCAGCGAGCTCATCCTTAGTCGTACCCTTAGCATATAGCTCTTGTACACGATTATAGAACTCATTTCTAACTAGCCTAACGGGTGATAGCTCCTTTAGAGTTAGCATTGTCTCGCCCTCGGCTAGGTTATAACACCTATCTTTGAATAGTTGGTGTGCTGAGCTCTCTTTACATAGCGCAAAGCGTGAACCTACCTGCACCCCTTCAGCACCAAGGGCTATGGCTGCTGCCATCTGCTCGCCAGTGGCAATACCGCCTGCTGCAATTACAGGAAGCGAAGTAGAGGCGACAACAAGTGGGGTTAGCACCATAGTTGTGGTCTCATCCCTGCCATTATGTCCACCAGCCTCGAAGCCCTCGCAAATAATTGCGTCTACCCCTGCCGCCTCGGCCTTAGCGGCAAATTTCGTAGAGGCAACGACGTGCATTACCTTTGCTCCGCTATCTTTGAACCTTGCGGTATATAGCGCAGGAGAGCCGCCAGAGGTTACAACTACTGGAACTTTATGTCTTATGACTATCTCAACTACACGCTCTAACTCTGGATAGAAGAGCGGAATATTTACTCCAAATGGAAGTTCTCCAACAGCCTCTTTGCACTTCACGATATGTTCTTCGAGCACTTCGGGGTGCATCGATCCAGCACCGATAAGGCCTAGTCCACCGCCAAGGGTTACGGCAGAGGCTAACCTCCACCCACTACACCATACCATACCACCCGAGATGATCGGATACTTAATTTCTAGTAGTTCTGTTACTCTTGTCTTCATTTAATGTAATATTCAAGGATAAATGTACCTTATTTTTGATGTTAAAGATAATTAATTTTTTTATATTTGTAGCTAAGTATAACTATAACGAATTTAAAGTATGTCACTACATAGGCTAAAGATTGCAGTTGTAGCGGGAGGAGATAGCTCAGAGGCAGAGGTCTCACTTCGTAGCGCAGCGCAGGTATTCTCGTCGCTAGATAGAGAGAAGTACGAACCATATATCGTAGAGCTTAGCTCTAAGGGTTGGTTCTGTAACCAAGAGGAGGTTAACCGTAGCGACTTTAGCGTAGCGAGCATCGGAAGGTTCGATTATGCTCTGATTATGATTCACGGCACCCCGGGCGAAAACGGCCCACTCCAAGGGTACTTTGAACTACTGGGCATTCCCTATTCGACCTCAAATTCGGGCATTATGGCAATTACATTCGATAAAAAACTCTGTAAGAGAGCTCTGAGGGGCGTGGAGGGTATAAATCTAGCCAAGGAGATTACCATCCGTTCATCTCAGAGCTACTCTTTTGATTCGATAGCAGAGAGCCTTGGGCTACCATTCTTCGTAAAGCCGACACAGAGCGGCAGTAGCTTTGGAGTTAGCAAGGTGCGAAGCAAGGAGGAGTTCGAGGGCGCACTTAAACTTGCCTTTAGCGAGAATAGCGAGGTAATGTGCGAGGAGTTTATCGAGGGTACTGAGATTTCGCAGGGGGTTATGGCATGCTCTAAGAAGGAGTATGTGCTGCCGATAACTGAGCTAGTGACCACTAATGAGTTCTTCGACTACGAGGCAAAGTACACCGAAGGGCTAACCCACGAGATTACCCCAGCACGTATCAGCGAAGAGGTGGCAGAGCGAGTTAGTAGAGCCACACTAGCGGCATACAAGGAGCTAGACTGTAGAGGAGTCATAAGGATTGACTATATTATCAAGAACGGCACGCCATACTTTATCGAGGTTAATGGAACCCCGGGAATGTCGGCACAGAGCATTATTCCACAGCAGTGGGCTAAGGTAGGTCTGACAATGGGCGAGGCATTTGATCTTATTATCCAAAGCACTATATAAGAGTATATAAGTTGTTCTAATACAATAACCACAAAAACCCCAAGAGAGATGAGTAAGTATAGTTTAAGGAGTGAGGGAGGTTTAGTCGAGGGCGCAGAGCCGATAGATATAATCTCTAGATATGAGAAGATTCCGACCTACGTTGCCGAGAGCTCCGATGATGGAGCGGTAAGGGTAGCACGTAAGGTTGCTGCGTTGATACGCCAGCGAGCTGCAAACCTTGAGACCTGTAACCTAGCATTTGCAGCTGGTAATTCAACATCTAGTGTCTATGGCGAGCTAGTGAGAATGCACCACGAAGAGGGGCTATCATTCAAGAATTGTGAGATATTCACGCTATATGAGTACTACCCAGTGCCTGCGGACTCTCACCAAGGCTATAACTATAGGCTATATCGTGACTTTATCTCGCAGATTGATATTCCTGAGGCTAATGTACACTATATCGACGGTTCCAAACCCAAGGAGGAGGTATCTGAGTACTCAAGGGAGTATGAATCGCTTGTAAGATCGAAAGGAGGGCTAGATTTCGTCCTTCTAGGCATTGGACTCGAAGGACAAGTTGCCCTTAATGAGGCAGGCACACACTCAACGGCTAGAACTAGAGTTGTAGCGCTAGGCAATGGCTCTAGAAAGTTCGTATCGGAGCAATTCTTTGGCTTCGAGAATGTGCCAACAAAGGCTATAACACTTGGAATCAATGTAATACTAGATGCAAAAAAGGTGTTACTTGTTAGTTGGGGCGAGGAGAAGTCTGAGATAATGGCTCGTACCATTGAGGGTGATATAGACAGCTCTATAGTTGCAACATACCTCCAAGAGCATAAGGATGCCGAGGTGGTACTAGATGAAGGTGCAGCCTCACAACTAACACGTATCAATACACCGTGGTTGGTAGGTACCTGCAATTGGTGCGACCGTTCGATACGTAAAGCAGTACTTTGGCTCTGTCAACAAGTATCAAAGCCGATACTAAAGCTAACGCTAAAGGACTATGTGGATAACCACCTTGGCCAACTCATCGACGCTGTTGGCCAGAGCTACGATAAGATAAATATTAAGGTATTCAACGACCTTCAACACACTATCTCGGGATGGCCGGGAGGTAAACCAAATGTAGATGACTCTACTAGGCCTGCACGCTCGTGGCCATACCCAAAGCGAGTGGTTATATTCTCGCCACACCCCGATGATGATGTAATATCGATGGGTGGCACATTCCTAAGGCTTGTAGACCAAGGGCACGATGTGCACGTAGCATATCAAACCTCGGGTAATATTGCCGTGCACGACGATGTAGTACTTCAGATTATAGACACAGCTAGGGAGTGCGGTTTCGAGGATGCCTACCAAGACGTTAGAGAGATTATCACACATAAGGTAAAAGGCGATGTTGAGCCCCCTGAGCTACGTAGGCTAAAAGGTGCTATCCGTAGAGCAGAGGCTAAGGCAGCTTGTAGACACTTCGGACTCAATGACTCTACAAATGTTCACTTCCTAAACCTTCCATTCTACGAGACTGGTTCGGTCAAGAAGGGAGAGGTTGATCAGAGCGATATAGATATTGTAAAGGCACTACTAAGGGAGATTCAACCTAGTCAGATATATGCAGCAGGCGACCTTAGTGACCCTCACGGGACCCATAGGGTATGTATCGAGGCGGTTATCGGAGCACTAGAGCAGATCACCGCCGAGGGCGATGAGTGGATAGATCAGTGCGTTATGTGGCTATATCGTGGCGCTTGGCAGGAGTGGGATCTCGATATGGTAGATATGGCTGTACCACTATCTCCAGAGGAGGTTATCAAGAAGCGACACGCAATCTATCGCCACCTATCACAGAAGGATATAGTTCCATTCCCGGGCGATGACACTCGAGAGTTTTGGCAAAGGGCAGAGGATAGAACCCAGGCAACTGCCAAGCTATACGATAAACTAGGGATGGCGGAATACCAAGCAATAGA
>CAYJFH010000112.1:0-5431 GCA_964369485.1 uncultured Rikenellaceae bacterium | reverse complement strand
GTACAAAAAAAAGCTATCAAAATCTTTCGATTTTAATAGCTTTCGTGGTGACACCGACAGGATTCAAACCTGTAACCTTCTGATCCGTAGTCAGATGCTCTATTCAGTTGAGCTACGGTGCCGTTTTGAGACCACAAAGATAGATAAAAAATATGTAACTCCAAATTTTTGGAAGATATTTTTTGATTTTTTTTCTTATGCCTCTATCTTATATCCTCTAAAGTGATGATCTTTAGAACCTCATACTTAGTGTTAAGATAAAGTTGTGGTCGTTGTGTGTTTGGTTGATATTGTTAAATGATGCGATCTCAACCCCTGCAGGGATAATGTCAGGGTTAGTATCTGGGCCGTAGCCAGTATCGTAGGCGTAGTTTGTCACGTAGTCAAAGAACTTAGCAGGTAGTAGGCTGTACTTAGTATTGATATATGCAAAGTCGATATTAAATGCGCCACTGCGATAGCCGATACCAGCAGTGTAGCGTGTTACTGCTCCGAAGTCACTCATAAGCATTGTAGGGTCGTAGTATGACTGAACGTCTGCGTATGGAGAGTCAGTGTAGCTATATCCACCACGTAGGAAGAAGCCCGGTGCTGGTTGAATCTCTACACCTAATTTGTAGCTATTTGTTGAGCCGTAGTAGTTTCTAATAACACCATTTAGTCCGATATCGCCACGGCTCGATGTGGCATTAGCGTATGTCGGTAGGTTGTCGATATCGTTGCTAAGTGTACCCTCTCTCCAGCCCGAAGTGTTGATATTAGTTGTATATAGCATTTGGCTATAGTCTACTAGCTCATAGTCGAACGATACGATCATTGCGCCTAGTAGGGTAGCCGATGCTCCAACAAGTAGTCTACTTGGAGTCTGCATGTCGTAGCTCTGAACTAGATCTGGGGTGTAGCTAAATCTACCGTCGCCTACTGTAAAGTATGGTCGCATCTCTGAGTAGCTGATCTCCTCGACTGTCATCCACGTTGGTGTGTGGTATGAGATGCCGATACGTAGTTGCGGAATTGGGCGAAGAATCGCACCAAACTTCATATTGAATCCACTAGCATCGAGTGCTACTTGATCGTTTAGAGTGAAGTAGTCAAATGTGCCAACCTCTGCTCCGTCAATTAGCATCTCCTCCTCGTAGATAGAGTACTCTTCGTAGTGTAGCCATTGGAAGCCTAGAGTTGCTCCGATATATAGCTTGTCGTTGAAGTTATATCCACCAGAGAATGCAGTCTCGTTTACCGAGCCAGTAGTCTGCTTTGAGATATATGAGCCTATAGCGTCATTAGCATCAATAATGCCATTGAGCGTATAGAAATCTGCACCTTGGCCAGCAGGGTCAATTAGGAAGCTGTCGTAGCCCATAACTGCATCCCACTGCATTGGATTTACACCGTTGAATAGGAAGTTGCCATCGAGTGATGATGATGGTATGCCTTCGAGTTGATCTACCCACATACGAGCCTTTGAGTTGAATAGTTCATAGTCACTCATAGCAGACATATTTGTATTGAAGTTCGCAAGGGTGTTGATAGTGAATCCTAGGGTGAAGTCGCCGTAGTCAAGCACCGCACCGATAGATGGAACTGTAAATTGGGTGCTATTATTAGTGGTCATATAGTTGCCACCATAGTTTGATGTATTGTTCATTGAGTTTACCCCAAGAGACATCCCAAGCTCGCTTGATGAGTACATGCCAAGGCCAGCAGGGTTTATGCTCATTGAGCTCATATCTGCACCCAGTGATGTGAATGCCCCTGCCATCGATGCACTTCGTGCAGTTGATGAGGCAAAGTTTTGGTTCGAGAACCTAAAGAGGTCGTTGGTGCTCTGTGCTGTTGCTGCTAGTGTAAATAGCGCAAGAGTTAGTGTAAGTGCTATCCTTTTCATATTGTTGATTGCAGTGTGTATTATTCTTTATTTCGTAAGAGGTAAGTAAACCTCCCTCAATGGGTGAGGGAGGATACATACTATTATATAAGTAGTACTAGCGTGTGCGTCTGCTGCCACTACTGCTGCCTGAGCTGCGGTTCATCGATGGACTCGACGAGCGGCTAGGAGTACTACGGTTTACCGATGGGCTTGATGAGCGACTTGGAGTGCTACGATTCATCGATGGGCTCGAAGTTGACCTTCTGTCGTTTGATGGGCGGTCGTAGTTACGCTGAGTCGAAGTATTGTTACGAGTAGTGGTACTTTGACGATTTGTAGTGGTTTCGCTATCACGACGAGTGGTAGTCTCACGGCGTGTGGTAGTAGTATTGCGCTGAGTTGTAGTAGGGCGCTGTATCTCGCCATTCATGCGCTGTACAGTGCTATTAGTAGTGCGTCTATCCGATGCATCCTTTACAACACCTGTGTTAGTGCGGAAGCTCTCGCTAACGCTACCCGTAGGAACTGACTTAGTAGAGCTAGTGCGGCGATCGACTACACCACTAACTGTATTTGCTCCCGTTGGAGTAAGGCGTGTGGAAGTACTATTTCGTCTGTCGGTAACTGTAGCTGAGCCACTGTTATTGCGACCGCCTCCCATTGAACTATTACCGCCTGAACCACTATTGTAGTATCTGTCGTTGCCATAGTATGTGCCACGAGGGTTCCTCGGTGGGTAGTATGGTCTATAGCCCGGATAGTGTCCGCCGTGGTGTGGTGGGTAGTAGCCCGGATAGTAACCTCCCGGATAGTATCCCGGGTATGGTCTATAGTATGGGCGGTAGTATGGACTGTAGTATGGTCTATAGTATGGCCCCCAGAATGGGTCGTAATATGGATCCCAGAATGGATCGTACCCCCATCTATATCTGCTGCTATAACCATAACCCCATCCCCAGTTATATCCAACTGAGATATAGACGTGGTCATCCTCATAGTAATCATCCTCCTCTAGGTAGATGTTATAGATATTAGTAACGCCATCATCGCTATCCTCATATTGAGCAGCGCGATAGTGTCCCTTAATATCCTCATTGTAGGCAATTGCACCAGCGGCAGGATCGCTACCGTCGAAAAGCGCAGTGATATGTTGAGGCTCAACCCACATATCTTTGCCCACTACTACTATATTATAGAGGTTCTGATCATACTTATTCTCAAGGATGGCCTGATACTGCGACATAAGGTCCCAGTATGATTGATCCATCTCTGAGTTTGTGCGTATAGCATTGATGCGGCGTTGAAGCGCATCCTCATAGGTTAGAAGCAGCTCATCATGGTTGACATCAGTGTTGGTAGTGGCGTACTGTTCGTCATTGGAGTAGTTAGAGTCATATTGGTAGCTTTCCTCCTGCTCAACAGGAGTAGATCTCTCCTTAGTTTGCCTCTCTCTACTATTTGAAGGGCTTGCGTATAGGTCATCGACCCATTGTGCTGAGGCCGCACCTGTGCTTAAAGCCACAGCAAGTGTTAATAGTAATCTTTTCATTGTGTATTGTGTATATGTTATTTCACTCTTTAATACCTTAGACTCTAAAATCGACTAAAAGTTTAGACAAAGATATTCTTTTTTGATATAAAAACGGTATATTTGCACTCCAAATTATTAATATAGAGATAAAAAGATGGCAAAAGAACTAAAAGAACTCACAGTTCGTGAGGATGATTACAGTAAGTGGTATAATGATCTTGTGATGAAAGCTGGCCTTGCTGAAAACTCAGCAGTTAGGGGTTGTATGGTTATCAAACCCTATGGTTACGCTATCTGGGAGAAGATGCAAGCAGTACTTGATGGCAAATTTAAGGCCACAGGTCACGAGAATGCATACTTCCCGCTATTTATCCCTAAGAGCTTCTTTAGTAAGGAGGCGTCACACGTTGATGGCTTCGCTAAGGAGTGTGCTGTGGTTACACACTACCGCCTGATGAATGACCCTGATGGTAATGGTGTGGTTGTAGATCCAAACGCTAAGCTAGAGGAAGAACTTATCGTTCGCCCAACATCGGAAACTATTATATGGAATACCTATAAGAATTGGATCCAGTCGTACCGCGACCTTCCTATTCTATGTAACCAATGGGCTAACGTAGTTCGCTGGGAGATGCGTACACGTCTATTCCTGCGTACAGCTGAGTTCCTATGGCAAGAGGGCCATACTGCTCACGCAACTAAAGATGAGGCGATGGAAGAGGCAGAGAAGATGATTGGTGTGTACCGTGACTTCGTTCAAGACTATATGGCAGTGCCAGTAGTGGTAGGACGTAAGAGTGACTCGGAGAGATTCGCTGGTGCAGACGAAACATTCACTATCGAGGCGCTAATGCAAGATGGTAAAGCGCTTCAGAGTGGTACTTCGCACTTCCTTGCTCAAAACTTCGCAAAGGCATTCGATGTTAAGTTTATGACAAAGGATGGAACTGAAGACTATGTATGGGCTACATCATGGGGCGTATCTACTCGCCTGATGGGTGCACTTATTATGGCGCACTCAGATAATAATGGTCTAGTGCTACCTCCAAAGCTAGCTCCAATCCAAGTTGTCCTTATACCTATATATAAAGGAGAGGAACAACTAGCGGAGATGACAGCTAAGCTCGAGGCCATTGCAGATAAGATGCGTGCACGTGGAATCTCAGTTAAGGTAGATAGCAGAGATAACCTGCGTGTAGGCTTTAAGTTTGCAGAGTGGGAGCTTAAGGGTGTGCCAGTGAGAATGGCTATGGGTGCTCGTGATGTTGAGGCAGGAACTATTGAGGTTGCTCGCCGTGACACACTAACTAAGGAGAGTATGTCGGTAGAGGGAATCGATGCCGTTGCAGAATCTCTACTCGAGGAGATCCAAACTAATATATATAGTAAGGCTCTAAAGTTCCGCGAGGAGAAGACAACCGAGGTAAACTCATACGAAGAGTTCAAAGAGGTGCTAGAGAGTAAGGGCGGATTCATCTCTGCGCACTGGGATGGAACCCCAGAAACCGAAGAAAAGATCAAGGCGGAGACAAAAGCGACCATCAGATGTATACCTTTGGACGCAAAAGAGGAAGAGGGCACCTGTATTATTACAGGCCGTAAAAGTAATAAACGAGTACTTTTCGCCAAATCGTACTAAAAAAAGTTTAAATTTTTTCTTTCACGTTATCAGTTAGTTAACTAAAAAAGTGAAAAAAAGTTTAAAAAAAGTTGCAAAAAAATTTGGTGGAAACAAAAAAGCCCCCTATATTTGCACTCCCAACACGGAACAACGGTCACTAAGTGAAACACTAACGAGCGAAGTTCTTGAAAGGGAAAATACGAAAACAACGGCAGTCGTGAGATTGCAATAGTTCATAAATTTATTGGAAAGAATACGAAAGATAAGTGTAGTATAAGATACAAGTACATTTGTCAATTCCGATTTTAATTTTTAAAATTGAAATCACGTTAGAAATCAAATCGGGCTTCGATCAACATTTTTATTTTACAATGGAGAGTTTGATCCTGGCTCAGGATGAACGCTAGCG
>CAYJFH010000111.1:0-5464 GCA_964369485.1 uncultured Rikenellaceae bacterium | reverse complement strand
TGGTATGCACTATGCTTAACTAGATTAATTCAAAAGAGTCAAGCTAGAGAAACTTGCACGAGGCACGACGACTCCCCCGAGGCGTGCCCCTCGCCCAACCTTACTGAGTTAAACCCCTATAGCAAAATAGTTGAAAACTGATGAGTTTTCAACTATTCTACCTCCTTAATTAAAATTCTAACTCTGCTACAATCGCTTAATAGCAACTCGCATAGTAGTACCCTTATCTATCTCGCTCTGAAGTACCGAGATCTTACCATTGTGGTACTGCTCAACGATCCTCTTCGAGAGTGAGAGCCCTAGCCCCCATCCGCGAGTCTTAGTAGTATAGCCTGCTTGGAATACCCTACGTTGGTTGCGTGGTGCTATCCCCTTGCCGCTATCCTTAACATCTATTCTGACCCACTTATCAGTAGCCGAGACCTCAACGGAGATTGTGCCCTTGCCTGCGAGTGCATCGAGTGCATTTTTCAGCAGATTCTCAATCACCCAAGCAAATAGCGATTCATTAACCATTGCTTGATATGGCTCTATTGAGTGGCGATCATACTCTAATTTAACTGCGCGTGGGATTCTGCTCTGGAAGTAATCGACAGTGCTACCGACCATTTTATTAATATTTTCTGCCTTTAGGACAGTGTCAGAACCGATCTTCGAGAACCTATCAACTACCTTTGTGAGGCGAGTCACATCTCGATTAATATCCTCTACGATATCGGGTGGTATCGGTTGGGTCTTGAGGTACTCAATCCACCCCAGTAGTGAGCTTGTAGGGGTGCCAAGTTGGTGTGCTGTCTCCTTTGCAAGGCCTACCCACACTCTGTTTTGCTCATTATCCTTCGAGGAGCGGAATGACATAAATGCCATAAGTATAAATGCTCCGATAACCGATATTTGGATATATGGGAAGTAGTACATACCTTGCAGTAGTGCCGAGTCGCCATAGAATACCGTTAGCACCCGCCCTCTAGGGTCTCTAACCTCGATAGGAGTCCTTCCTCCTGAACTCATACTCTCTAGCTCCTTGCGTAGAAGTATGGGGTCGTTGATAATAGAGCTATCTACCTCCTGAAAGTCGATAACTCTAAGGAATGGGTCGGTCATAATCGCAGGTATTGAGATAGAGGTATTAGTAATACCCAACAGCACCTGACTCTCTATCTTAGAGCGAGTGTCAAACCTATTCTGTAGCGATATGGCCCTTGCCCATAGCCCAATTTCGTGCTTCTCCTTAACGGCTAGCTCTCGGGCGATATAGTTGGTATAGAGCAGAGATATCAGACCAATAACTAGCCCGATAGAGATAAATACTAACTTTGCTCTATACCCAAATCTCATGCTCTATGATATTGAGCTACCAGCAGGCACATCGGCCTCAGCAGCTACATTCTTTAGTTTACCATCTGTGAAGTCCGATGCAAATAGTAGCATACCTTGACTCTCTATGCCCTTCATCTTTCTAGGGCTAAGGTTTACAAGTACTGTAACTCTCTTTCCTACTAGCTCTTCTGCTGAAAAGTGCTCGGCAATACCCGATACGATAGTACGCTTATCGATACCAGTATCAACTAGTAGCTTCATAAGTTTATCGGTCTTAGGAACCCTCTCGGCCTCAAGTACTGTGCCGACCCTTAGGTCAAGTTTGGCGAAATCCTCGAATGAGATAGTCTCCTTCTGTGGCTCAGGTTGCGCCTCTAGTGCAGCTCTCTGCTCCTTAATGGTAGTAAGTTTTGCTATCTGCGCCTCGATTACATCGTCTTCGATCTTCTCGAATAGTAGCTCAGCCTTGCCTAGTTGGTGTCCCTCGTTGATTAGGGTCTCTTGTCCAAGGTTATCCCACGAGAACTTCTCGCAGTTAAGCATACCTAGTAGCTTCTCTGAGGAGAATGGTAGGAATGGATCCATCGCAATGGATAGCGATGCTGTGATATGCGCTGCAATATTCAGCACCGTTGCGGTGCGTGCCTCATCGGTCTTAATTGTCTTCCAAGGCTCTGCATCTGCTAGGTACTTATTACCAAGGCGTGCCATATTCATAAGCTCAAATAGTGCTTCGCGGAAGTGGTATGTCTCTAGGTTCTTCTCAATCGAGGCTCTAAGCTGTGGAATCTGAGCAAGTGTAGCTCTGTCTGTATCATTTAGCTCACCCCTTGCAGGAACTTTGCCGTCGTAGTACTTACCGATAAGTACAAGTGCACGATTCACAAAGTTACCAAGTATCGCTACTAGCTCCGAGTTATTGCGTGTCTGAAAGTCCTTCCAAGTAAAGTCATTATCCTTCGTCTCAGGGGCAGTAGCCGTTAGTGCATAGCGCAGAACATCTTGCTTGCCCTCGAAGTCTCTGAGGTACTCATCGAGCCATACTGCCCAACCCTTAGAGGTCGATATCTTATCGCCTTCGAGGTTCAGGAAC
This sequence comes from uncultured Rikenellaceae bacterium, assembly GCA_964369485.1. Classification (GTDB taxonomy): domain Bacteria; phylum Bacteroidota; class Bacteroidia; order Bacteroidales; family Rikenellaceae; genus Mucinivorans. Next base: position 3,051 of record CAYJFH010000111.1, on the reverse strand, counting down.
TCATTTGCTGGCACATTCTCAGGTAGGTTATATCCACCATGCGCACGTAGCATCGCAGGGAATACGATACAGTGGAATACGATATTATCTTTGCCGATAAAGTGAATTAGTTTAGTCTCAGGATCTTTCCAGTACTTCTCCCACTCAGGGGTTAGATCCTTAGTTGCAGAGATATATCCGATAGGTGCGTCGAACCACACATATAGAACCTTACCTTCGGCACCCTCTACTGGCACTGGGATACCCCAGCTAAGGTCACGGCTCACGGCTCTAGGCTGTAGGCCACCATCTAGCCAACTCTTACACTGACCATATACATTCGACTTCCACTCCTTGTGGCCATCGATTATCCACTCCCTAAGGAATGCTTCGTGTTTGTCTAGTGGTAGGTACCAGTGCTTTGTCTCTCTAAGGATTGGAGTTGAGCCCGAAATTGCCGACTTAGGGTTTTTGAGTTCAAGCGGAGAGAGCGTTGAGCCACACTTCTCGCACTGGTCGCCATAAGCGCCACTCTCGCCACACTTAGGGCAGTCGCCAGTAATATAGCGGTCGGCTAGGAACTGCTCAGCCTCAGTGTCGTAGTACTGCTCTGAGGTCTGTTCGATAAACTCGCCCTTATCTAGTAGTGTACGGAAGAAGTCGCTAGCGGTCTCTCTGTGGGTCTCGCTAGTTGTACGTGAGTAGATATCGAAGGTGATACCAAACTCTTTGAATGAGTCGCCAATAACCTTATTGTACCTATCTACAATATCTTGAGGGGTTACGCCCTCTGCCTTAGCCTTGATGGTAATTGGCACACCGTGCTCATCCGAACCGCATACGTGTAGTACGTCGTGACCACGCCCCCTAAGGTAACGAGTATAGATATCCGAGGGGATATATACACCTGCTAGGTGACCGATATGTACGCCACCATTGGCATACGGAAGTGCTGAAGTTATTAGGTATCTCATCTCTATATATTTATTTCTTTCAATTATCGCTAAAATTAAAACTTATTTCTCTCTAGGAACTCTTGTGCAAGGTTCATATAGTTAATACTACCGCTAGAGCTTGCATCGTATAGTACCGCTGGTTTACCGAAGCTAGGAGCCTCAGATAGTCGGGTGTTGCGTCCAATTATTGTGTCGTAGACTTGGCTCTTGAAGTGAGCTCGTACATCCATAACAACTTGGTTTGCTAGCCTTAGTCTACTATCGTACATAGTAAATAGGAATCCCTCTACATCTAGCTTTGGGTTCAACTTTCCCTTTACCATCTTAATTGTAGATAGGAGCTTTCCTAGTCCCTCGAGTGCAAAGTACTCAGTCTGTACGGGAATCAGAACGCTATCTGCCGCAGTTAGGGCATTAAGGGTGATGAGTCCAAGCGAAGGTTGGCAATCTATTATTATAAAGTCAAACGAACTCTTAACGCTATCTAGTGCCTCACGCATACGGTATTGGCCATTTTCAATCTGTGGAAGCTCCGCCTCGGCACCCACTAGGTTGATACTAGAGGGCATAACAAAGAGCCCCGGGAGCTCACTGCTCTCGAATATAGCCTCACTTGCACTGCACTGCCCAAGCAGCACGCTGTAGATATTATTTGTCCCCTGCTCAAAGCCTAGTCCTGAGGTTGCATTGGCCTGTGGATCAGCATCAATTAACAGTACTCTCTTCTCTAGCACAGCAAGCGATGCCGCTAGGTTCATCGACGTGGTTGTCTTACCTACTCCACCCTTTTGGTTGGCTAGAGCTACTATCTTTCCCATCACTTTGTCAAATTGTTTTATGATTTAAAGCGTAAAAGTACAAAAAAAGCGTAAATTTGCATATATCTTTTTACTTTAAATTTTTCATAGATGGTTTCTAAGCGTTGGTTAACAATCGTTAATCCCATATCGGGTAGGGGTCGTGGTCTGTTGGACTGGCCTGTGATAAATAGCCTACTACGCGAGGCGGGTATTGAGTTCGACGCATACTTCACTCAGCGAAAGTTCCACGCAACGGAGCTAGTCTTTGCAGGAATTGAGATGGGCTACCGTCAAATCATAGTGGTAGGGGGCGATGGCACTCTACACGAGACGGTGTGTGGGGTGATGATGCAGAAGTTTGTTGCCACCACCGAACTTACTATTGGAGTCGTTGCCGTAGGTACTGGTAATGACTGGGCAAGGAACTATGGGCTGCCACTAACATATAGCGAGGCGGTTAGAGCAATATCACAGAGGTTAACATTTCTCCAAGACGTTGGAGAGATGCACTTCTATGAGAGTATGGTGCCACAGGTGCGCTACCTTACTAATGTGGGGGGATTTGCGCTAGATTCAATGGTCTCTCGCGATGTCAATAGGCTGAAGAGCAAGGGCTATCGTGGAGGGTGGATGTACCTATATTCTGCGATGCGTAATGTTCTACGCTATCGAAGCAAGGAGGTGGTAATCAGTAGTAAGGGTAAGACACTACACTCGGGCAAGATTATTTCTGCTACTATCGGCGTCTGTAAGTATAGCGGCGGGGGTATGATAACAGTTCCCTATGCTATTGCCGATGATGGCCTCTTCGATATGACCGTTATTCCGAGAATGAGCCGCCTAGGGCTATTCTTTAGGTATAGGGCAATGAGCTCGGGTAATGTCTATAATATTAGTGGGGTACAGATGCTTAGAGCCTCGGAGTTTGAGGTGGTATCCAAGGAGATGCTATATCTTGAGCTAGATGGTGAGGTGGTTGGAGTCTCTGACTTTAAGTTTAAGATAATTGATAAGGCTATAAAGGTTATTGTCTCGGAGAGCTTTATATCGGAGCACCAGTAGTCCTTTAGATTAAGTGCGCTTTCTGTGTGCAATTTTTCAGTACTATCATATAGGCAATATAGAGTAATGAGCTTCTCTTTTTAGGAATAGCGAGTGGGACGACCGACCCCATGGTCGCTTTTGTACAACCGCTATGTTTTCGCCGTGCATACGCACTTTTCAGGCGTGAAAAGATGTCTAAATTTTCCAGTGCTTCACTGGAAGTTGGCTGAATTGCATCTTCCTTTCAGTACGATGCAGCGCCAACTTCTTTA
>CAYJFH010000110.1:0-5572 GCA_964369485.1 uncultured Rikenellaceae bacterium | reverse complement strand
ATAGTTGCATGGTATGGAATACGCACTATACTTACACAAGTAGTAAGCACTGATAGTTGATAGACCCAATGCATGGCATAGTGCCTATCGGGCGGGATATTTAATTGAGTTGTAATAAACCATAGCCCCACAGTCTCGGCAAGTATCAAGACCACAAGGGCGATTGAGATATGGGCTGTCATACTCATACTAAAGATCCTAGAGACCGAAGCCTTATCGCCACTCCCCATCTCAAAGTTCAAGAACCTCTGAGTTGCAGATGCCATTGCCCCTTGAAGAAATGAGAAGAGCACCACTACTCCACCAACGATAGTATATATACCAAAATCACTCTCCCCGAGAGCCGAAAGGACTATTCGAGAGGTATATAGAGCAATAGCAATGGTAACAAAGGTCCTAATGTATAACATTAGGGTATTCTTTGCAATTCTGCTACTATTTTGGTGGTTTGAACTCATGACCTAACCAACGGGTTATTTTATTTTTAGAGATCTTTAACTATCTTCCGATACACATATACTCAAAGCCGCACTCCTCTAGCTCCTCGGCTAGGTATATATTTCTACCATCGACTATAAGTGGTTTTGCCACAAGACGCTTTACGACCTCCCAATTTGGCAACCTAAATTGCTTCCACTCTGTGTGTAGGAGTATCGCATCGCTATCTAGCGCAGTATCATATATATCCTTTCCATAGCGCACTCTATCGCCTAGCCTGCGCCTACACTCATCCATTGCCACTGGGTCATAGACCGAGACCTCGGCACCTGCTCTTAGCAGTAGTTCGATAGTCACTAGCGATGTAGCCTCACGCATATCGTCGGTCTCAGGCTTAAAGGAGAGACCCCAAATAGCGATCTTCTTACCCTTTAACTCTCCGCCGTAATACCTCGAGAGCTTATTAAATAGCACCTCCTTTTGGGCATCATTCACCTCCTCAACAGCGCGAATTACCTTTAGGTCATAGCCACTCTGCTCGGCAGTTCTAATTAGTGCCTTAACGTCCTTAGGGAAGCACGATCCGCCATAACCACAACCCGCATATAGGAATTTACTACCAATTCTACTATCCGTTCCTATTCCTTTGCGCACCATATTAACATCAGCACCCACTAATTCACAAAGGTTTGCAATATCATTAATAAAGGATATACGCGTTGCGAGCATAGCATTTGCGGCATACTTTATCATCTCCGCCGATGGAATATCTGTGAAAATCACCCTAAAGTTATTCAACAGAAATGGGCGATACAGTTGGGTCATCTTATCCTTAGCCCTCTGCGACTCAACCCCTACCACAACTCTATCTGGGCTCATAAAGTCCTTAATTGCAGCACCTTCTTTTAAAAATTCAGGATTTGACGCCACATCAAAGGGTATATCTACACCTCTGAGTGCCAACTCCTCAGCAATCACCTCCTTAACCTTTATAGCCGTTCCAACTGGTACGGTTGATTTTGTAACCAAAATCGAATAGCTCTGAATATGTCGCCCGAATGTACGTGCAACATCGAGTACATACTGCAGGTCGGCGCTACCATCCTCATCCGGAGGAGTACCAACGGCACAGAATATAACCTCAAATTCACCTATTGAGCTAGCTAAATCGGAGGTAAAGTGCAGCCTACCCTCTTGGTGGTTTCTGCGCACAAGCTCCTCTAGTCCCGGCTCATAGATTGGTATTACACCCTGCTTTAGGGCTTCAATCTTTGCTCTATCTATATCGACACACGTAACACTCACTCCCATCTCCGCAAAGCAAGCTCCCGAGACAAGTCCTACATATCCACTTCCTACAACGGCAATTTTCATAGTACTTTGAGTTATCCTATTATATTATTCTTTAGCACTCTCCTTGGTAAACATATCCTTTAGGATAATAGTCACCACGCTTACAAATCCAAATAGGAATATAAATCCAATGACGATTAGTTTCTTATTTGGCGCCGATGTCTTCACTGGTAGTAGTGCAGGCTGTATAACAGTCACAATAGTCTGCTCCTCCTGTAGTTTTACCTTTGAGGTTTCGACTTGGAGGGCTAGTTGTTGATAGATTTGATAGGCTAGATCTCTCTCATTCTTAAGCCTTGAGATTCCGATGGATGCACTTCGCGAAATTAGGTTTTGATTTCTATCTATCGCCAAGGCATACTCTTCATCCGCCTCGTAGTACTGCTGCTTTGCCTCCTCGAACATCACAACATTTGACTCTAAGGTAGCCCTTGCACTCGCTGTGCGGTAGTTATTCATATAGATTTGTAGCTTTGACAGCAGTGAATCTGCAACATTCTTTGCTACCGCTGGATCTTGAGATGTAGTTTTTATAGTAAGGATTCCAGTATCATCATCAAGATTAACTGATACCATACCAGCTACGGCGGCTACAAAGCGCTGCTGAAGAAGTGGAGAGCTCTCGAACGTAGGCTCTATATCATTGCCCCCCTTAAATAGCGATATTAACTTTGAAGGTAATCCAAATATATAGCTCCACCACGGTGCACTCTGTTTCTCAGATAGGTACTCCATCAGAGTCATACTCTCACCTTCGAACTCAACGGGAAGATTCGAGAACTCCATCAGAAATGGACTACTATAGATGACATCTGGGTACAACATATAGTTTACTCCCTCCATATTCGGGGTATTAAGCCCCATAAGTGATGCCAGCGCACCAGCCGAACCCGCAAGAGTGGTCTTCTTGCCCTCGGGTGCAACCTTAACTTCAGAGGTATACTCATTTGGAATAGATAGTGCTATAACCACTCCTGCAACTGCACCAATAATCCCCCACTTGATAATGGGTCTTCTCTTAGCCCATAGTAGCCTACAGATATCAATAAGGCTAATTTCACTATTACTATTTTCCATTACTTTTCAATTCTATCCTGAAATAATCCTCGTTCCATACCCATATAGTTTGGGCAAACTTAATACAAATATACAAAATAACTCTGCAAATAACTTAATTTAAATAATAAATCTTATCAAAAATCGGTCTAATTTTAGATATTTAGTTAATATTTCTATACTACCGCCTCTCAGTTTCAAAATACTATCATAAATATTTACTACAAATCGCACAAATTAAAGCAAATAAAGTTGGTGATTTTTATATTTAACACGCTAATTTCCAAATATATTTCGTTTATAACTTCGTAACAAAACCCCAAAAATAACAGAGAGATGAAATTTAGAATTATTGCAACAATTGCTACTCTCTTTACTCTACTTGGCGCTCAAACCTCAGCGCAGAGTCAAGATATTAGCGGCACAAAGAAGACAAAGATGAAAGAGTTAACAGCACAGGAACGACACGTAATTGAGAACAAGGGCACCGAGCGTGCATATAGCGGAGAGTACAACCACTTCTACGAGGATGGGCTATATATCTGTAAGAGGTGCTCAGCACCACTCTATAGCTCCGAAGATAAGTTTGATTCACGTTGCGGTTGGCCTGCATTCGATGATGAGATTAAGGGCGCTGTAAAGCGAGTACCCGATGCCGATGGCCATAGAACCGAAATTGTGTGCAATAGCTGCAATGCCCACCTAGGCCACGTATTTACTGGCGAGGGCTTTACTGAGACAAATACAAGGCACTGCGTAAACTCCATTTCTATGGAGTTCATCCCAGCTCGAAAAGTTGGTCGTGCAATATTTGCAGGCGGATGCTTCTGGGGCGTAGAGCACCTGCTCGAATCCGTAGAGGGTGTATTTAACGTTGAGTCGGGCTATACTGGCGGCACTACAAAGAACCCTACATATAAGCAAGTCTCTAACGAGAGGGGCGGACACGCCGAGGCAGTTTTAGTTACATATAACAAGGATGTAGTAGACTTCCGCACTCTATGTAAGCTATTCTTCGAGATCCACGACCCTACACAACTAGATAGGCAGGGGCCAGATATCGGCTCACAGTATCGCTCAGAGGTGTTCTACCTTGATGATCACCAAAGGGAGGTTGCAGAGGAACTTATCACCCAACTTAGAGCCAAGGGCTACGATGTAAAGACAAAGGTAACACCAGCCACGGAGTTCTATCCCGCCGAGGATTACCACCAAGATTACTATGAGCATAAGGGCACTGAGCCCTACTGCCACGTATATACAAAGAGATTTTAGAGTAAATGAGGGTTGTAGTTTACCATAAACTACAACCCTCATTTGCTTTATATTACTTCATCTTAGCCCTTAGAATATCGAGCTTTGGCGCAAGTGCTGGGGCACCGAGTATCACAGAGATATCGCCTGCACCCTCGCGCACAAGGGTAAAGTTATGTCTATATACCGTACCTCTATTGACTGCATCGTCTTGCGCAACGGCAAGTAAGGTATACTCTACATCCCACTCTAGGATATCGAGGGTAAGTAGGTCAACGAGCGATACGCCCTGCATTTCACCCTTTACCAGCTCTTCGATTATCTGCTCATCACTCAGAGCCACTAACGCATCGGAGCTCAGTGAGATGTCGTAGAACCAACCCGTAGCATCTGCTCCGACTGCAAAGTCACAGAATAACATCGCTTTGCCTGCAAATACACTGTAGTCTACATTAATTTCCGCAGCATCATCACCATCATAGTAGTCTGTTGTTGTACCTATAATCGAAAGGTCGGGCCCCGAGGTAGCCGCTAAGGTCTTAAACTCTAGACTTTGAACCTCTGAGACCAACTCACACTGCTCATTAATCTCAACTGCAAAGGCATAGTATTCAGTATTAGGTAGTAGATATTGCGCTGCAACCTCCGTATTCCCTTTGTATGAAATTGCAGAGTAGACAACCTCTACGCTCTCAAAGTTCAATATCGCCTCGGCGATAAAGCTCTCTAGATACGTGGCAACACTCCCGCCATAGTTGTCATTTATGTCCTTGACTTGAACTACCCCAGAGGTATATGGGAATTCATTGTTAGATGGAGTAACCTTAACAACAGCAGTAGTCTGACCAATAGTTCCGACCTCTAGCACCATACTATTTTGAGCAACGAACGACTCTTGCGATACATTAATGGTAACAGTACGAAGATCCTTTTCGAACATTCCTGCTGTAATAGAAACAACTGCCGCAGGGCCTGCCTCGCCAGCAAGTGCATCAGCCGAAATAGTGATAGTACCCTCACCTTGAGTCACCTTACACCACTGTTGGTCGCTCTCGGCAAGTATGGCTGTATTTGAAGTAACAGTAAGGGTCTTAGAGCCCCCTTCGGCTGGTAGAATAATATCATCGGTAGGGGTAACAGTCAACTCAGTTGGCACTGGCGGGTCACCCTCGTATCGAGAATCGCACGAAATTCCAAGGATCAGAAGTAGGGGGAGTAGGAGTAGTAGAGCTTTTTTCATAGTATTTAAGGTATTTGGTTAATAATACTAAGGGATAATTTGGCATAAAGATAATTATCTTTTTTAAACAAATAACCAAAGAATTAAGAAAAGTTATGTAAAATATTATGGTATTTTCAATAATATTTCCGTGTGGTTATACTCAGGCGTAATTCAAAAGATTACTACAAACAAAACCATACAGAGCAAACGAACCATAGAAAACGAAGTTTTCCCCGCTCGCGGGACGCG
>CAYJFH010000109.1:0-5609 GCA_964369485.1 uncultured Rikenellaceae bacterium | reverse complement strand
AAGTTGTTGCATCTCACGATTTGTCATTATCTCCTTTTCTAGAGCATTTAATTTTAACGTTTTCATAATTTTTGCTTTGATTAAATTAATAAAAATTAGCTATAAATTTTGCGGTTTCGACAGGGGATTTGTAGCTATAAAAACTGCCGTGGCTAACGATTCTACTCAAACCACTAAAGATTACACTATACTTACTTTTAGGCACTCTAAATTAAGAATTTAAATTAATATTCACAAGAATAAAGTGTTAATTAATGAGGGGGCTAGCCTCAATTATCTATCATCTTACTCTTTGGGCATAGAGGTGCTCTGTAGTGGCCAATAATAGCAAAATTAATATAAAGTTAAGTCGGTTCATTGGTTCAGGATATCTTTAATATATAATTTACTCTAACTCTAATTGTGGGATCTCGGGTAGTGGATTAGAGCCAGCCCTTGCCTCCTCGATCTCTCCATCTTTTGTAATGGTATAGCCCTGCTTTGCACCTGCATACAGAAATAAGCCCCTGCGATCCTGCCACCTCAAGTCATAAAGAACTCGAATATCTTGTCTATCGCACTCTGTCTCTTCGAGATCATACCTATATATCGCTCTATCTTTTAACTGACTAACTTCATAGGCAGTCCAACTATAGTTGTCATCATCACTACGCACTTGTAATATCAAACCCGGCAGCCCCATAAATTTCCATGGACCATAACTATATGGTATCTCAACAGTAAAATAAGCATAAAATCTTCTACCTCGAAACTCTGCCACCGCTTCGATACAGCTATAATCTAAGACTGTGGTAGTACGTCCCGTTAATTGCCACCCAAATTTCGGGATAGGCTCTTTGTACGAATATATATTATGTACGAATTGAGTTTGCACATAGATATCACCTGAATCAGGATAGTTCGAAAAAATATCTTCATATACTCCCCACTCATCTAACTCAAGCCCTTGGTGTCGACTAAATGAGCCTCTGCCTCCACTTTGTTGTGCCCAATATGAGATTGAATCCATATGTTCGGCGTAGATACTATAATATCTATTAAATCTATCTCCAATTTCAAGGCACTGATTATCATAGAAAAATCTATCACCCTCCATATCCAGCGGCACTTTAGCTCTATACTTAACGCTCAACTCTACACTATCAATAACCTCCTTCATAGTTACGTCTCGTCCTGTTGCTGTATTTGCATAGACAATCTGTGAAAAAGAACTCCCAATTGGGAAAAACAGAGAGATAACTACAGCAAAACACCTCATCAAAGTGCGCCAATCCCTATTAACAACCTCAAATTGCAGCTTCTGATTATCTATTATCTCGCCATGCAGAGTGTTGAGCTTTAACCTTTTCATAGTTCTTTAGCATTTTAAATTATCTACTCTAGCTCTAGTTGTGGAATGTAATCTTCGTGCTTCTTATTCTCAATTTCAGTTATATTGCCTGCTCCATCTATTGTAATACTGTGTGCCTGAATGCCGTGAGTCTGAGTCAAAAGCGCTTTATCTATCCAACGTAGGTCGTTGAGTTCTAATATCTTCTCACGCTTGACTTCCTTTGCATGCTCATCATATCTATACATTTTGCGACCATCCTGTGAGGATAGCCCAATTGCCTCCCAATAGAACTGTTGCTCGGCATCCTCTGCCCTTAAGATTAGCCCGGGTAGTCCACCGAACTTCCAAGGGCCGTAGCTATAGGGTATCTCGAGAGTATACCACACTCTATACCTTCGGCCTCTAAACTCTGTCTCGGCAATCGAGCATCTATAGCCTAGGATAGTATCCTGCCCACCTTTTAGAGTCCAGCTAAAGTTAGGGCGAGCCTCTTGATATAGATATGTAGTGTTGTAGTATCGGTTAAAGACACTAAACTCCATCTTAGAAATATCTAAAAATATATCTTCATAGACCCCATACTCATCACTACCAAGGTTTTGCCACGGCTGATATGCGCCATTATAACTTCTCACCGCACTCGGTCTATGCTCTATAGCCCACTTCACAGAGTCCATATCCTCGGCAAAGAGGCTATAGAAACGGTTATACTTGCGACCTAGCTCTAACCTCTGGTGGTCTTTGTAGTAGCCTACCTCGGTGGTGTCAGTGGATATATGCGCACGATACGTTACACTATATAGCACACTATCTACGACAACCTTCTTATCTGCATTCCTTGGCGAGGCTGTGACACCCCTGTGAGTTTGAGCAGAGGTGTGAAGTGAAAATATTGCAAATAGCAATAAGAGGATATATTTCATTTATAGCAATGATTTAATTAATATTTGTGTTAAATATTATCTTCATAACATATCAGTTCGATGGTAATTAATATTCAGTACAAAATTAAGCATAAATACCCATAGATTTTTATCACCAAAAATGGCATTTTTGATTATAAATTTGGCTATTAATCCACAAATTATTATATTACATAACAAAACACACATACTATGAAATATAAATACATAATAATTAGCATATTAATATCTCTGATAATTATAACTATTCAGATCAGTTATTTCTATAGTTTACATCAAAATTTTATCATTGAGTGCGAAAAAAGTATAGAAAAGGGTGTCTTTTTATCGATTGATAATGAGGTTTCACATCGGACTTATAATAATCCTAACATTATATCTGAGGAACCACTTGAGACTATGGATAAAGATCGCCGAGATAGCATCCTAAAGATTCACCCTTTACCGCCCCCTCCCCCTAAGTATAATATCGAGGAGTTAATAGATAGAGGAATTATTAGAACAACCGCTGAGTTTGGAGAACAGTACAATAGAGATCTTGAGTATGAAAAGGGCATTAGGCCTAATATTGCTCTTCTGGATAGCCTATACATTGCCAAGAGTGAAATTGACATCCCTCACACATTTGTAATAATTGATAATATTGATAGCACCAAAACCTACAGTAATCAAGAGGCTCTGAATAGCTATACATACAAATCTAAACCATTCTATCTCGGCCTCAAAGCTCGACTAACCATACTTCTATACTATGACATTCCACTAAGCCTATTTATCAAAGATACACTACTGGCTATAATATCGTCGACTCTACTGCTTTGCTTTGCCTTAGTGCTAATCTTTGTACAGATCAGAGTAATTAGACAGAGCAAAAGGGTGGCAGAGCAAATACAGAATAATATCAACGGCACGATTCACGACCTTAAGACTCCACTAAGTGGAGTTATAATGACGTTAAACCTAGCCAAATCAACTATAGAGGATCAGCGAATCAAAGATACATTCTCACTTAGTCTGGCATCCACTCGCAACCTTATCAGCAATATCGACTCTCTGCTATCTGTGGCACGTAAAGACAATACACTACACAGAGAAGAGATTACCACTTCGGGACTTTTTGCTATTATTGGAGAGGTCGTTAGTGATCTTAGCAATATATATGCTAATAAAGAGCACACTATTGAGGTAAATAATAGCCTAAGCAGTGATACAAAGTTTAGTGCCGATAGACTATATCTCGAAAACATTATAAGGAACCTATTAGATAACTCCATAAAGTATGCCCTTAGTGGCGTTATGGTCAAACTTAGCATCGAATCAACTGTTGACTCTATTAAATTTACAGTCGAAGATAATGGCTACGGCATAGCCAAGAAGCACCAACGCAAGGTATTCCACCACTTCTACAGAGTAGAACATAGTGGTGTCGCCCAACGAGGCTACGGCATAGGACTTTCGCAAGTTAAACAGATGGTCAAGAAGCACGGCGGGGAGATCTCCCTTGACAGTAAAGAGGGTAAGGGCACTAAATTCACATTTACAATTCCTAATTAAACTACACACGATGGAAGCAAAGAAGATTCTACTTATCGATGACGACCCTGTACTAGGCTCTGTACTGCTGATCTCACTACAGAAAGAGGGCTATACTGTACACTACCAAAACACCCTATCGGGACTACAAGAAGTACTAGCGTCATTTATCCCAGATGCGGTTATTCTCGATGTGGAGATAGGCAGCCACAACGGTATAGACGCTCTACCTGCCATTAAGACAATTATAGGCGAGACGCCCGTGATATTTATATCTTCGCACACCCAAAGCGACTTTATCACTCGTGCTATAAGGCAAGGCGGCAGTGTCTACATTAAGAAGCCCTTTGACTTTGAGGAGCTACTGGCCTATGTGGCAAAGTTCGCAAATGATGGTGGTGTAAAGAGTGATATATTGAACTTTGGAATGTGGTCACTAAACACCTCTAATCAAACACTATCACTAAACACAAAGGAGATCATAGAGGATATAAAGCTGACGAAGAAGGAGTATAAACTACTAAAACTACTGGCTCAAAACAGTAAACGTGTGGTACTGCGTGCTGAGATTATGGCTGAGCTATACGATCGTAAGGTAGATGGAACTATCGAACTTAGCATCAATAACTTTATATCAAAGCTACGAAAATACCTCGCCCCCCATCGATCTGTTCAGATTCGCACTGTCCACGGCATCGGCTATAGGTTAATTATCGTATAGCAGCCTATAAGACAAACTTATTTTGCACGGTTACTGCTGAAGAGTTAACTCTTTGATTTCACCTGCAACAAAATAACAATTACACTATTTCAGTTGCTTTCAGGGATTTTTAGATTTGAAATGGCAAATTACATAATATCACAACAGATTATTTTACCGTGTCTAATTGTCAATCTAAAGAGTCATCAAGTATCAGCAATCACAAAATTGCTCTTACATAGAGCATTTTTTGCTCTATCATTGAGCAAAAAGCACTATATTTGCATATAATAATTACCGTTATGGAAAAATTACAGGAAAATTTCCTACATATTCACTCGATGATATTCTAGCGCATAAGGTAACCTGGGCTAGCGACTTTAAACCACTAGCATATTTTAACGACTATCTAATACGTGGCTACTACCCATTCTCTAGTGAGAGTAATTTTGAGACTCGCCTACTCCAGATAATCAGCCAGACCATAGAGAGTGATATTCCTATGTATGGCGATCTGAATATTGCCACAGCTCGAAAGTTAAAGCAGTTACTTATGATTATCTCAAAGAGCGTACCCTTCAAGCCAAATATCAGTTCAATAGCGACTTCGCTAGCGGCAAGCAGAAATAGCATTGCAGACTACCTGCTCTATATCGAGGAGGCAGGACTTATTGCACAACTAAGAGATTCAACGGGCGGCATCAAAGGACTAGGTAAGGTAAGCAAGGTCTATCTCGATAATTCAAATATTATCTATGCTCTTGCGGGTGAAAGTGCAGAGATTGGAAATGTTCGTGAAACTTTCTTTATGAACCAAACTCGAGTCTTTTCAGATATAATAGCATCAAAAGAGTCAGACTTCAAAGTAGGTAGTAGGACATTTGAGATAGGAGGTCGTAAGAAAGGTTCAAAACAAATCGAAGGCATCGACAATAGCTATATTGTTAAGGACGATATAGAGAGCGGATTCTCAAACACCATACCCCTATGGATGTTTGGGCTTACATATTAGCACCTCAAATTAGGTTACGAATTAAGCAGAAAGAACTAGGACGATCCGAAAAGATAGGTTATGTTTGCATCGTAATAGATGCGGCAAGCACAAGAGCGTTCTTTGACA
>CAYJFH010000108.1:0-5664 GCA_964369485.1 uncultured Rikenellaceae bacterium | reverse complement strand
GACGACGACTCCCCCGAGTCGTCCCCCTCATCTGCGCTCGTTCCTCGCTCCGATTGCGTGGCACAACCTCTTCGCCTCTAGTCGTCGGACTTCGAAGAGCTCTAACTTGTTGTAATGATGTGTTTGCGACAGCAAAATAGTTGGGCTTCGCCGCAACTTTTTTTGTTTTTTGATAGGACTGGTTCGCCTTTCAGGCTCACTTACTTTTTTCTTTTTTTCCGCGTCCCGCGGGCGGGGGAAAACTTCGTTTTCCATGGTTTTGTTTATTCGGGTTATATTAAAGCGTGGAGATGTCTGGTTGCAAAAAAAACAACTACACTAAACCTTAACAACCAAAATATCCTCCCAACTAGTAGTGTAGAGTGGGGAGAGGTGGTTGCGATTGAGATTCTTGCCGAAATTCCCTTGCGATGCGAGCTTTATAGTATCCTTCCCGTGCTTTGCATTGAGGCTATCTAGCGCAACCATTAGTTCGCTATGCTTGGTATCCTCCTCTTGGTCAAATAGCGTTGGGGCGATAGTCTTCTCTAGTGTGATACCACCGAGTATTACCCCTGCCTTTTTATATCCATAGCCCTCAATAAATACTTCGCCGAGAAGTTCATTTGCCGCAGCTACTAGCTCAATGGTGCTACTTGTTGCCTTTAGAAACTTCTTTGTCTTAGCATCTACGTGTTGTGGCTGATCGACCCTATGGCGATTGGTTCTAACGTAGACTGTCAGCACCGAGGTGGCGGAGTTCTGCCCCCTGAGCTTACTTGCGGCACTTGCCATAAATGCCCCTACTGATTCCCTTAGGGTATTATAGTCATATATCTCAGTTGCAAAGGAGCGTGAGACTGTAATTGACTGCTTATCTGGTGTTACTGTCTCGAAGTCGTGAGATGGGATAAGATTAAGCTCTCTATGTGTTCTAACGCCCGTTATGCTCATCTTCGCCTGCACCCAATCTTCGCTGAGTGTGCGGAACTGCTCGGCGGTGCGTATTCCATAGCTATGTAGCATCTTTGAGTGTCTGCGTCCAATGCCCCATACATCCTCCACGGGATAGGTGGATAGTACCTTTTCGACATCTTGCTCTCTATACATCAGGCAGCAGCCCATTAACTTTGGATAGCTCTTAGATAGTTTGCTTGCTACCTTTGCTAGGGTCTTGGTTGGTGCGATTCCTATACTCACTGGGATTCCCGTTGAGCGTTTAATGTACCTTACGATATTGCGTGTCATAGGCTCAATCTCCTCAATTGGGATACCGTGATAGTCGATAAATGCCTCATCGATAGAGTATATCTCAACTTCGGGAACAATGTCTCTGAGTACAGAGAATACACGCCCCGACATATCGCCATAGAGTTGGTAGTTGCTCGAGAATACCTCTATTGAGGCTCTCTGTGCAAGGTCCTTAATCTGAAAGTATGGCTGTCCCATCTTTATGCCTAGTGCCTTGGCCTCGTTGCTTCGGGCAATAACGCAACCGTCATTGTTGCTTAGAACAACAATTGGCCGATCGTTGAGCTCGGGGCGAAAGACCCTCTCGCACGATGCAAAGAAGTTATTACAGTCACACAGCCCGACCATCACCCTATACCTTCTTAATAACGTAGGTCACCACACCCCAGACCGTAAATTCATTGTCTTGGGTTACTTCAATGGCCTTAAAATTCTTATTTGCAGGGATTAGCAGTGCGCCGCTCTCTGTAAGCTCTAACCTCTTGAGTGTAAATTCGCCATCGAGGAAGCAGACTGCAAGACATCCGCTATATGGCACAATACTCTTATCGATAACCAGTAGATCGCCATCATCGATATTGTCATCCACCATCGATAGGCCACTAACACGTGCATAGAATGTAGATGCAGCGTTCTTTACCAGCTCTTTGTTTAGATCTAACTTTAGATCGTCATAGTCGGCAGCAGGCGATGGAAATCCAGCGGCAATAGCGCTAGATGCTAGCGGTATCTCCAACTCCCCTTTAACTCGTGGGGTATATATGGTAATTGGTTTGTGTTCGTCCATAGTTGCAAAGATACTATATTTTTTCAAGAGCAATAGACAATCAAAATCCCTACCAATGACATTTATAGTTGTTAAAATTTATCTATTATAAATAAGTGGATTATTTATAGATTATAGTGTGGTGGTGTTTTGGGTTAATTTGTTGATATCAAAGCTATTTAAGTAGGGTGTAATTTAAGGTAAAATAAAAGAATAGTTATTTTAATATTTAATCAATTTGATTATGCAGAATAAAATTATTATTTTTACAATTCAGTACAACTAAATTTATTGAAGTGCATTAAATATATAGGCTATGGAAAGACATATGGAGATTCTGATTCAAGACCTTAATACGAGGGAGGAGATAAAGCGATTTAAGGAGTATAATGTTATGAAGTGTGCTCAAAGCAACTGTAAACCAATCTACTTTGCGCCATACTTTACTCGAAGCTCCGAGGAGCAGGAGGGCATCACCTACTTTTCGAAGGTATTAGGTAGTGTGTCGCTAAGTTCGGCTCGTGCAGAGAGCTATCGTAGTACAATGTTAGAGCTCTCAAATTACGATGTTAATGTGGTCGATCAGTGGATAGAGGGCATTAACCTCGATGTTCATAGTAGCGGAGTGAGTAGCACAAAGAGGGCGACATACCTACTGCTCGGTGCTCCAACGGTACTAAGATTCCCACTTCTAAAGGATACAGAGATTAGAGGTCAGTGGATATTCAAATCTAGTCCTCTGGAGTCTCACTATGTCAGCTTTGCGGAGTTCGTAGAGAGGATAAAGAGGAGCTATATGTTTAATATCGTAGATTGGCAGATATAGTAAAGGAGAGCTTACAAAAAGTAAGCTCTCCTTTACTATTGTGGTCATATACGTTAGTTTATCGCTATGAGTTCAACCTCGAAGATAAGGGTTGAGTTCTTAGGGATACCCTCTGTCTTCTCCTTACCATATCCAAGCTCAGCGCCGATATAGATTGTCCACTTATCGCCAACACGCATAGAGCATAGTGCAACTTGCCACCCCTCGATAACCTCTCTGACTCTAAAGGTCTCTGGGTACGGATTATCAAGGCTAGAGTCAAACTCCTTACCATCGATAAGGGTTCCACGGTAACGAACCGATACAACATCGCTCATCGTTGGCGAAACCTCGCCATCTCCACTCTCTATAACTCTATAGAGAACACCGCGCGCGAGCTCCTCAACACCATCTTCAGCACCAACTCGCTTTAGAAAATTTTTATTTTTCGTAGCGTACTCTTTATTCTCTTTCTTTGCCATCTATGCTCGGTTTTAGTTATTAAATCAGTGCAAAGATAGCTATAATGTATCGATTTTCACTAGAAATACAGTAAATACTAACATTTTTACACCGTTAGAGTTGTGCGATATCCATTTTTTACTATATTTGCAGAGTTAATGCTAACAAAAAACTAAAACTTTAAAACTATGAAAGAACTACTAGAAAGAATCGAAGCAGCAGTAGCTGCGTTCAACAAAGACGCTAACGCTCAAGCAGAGAATGGTAACAAAGCAGCAGGTACTCGTGCTCGCAAATCATCTCTTGAGATTGAAAAAGCAATGAAAGAGTTTAGAAAAGCTAGCCTTGAGCAATCTAAAAACTAAGCTTTAAATCATAAGATTAAGACTTGTATGAGGGGGTGCACTTTTTAAGTCGCATCCCCTTATTTTTTTAACTTCTAAAAACCGCATAATAGTTCAAATGGCACGCATCGTATTTCTTGACGCTTACTCTATCGCAGACTCATCACTCCACACCTTCGAGGCACTCGGAGAATTTACCGCTTATGAAGACACAACACCTCAGGAGGTTGTCGAAAGATGCCAAGGGGCAGAGATAGTAATTACAAATAAGGTGAAACTTATGCGCGCTGAGATCGATGCGCTTCCATCGCTAAAGCTTATCTGCGTGGCGGCAACTGGAACTAATAATATCGATACTCACTATGCAAAGGAGAAGGGCGTAGAGGTTCGTAACGTTGCGGGATACTCTACTGATAGTGTGGCAGAGGCTACTATCTCGATGGTGCTAGCACTTATGCGCCAAGTGCCATTCTACAATGACTTTGTGCATAGCGGAAAGTATAGTGAGGGCACAAGGTGCTTTAATCTGGATAGGCCTATTGGAGAGGTTCGAGGCAAGCGCTGGGGCATTATCGCCATGGGTGCAATTGGGCGTAGAGTTGCCGAGATTGCAAGTGCGCTAAGCGCTGAGGTATGTTACTACTCAACCTCGGGTGCTAACCTATCGCAGGGATATAAGAACCTTGAACTCGATGAACTACTGAGAACTTCGGATATCATCACAATCCACGCTCCACTAAATGATAAGACTCAGAACTTAATCTCGGAGCGCGAACTAAATCTAATGCAGCAGAGCTCGATTATCGTAAATGTTGGGCGTGGCGGAATTATCGACGAAGTGGCGCTAGCTACCGCCCTTAATGAGTGTAAGATAGCAGGTGCGGCACTCGATGTCTTTGAGGCAGAGCCTACGCCTATAAATAACCCACTTCTAAGCCTTGAAGATCCATATAAGCTAATCGTTGCCCCTCACTGCGGATGGAGTAGCGGCGAGGCAAGGGCAACACTAATCGAGGGCGTTGCAGGTAACATTAAGGACTTTTTAGCGTTATAGATATATGAGAGTGGTAATACTATCTATTGCCCTATTGCTATTGAGCGTAGGGGGTACTCTGGGGCAGGAGCATGAGTCCTCGGGGGTAGATACTAT
Source organism: uncultured Rikenellaceae bacterium (assembly GCA_964369485.1). Classification (GTDB taxonomy): domain Bacteria; phylum Bacteroidota; class Bacteroidia; order Bacteroidales; family Rikenellaceae; genus Mucinivorans. Next base: position 907 of record CAYJFH010000108.1, on the reverse strand, counting down.
TGCCAGTGGTCTATTCCCTGAAGTTAAAGCGCCAAGCTCCATCGACTTTGAGTTCTCGCCATCGCTATATAGTGGCGAGCGGCGAAGTGGTGGAGTGGTAGAGAACTTTGTGATGCCAATATTTGACTTTAGCGGAATGGAGCACGCCAAAATTACTAATCAAAATCTACCAGAAGTATTCTCTACTGAGTATAGCTATGGTGGCGAACTTATTGGTTTTGATGGTGGCGGAGGGATCTATGGGCTATCGGAGCAGAGGAGCGTTATAGGGGTTGGCCACGAACGGACGTTGGGCTTCGGTACGGAGTTTAATATAACCCCGAGGCTATCGCTTACCGCTAATGTTGCATATAATCAATCTGTCACATCGTCATATACTATTCAGGGTATTAGCGCATCTAGTAGACTTAGCTACGCAATTAATGATAGGCTCTCGGCGCACGTCTTTGGCTCCTATGCCACATCTCGTGGGCTTATAGGCCCATCGTATGCCTTTAATTCGGCGTGGTACTATGACTTTGGTGGTAGCTTTTCCTATGACTTTACCGATACATTCGGTCTCGAACTAGGGGCACGTGGTTACCACGACTCACTTAGTGGCACAACGCAGGTTATTCCTGTTGTGGTTCCATATATAAATATAGGCGAAGTGCAGGTCGGTGTAGATGTTGGAGCGTTGGTCTACTCTCTACTCTCAAATGGGCAGCAGCAGGTTGGCTCCGATGGAATACCGCCTCCGCAACCAATGCCAAGGAGGTAAGTGCATCTCGGTATACGGGTACTTTTCCTCGTTACGCTTTCGGGGGTCGCCTAGTCGAAAGCCCCATGCACAACCTTGCTATGATTTTGCTAGTGCATACACACTTTTCAGGCGTGAAAAGATGTCTAAATTTTACAGTTCTTCACT
>CAYJFH010000107.1:0-5750 GCA_964369485.1 uncultured Rikenellaceae bacterium | reverse complement strand
ACAGAATATTGAGTCCAAGATAGATAGATTCCCTACAAATGGTTGTCGATCACTAAAGACCTGAAAGTATGGCAATTCATCCACTATACCATAAGAATTCACCCCTAAAAACTCCTCACTATACTTAACCTCAACGTCGAGCCTTAATATAGAGAGTAACTCCACGAGAACTCGATGGTTATAGTCAAATAGAAACTCCTCGCGTAGAGAAAATAGCGGCTCTATGCGATCTATAAAGTGCTCGAAGTATGGAGCTGAGCGATATGCGGTCATAACGCTACGCAGGTGTTCACGCTGAAATGGTTCGCTATGGTCGATACGCACATCTTTAATTGGTGCACGCACTCCACGTCCGCCCACAATTGGAACGCTCAGGCGCTGTACTCCCGTTGCGGTCATAATCTCCGCACGGTTACGCACAGAGTGCTTCTGAAAGTTCTCATTTGCCTCAACTATAGCCCCATCTCTTAGGGCAACGATATGTGAAATTGGCGGAAAGTACGCCGTTGATATTACCATAATTAACTAATTTTTGAGAGGTCTAACTCCAACTCCTTAATTCCCTTACCTGCTCTAAGCTGTGCAACCTTTACCCTTAGCAGGAAATTAACTGGTGCGCTTAGAAGTGGATCACGCTCTAGCACCTTTATTGCTAACTCTCTAGCCTCGGCAAGTATAGCGCTATCCTTAGCCAAATCTGAGAAGTTCACACTTATAGCCTCACCACTCTGCCTAGTCCCATCGATATCTCCTGCGCCTCGTAGTTCCATATCTCTCTCTGCGATAACAAAGCCGTCTGTAGTCTCTACCATCGCCTCCATCCTCGCTCTACTCTCCCTTCCTATCTTATCGCCAGTAATCAGAACGCACCACGATTGGTCAGCCCCACGCCCTACTCGCCCCCTTAGCTGGTGGAGCTGCGAGAGTCCAAACCTTTCGGCATTCTCAATTACCATAACCGTTGCATTTGGCACATTAACCCCCACCTCGATGACCGTTGTAGCGATAAGTATCTGCGCCTCGCCCTTCTTAAATAGTTCCATACCGAAATCCTTGAGCTTAGCGGTCATCTTACCGTGCACCACCACATTGCAGTAGCCATCCTCTGGTGGGAAGTGTTCGGCAAGTGCCGAAGCGCCCTCCTCTACCGATGCTATATCTATCTTATCATTCTCATCGATGGCTGGATATACCACATAACACTGCCTGCCGAGCTTAATCTGTTCACGCATAAAGCCTACGACCCTCAACCTCTGTGCCTCGCGTAGGTGCATCGTCTTAATTGGTTTACGTCCCGGCGGTAGCTCATCTATTATAGAGACATCTAGGTCACCATATAGTGTCATTGCAAGGGTTCTCGGAATTGGCGTAGCGGTCATCACTAGGATATGCGGCGGGATATCGCCACCTTTAGTATGAAGTTTAGCACGCTGCATCACCCCAAAGCGATGTTGTTCATCTATAATCACTAACTTTAGGGATTTGAACTGTACTGGATCTTCAATCAGTGCGTGAGTTCCTATCACTATATCTATCTCGCCCGAGGCTAAGCCCTCTAGGGTCTGCTCTCTACTCTTCTTCCGACTAGAGCCAGTAAGTAGTGCAACTCTCACTCCTATCTGCTCGCACATAGGAGCTAAGGATTCAAAGTGCTGCTGGGCTAGTATCTCCGTTGGTGCCATCAGCGCACACTGTCCTCCATTATCCACGGCAAGGAGTCCCGATAGTAGCGCCACAATTGTCTTACCACTACCCACATCCCCTTGGATTAGCCTATTCATCTGATGGCCGCTGGCAGTATTCTCACGCACCTCCCTAACGACTCGCTTCTGCGCCCCAGTGAGCTCAAAGCTCAGGACATTATTATAGAAATCATTAAACTTCTGCCCCACACTGCCAAAGATATACCCCACTGATTTTTCAGTTCTAATACCCTTGCGCTGTAACATACTGAGCTGCAGAGTAAATAACTCCTCGTACTTTAGGCGATACTGCGCCCGTGATAGCTGCTCTGCACTCTGAGGGAAGTGAATCTGATATAGCGCCTCCTCACGCCCCATAAGCCCTACTTTTTTGAGTAGCCACTCAGGGAGAGTCTCCTCAATCTGACCGATGAGCTTCTGCCACATTACCCTCTGAAGTTTAGCAATAGCCTTAGTTCCAAGCATCGAGTTCTTTAACTTCTCGGTGGTGCGATATACACCCTGAGCACCTTGTGAAGATGCAGAATTAAGACCTCCATATACCTCGAACTCTGGGTGCACCATCGAGAGATGACCATTAAATAGCGTTGGTTTTCCGAAGAATACATACTCCCTCTCCCTATCTATACTCTTCAACACCCAAGAGGTTGAGCGAAACCATAGCACCTCGGCTATACCAGTGCCATCATAGATGGTAAGTACTAACCTTGCACCCTTGCCACTACCGACCATCTGCACCTGTTCGATACGTGCTTTAATTTGCACCTCTATTGAGATCTCTTCGCTCTTTAGCTCTCTAATTGTGTAGAACTTAGAGCGGTCGATATAGCGAAATGGCGGATATAAAACCAGATCCTCGAATGTATTAATACCAAGCTCCGAGGATAGTACCTCTGCGCGTTTTTCACCCATAGTGGGTAAAAATTTTATATGTGAGCTCAGTATCGACATTTTTTTATTACATTTGTAGTTAAGTCGCGTAAAGTTGCGACTTAACCAATAATTAATCAAACTAAAATACAAAAATAGTAAAATGTACGGTAAAATTCAAAATCACCTCCAAAATGAGATACAAGCTATCAAGGAGGCGGGTCTTTACAAGACTGAACGCATTATCGAGAGCCCTCAGCGTGCTAACATTGAGGTTGGCGGAGAGAAGGTGCTTAACTTTTGTGCCAATAACTACCTTGGCCTATCTGATAACCCTCGACTTGTAGAGGCAGCCAAGAGAGCTATGGATAGCCGTGGTTTTGGTATGAGCTCAGTACGCTTTATCTGCGGTACACAAGATATACACAAGGAGCTAGAGGCTGCAATCTCTAACTACTTCGGCACTGAGGATACTATCCTCTATGCTGCCTGTTTTGATGCTAATGGTGGTGTTTTTGAGCCACTTCTAGGCGAGGAGGATGCAATTATCTCTGACTCACTTAACCACGCCTCTATCATTGACGGTGTGCGCCTATGTAAGGCTGCGAGATACCGCTACGCTAATGCAGATATGGAGGATCTCGAAAAGCAACTACAAGATGCACAGAAGCACCGCTTCCGTATTATCGTTACTGACGGTGTATTCTCAATGGATGGCAACGTTGCTCCTATGGATAAGATCTGTGCGCTAGCAGAGAAATACGATGCGATGGTAATGGTCGATGAGTGCCACAGTGCTGGTGTTGTAGGCCCTACTGGTCGTGGAGTAACTGAGCAGTATAACCTTAGAGGCAAGGTAGAGATTATCACTGGCACCCTTGGTAAGGCTATGGGTGGTGGTGTAGGTGGATTCACCACTGGTAAGCGTGAGATTATCGAGTTACTTCGCCAACGCTCACGTCCATACCTATTCTCTAACTCAATTCCACCTGCAATCGTGGGTGCATCTATCGAGATGTTCAAAATGCTAGAGGAGAGTGACGAGCTTCACACTAAACTAGCGGGTAACGTTGAGCACTTTGTTAGCGGAATGAAGAGCGCTGGCTTCGACATTAAACCTACCGAGTCGGCAATCTGTGCTGTTATGCTTTACGATGCACCACTAGCTCAAAAGATGGCGGCTGAGCTACTAAAGGAGGGTATCTACGTAATTGGATTCTTCTACCCAGTAGTACCGAAGGAGCAGGCGAGAATTAGAGTTCAGGTATCGGCTGGCCATAGCCGCGAGGATCTAGATAAGTGTATCGCTGCATTTACTAAGGTCGGTAAAGAACTTGGAGTACTTAAATAATGGAGAGTAGAGAGAGAATCGGACTGCTCTTCGGGTCATTTGATCCTATACACTTAGGTCACCTAGCCATTGCCCGATGGGCAGTGGCATCGGGTGGCTTTAACTCTGTATGGATAGTACTCTCACCTCAGAACCCACTAAAGCCAACCCTTGCTGCTCCATATGAATATAGAAAGGCTATGGTGGAGCTGTCGCTAGAGGGTGAGAGTGGTATAGAGCTATGCACTATCGAGAGTGAACTTGAAGCGCCATTCTATACGATAAATACTATCGAGAGGCTACGAGAACTACATCCAAATAGCGACTTTGCTATTCTATGTGGTACTGACGTTAAGAAGCAGAGTTCAAAGTGGCACAGAGCCGAGGAGCTGCACTCACTAGTGGAGTTTGTGGAGTACCCTCGCTATGATGGCGCAGAGCTTCCATTTATAGATATTAGCTCAACGGAGCTTCGCCAAGGTTACAAGTTAGAGTACCTAAAGCCTAGTGTAAAAGACTATATTGAGCAAAATAGCGTTTATAATATGTACTTAGAGCGTGGAAATGCACTCTATCGTAAGGGTGATATATGCGCTGCAATTAATGAGTGGAACCAATGTAAGGGTGAGCCGCACCAAAGTAGAGCCGAGGCTCTAAAGCAACTCGCCGATGATATACTTGCGTATAGGTACACAGATATTTTAAATCCTTAAAAAGAGCAAAAAGTAAGAATATGGGAAGAGTACTAGCTATAGACTATGGCAAGAAGAGAGTAGGCATTGCTGTGAGTGATCCACTAAAGATTATCGCACAGCCACTAACAACGATTAATAGCTCAGATTGCCTTGCATTTCTTCGAGACTATATTAGTGCAGAAGAGGTGGAGCGAGTAGTTATAGGTATGCCTACCCAAGCTGATGGCTCACCTAGCGACTCACAGCGATATATACGCCCATTTATTGGCAGATTCCGCAAGGAGTTCCCCGATATGGCAATTGAGGAGGTCGATGAGTATGGAACATCGGTCGAGGCAATGGAAGCTATGATCGAGGGTGGTGTAAAGATGATGAAGCGTAGACAGAGTGCTGGAATTGTCGATAAGACAGCCGCCTCGATTATACTAAGCAGATTTTTAGAGCAAGAAAGAATATAAAAACGAAATACAAACGAGATGATTTTACCAATTTACGTCTATGGAAATGACGTACTAAAGATTGAGAGTGAGGATATCGATAGTGGATACGAGGGACTCGAAACACTAATCGAGAATATGTATGAGACGATGTATGCGGCCGATGGTATCGGACTTGCAGCACCACAAATCGGAAAGAATATTAACCTCTTTGTAGTAGATATCAATGGATTCTACGAGGATGAAGAGGATAGAGAGGGTATTGCTGAAGATGCCGCCTCAGCGCCATTCAAAAGGGTATTTATCAACCCTGAGATTGTAGAGAGCTCAGAGAAGTTAGAGCCATATAGCGAGGGTTGCCTTAGCGTGCCGGGGATTAATGAGAATGTTAATCGTCCAGATTGGATAGTACTTCGCTACTTAGATGAGAACTTTGTAGAGCATACAGAGAAGTTCGATGATATGTGGGCAAGGGTTATCCAGCACGAGTATGACCACCTACTAGGTAAGGTATTTACCGAGAGGGTTGCACCGCTACGTAGACAACTAATCCGCTCTAAACTGCAAGGCATTATGAGGGGGAATTACTCTGCACGCTACCGCTGCAAGTAGGCCTTTATGCAATTTTATAGAGATAGCCATCCTTTTAAAGGGGTGGCTATTTTTTTGATATAAAGAGGTTGTGCGAGGGTCCGACGACTGGAGGCGAAGAGGC
>CAYJFH010000106.1:4367-5975 GCA_964369485.1 uncultured Rikenellaceae bacterium | reverse complement strand
CCTTGACATATCATAGCGGTTGTGCGAGGGACGACCGAGGGAGAGTCCGCTGATAAGCGGGCCGACCATGGGGTCGGTCGTCCCGCTATAAAATTTCTCTAGCTTGGTACTGTATAATTTTATAGTGAAGCAAGGTGCACACCACTTTGAAGGCATCTTTTTTACGCCTAAAAAGCAGTATAAACTGCGAAACAATGCTTAGGTATGCACAAAAAAAAGACACCACTAAATCAGTGGAACCACAAATTAGTACATTATAGTTAAGACTCCCCAAAAATAAGTAGTTAGGAGTTGTATTTTTAAGAAAATATGCTAACTTTGTATATCAAACACAAAAAAAATTTTAAAAATAAAGTGTGTAGCAATATATGCAACAGACGGCTGAAATTATTTCTATAGATAGTGGGGTATTAGAGTGTAGAGTACTGTGTGGCGATGCCTGCCAAGGCTGCGCTGCGCGTAGGGTATGCGGTACTGAGGATACAAGCAAGACAATAACTCTATTTTCCGATAACTCCAACCACAAGGTTGGGGATAGTATCACTATTGAACTTACCCCAACGATGGGGCTAAAGGCAGTATTTCTAGCCTACCTCCTGCCTGTGCTTATTATTGTCGCACTTCTGCTTATACTAAATGAAGTTGGGTACTCGGAGCTCTATAGTGGACTCATTGCACTTGGAACACTCGCCCTATACTTTATATGCGTAAAAATTTTCAAGGTCGGACGCTCCATAAGCATTACGATCGTAGGTGACAATAAAACAATCTAAACTATGAATGAAGTATTTATCTACACGGTAGTTGTATTGGTATGCCTTGGGGGGCTTGCCGCTATCATCCTCTACTTTGTATCTCAGAAGTTCAAGGTCTACGAAGACCCACGAATTGACTCATCCGAAGCACTGCTACCGGGCGCAAATTGCGGCGGCTGTGGATTCCCCGGCTGTAGAGGCTTTGCAGTTGCACTAGTGGAGAATGACGATATCTCGTCACTGTTCTGCCCAGTGGGTGGTGCCGATACTATGAAGGCTGTTGCCGAACACTTGGGTAAGGCTGCGGCTGAGCGTGAACCTCAAGTGGCAGTACTAAAGTGTAACGGCTCGTGCGAGAATCGTGCTAAGAGCTCACACTATGACGGCGCGGGGAGCTGTGCTGTTATCGCCTCGCTATATGGAGGGCAGAGCGACTGTACGTGGGGTTGCCTTGGTGGTGGCGACTGCGTAGGGGTATGTAGCTTTGGAGCAATATCAATTGACCCTACAACTGAGCTACCGGTAATCGACGCAGAGAAGTGTACGGGTTGTGAGGCGTGTGTAAAGGTATGCCCGAAGATGGTACTAGAGCTAAGGAAGAAGGGGCCAAAGGGTCGTAGAATATACGTTGAGTGTTCGAGCAAGGATAAGGGCGCTATTGCACGTAAGGCGTGTAAGGCTGCTTGTATCGGCTGTGGCAAGTGCGTTAAGACCTGCGGATTTGAGGCTATTACTCTAGGCAGTGCACTAGCCTATATCGATGCAGATAAGTGTCGCCTATGTAGAAAGTGTGTGGCAGAGTGCCCTACTTCGGCAATTAAAGAGGTAGGATTCCCTCCTAAAAAGCCAGCAG
>CAYJFH010000106.1:0-4267 GCA_964369485.1 uncultured Rikenellaceae bacterium | reverse complement strand
CTGCCGCAGAGAGTGTAGAAGATAAAACAACTCAAACGACAATATAGAGGTACTATGAGTAAGACATTTCCAATTGGGGGGGTACACCCTCACGACCATAAGATTACTGCTAAGAGTGCAATTGAGGTAGCTCCACTACCCGACAAAGCAGTTATATTCACATCACAACATATCGGAGCGCCTGCAAAGGTTATTGTCGCTAAGGGTGACGAGGTAAAGGTAGGGCAACTGATTGCTGAGCCAGCTGGCTTTATTAGTGCGCCAGTCCATAGCTCTATTAGCGGTAAGGTTACTGCTATTGATGAAGTAAAAGATGGTGGCGGCATTCGCAAGACTGCCATTACTATCACCCGAGAGGGCGATGAGTGGATAGAGACTATCGACCGCTCAGAGGAGCTAAAGAGTGAGTGTACGCTTCAACCATCTGAGATTATAAAGAGAGTTGCCGATGCTGGCATTGTAGGGCTAGGGGGTGCAACATTCCCAGCCAGTGTAAAGTTATCACCACCTCCGGGCAAGGCGGCCGAGATGCTTATTATCAACGGTGTTGAGTGTGAGCCATACCTAACGGCTGACCATAGATTAATGGTGGAGCGTGCCGATGAGTTCCTTGTCGGGTGTCGCATCGTGATGCGTGCCCTTGGGGTTAATAAGTGCTATGTCGGTATCGAAGAGAATAAACCAGATGCTATCGAACACCTTAAAGCTAAGGCAAAGGATGGTATCGAGATTGTACCACTAAAGGTACAGTACCCACAGGGGGGCGAGAAGCAACTAATCGCAGCGGTATGCGGCAGAGAGGTTCCTAGCGGTGCTCTACCGATTGAGGTAGGCGCAGTGGTGCAGAATGTCGGAACTATCATTGCGATATATGAGGCAGTACAGAAGGGCAAACCTCTATTCGAGAGGGTAACAACCGTTACAGGCAAGGAGGTAGAGAATCCTAAGAACCTACTTGTAAGGGTCGGAACGCCAATATCTGAGCTTATGGCGCAGTGTGGTGTTGATGCTAGCTATGAGGGTAAGGTTATCAATGGTGGCCCTATGATGGGACGTGCTATGAGTAATGTAGATGCCCCAACGACTAAGGGTGCATCGGGAATACTTGTAATGACAAAAGCTGAATCGAAGAGGGCAAAGAGTAGCGCTTGTATATCGTGTGCAAAGTGTGTCGACGCCTGCCCAATGGGGCTAGAGCCATACCTAATCACTCGCCTAGTGAAGTTCTCACAAAGTGATAGATATGTGAGTGAGAGGTCGCACGACTGCATTGAGTGCGGTTGTTGCTCATTTAGTTGCCCTGCGGCTATTCCACTACTTGACTACATTAGACTTGCTAAGGTATCTGCACTAGGGACACTAAGAGCCGCAGCTGCTAAGAAGTAAATAGATTTGACACGAAATTTTAGAGACAAAAATATGAAAATAGTTTCAGCCTCACCTCACCTACACTCTGGAAGTAGTACCCAGAAGATTATGCGTGATGTTATTATTGCAATGCTTCCTGCATTTGCATTTTCGATATATGCCTATGGTATCGATGCACTACTTGTAAACTTAGTGGCTATAGCCTCGTGCGTGGGCTTCGAGTGGCTAATCACAAAGTATATGCTAAGGCAGCCAAATTCAGTCTGCGACCTTTCGGCCGTAGTAACTGGTATGCTTCTGGCATTCAACCTACCGGCGGAGATATCTCCGTGGTTAGTAGTACTAGGTTCACTAGTTGCCATTGGCGTTGGTAAGATGAGCTTCGGGGGACTTGGGCGCAATCCATTCAACCCTGCACTTGTTGGACGTGTATTCCTACTTATATCATTCCCAGTGCCGATGACCTCATTTACCCTCGATGGTGTGAGTGGCGCTACCCCACTGTCACTACTTAGAGAGCAGGGCGTAGGGGCGCTACCAGAGATCTCGGATATGCTATTTGGGCTACACGGCGGATCGCTCGGGGAGATGAGTGCACTACTACTACTTATTGGTGGAGTCTACCTAATTATACGCAAGGTTATCACTTGGCATATTCCTGTACTTGTGCTTGGCTCTATGGCGCTATTTGGCGAGGTGTTACACCTAATCAACCCCGAGAGCTATGCAAATGTTCTATTCCACCTATTTGCTGGTGGTGCAATCCTAGGGGCATTCTTTATGGCTACTGACTACTCTAGCTCGCCGATGAGCCGAAGAGGTATGGTAGTCTATGCAATCGGTATCGGTATAATTACAATGCTTATTCGAGTATGGGGCGCATATCCAGAGGGAATGTCATTCGCAATACTTATTATGAATGCAACTGTACCACTACTAAATATGTACCTGAAACCACGTAGATTTGGTAAAAAATAGAGAACTATGAAAAGTACACTAAAGAATATGATAATGGTACTTGCTATCATCACGGCAGTAGCAAGTGCAGCAGTTGGGGCTATGTATATCCTCACTAAAGAGCCTATAGCCGCAGCAAAGCTTGCAAAGACCAATGCAGCTATCGGCGAGGTAATGCCTGAGTTTGATAATAACCCATCGGCGGACTCATTTAAGGTAGCAATCGGAGCTGATAGCGTATCGGTATATACTGCAAAGCTAGCGGACAAGGTAGTTGGCTATGCCATCGAGTGCTTCTCGAACAATGGCTACGGCGGAAGGATCGGGCTACTTGCAGGCTTTACTCCTGAGGGTACAATCACTAAGATTTCGGTACTTCAACACACCGAAACTCCGGGACTAGGCGATAAGATCGAACCTGCAAAGTCTAAGTTCTCACTACAATTCGAGGGCAAAGATCCATCACAGATGAAGCTAGCGGTGCGCAAAGATGGCGGAGATATCGATGCTATTACAGCCTCGACAATCACCTCGAGGGCATACGCTGAGGCTATCGAACAGGCATATAACACATTTAAGACCATAGAGAAGTAATATGAAACAGTGGCAAAACTTTACAAAGGGAATTATCAAGGATAACCCTATATTCGTACTACTGCTAGGTATGTGTCCGACACTTGGAACAACTACCTCGGCAATCAACGGACTGGGTATGGGTCTATCGACTATGTTCGTACTTCTAATGAGTAACATGGTGATATCGCTGATTAAGAATATGATACCGTCAAAGGTGCGTATCCCTGCATTTATTGTAGTTATCGCATCGTTTGTGACTATCGTGCAGTTGGCAATGGAGGCATATATGCCATCGCTATACGCAACACTTGGGCTATTTATTCCACTTATTGTGGTAAACTGCCTAATACTTGGGCGTGCCGAGGCATTCGCTAGCAAGAATGGAGTACTAAGCTCACTAATCGATGGCGCAGGTATGGGTCTAGGATTTACACTAGCCCTTACGCTACTTGGGGCAGTACGTGAGATGCTAGGTACTGGCGCAATATTCGGAATGAAATTCATACCAGCCGAAAGTGACGGTATGCTAATATTTGTACTCGCACCGGGCGCATTCATTGCACTTGGATACCTGCTAGTACTATTCAATAAAGCAACAGCTAACCTTAAAAACTAAGAAAAATGGAGTACTTTGCAATTATAATCTCGGCAATCTTTGTCAATAATATTATTCTGGCGCAGTTCCTAGGAATCTGTCCATTCCTTGGTGTATCCTCTAAGGTCTCAACCTCTATGGGTATGGGTGCTGCCGTTACATTCGTTATGACCATCTCTTCAATTGTGGTCTACCTACTTCAACACTTCGTGCTCGTGCCGCTAGGTATTGAGTATATGCAGACAATTGTATTTATCCTAGTCATCGCCGCACTTGTGCAGATGGTTGAAATCATCCTTAAAAAGGTATCTCCAGCGCTATACTCGGCCCTTGGGGTATTCCTTCCGCTTATTACAACAAACTGTGCTGTACTAGGTGTTGCAATCATCCTTGTGAAGGAGGATATGAATATGGCTCAGAGTGTTGTCTATGCAGTTGCCTCGGCAATCGGATTTACGCTAGCTATCGTTCTATTCGCTGGGCTACGTGAGAAACTTGACCTTACAGACTCACCAAAGGCGATGCGTGGTGTACCTCTAGCCCTTGTGGTAGCAGGTATCCTTGCGATGGCATTTATGGGCTTCTCGGGGCTAGTATAGAGTATATCTACATAAGGTATTTTAGTGCGAGCTTCCTACTATCGTGGGGAGCTCGCCTCTATTATAAGTTGCATAGATGGAGCGATAGTCAGTAGGAAAAAGCCGCTAAGTATCTACTAGTTCAAACTAAACCATGGAAAACGAAGTTTTCCCCCCGCCCGCGGGACGCGGA
>CAYJFH010000105.1:0-6053 GCA_964369485.1 uncultured Rikenellaceae bacterium | reverse complement strand
TATCTTCATTAGTTTCAAATTTATCATCGCGACCACACACGTCACATCTAAGCTGTATGTCTCTATGGTAGTTATTTTTCATCCTTTTTCTCTTTTAACATTTTCTTCTGTTTGTTCTCTACGCTCTTGATGCCGCAAGCGGTTGGTAGATCTTCGGGCATAGTGCCGCCAAGCTCCTTGATTGTCTGACGAACCTTTACACCTACTTGATGATGGGTGCGGTTGGCATTTGCTTTGCCCTTAACTTCGTCTCTTCGCAACTTTTCTTCGGCTTGTGTGGCACGGAACAGATTGGCTGCGAGTTCGGTGCTACCCATATGGTCGAGAATCTTTTGACTCTTCTTCAACCCTTTTTTAGCGTGGATCTCTTTTGCGCCCAAACCTCCATACAGACCTTGATAGCCATAGTTTTGGAAGATTGCATAATCTCGTGGCTCTACGACTCCAGCCCCTTTGGCTGCGTCTGCTAATTGGCTATTGTGGCGTGCTAGCTCATTTCGCAAGAACAATCGCTTCTCCTCCTCGGTCGAGAGAGTGTTATACTCCTCCATCTGCTTAATCTCGGCAATGCGAGTCTGCACAGCAAAATATGTTTGCCCCTGAGCCACGACCTCTTTGCTTGGGTCGGCATTTTGTACGATGAGGTAGCAAGCATAACGAGAAAGTTTTACAGACTCTAACTCTCGTTGTCCACCTTTACCAATCTCGATCATTTCGAGGATATCCTCGAAATGATCTACAACTTGATTGTTGCTATTTTCGCAAGCACTCTTTGCTTTATCTATAACAGGCAAGAAATGTCGATACTCAGTATATTCTAATATCCTCCAAAGCTGGCGAGATGTCCAATATTCGTTTCCATTTTCATCCAATCTGCGCAACTGTTCGAAAATGGAATTTGCTACGCTCATTTTATCTATATTTGCCATAATTCTAATTGTTTAGTATCCTAACTCTATCAAATAACTTTTCATCTTCGATTTTACCTCCGCAAGTTCCGCTTCGAGCGAGTCGATTTCTGACTGTACTGCCACTATGTCGATCTCAGCCTCCTCCTCGTAGGTGTCTACGTAGCGAGGAATATTGAGGTTGTAGTCGTTTTCGGCGATTTCGTCGCGAGTTGCCACGTACGCAAACTTATCTTCGGCAACGCCCTCTGATAGTTCGCCCGATGAATAGCGGCGGTACATATCGACCACCGAGGCGATATCTTCGTCACGTAGACGATTTTGATTCTTGCCAGCCTCGAAGCGTGCGCTTGCATCGATAAATAGTACATCGTTACGTTTGCGACCCTTGCGGAATATAACTATTGCTGCAGGAATGCCTGTGCCGAAAAATAGATTGGCAGGAAGTCCGATGACAGCCTCCAAAATATTCTCATTAATGGTTTGCTGGCGGATCTTACCCTCACTTGAACCTCTAAATAGTACGCCGTGAGGGACAATAACGCCTACAGTGCCATTTTCGTTGGCCACTTCGATCATATGTGAAATAAATGCCCAATCGCCCTTGCTCTTAGGTGGTACTCCACGCCAAAAACGGTTATACTCGTCACCCTCGGCCATATCTGCCCCCCACTTATCTAAAGAGAATGGAGGGTTCGCTACGACCGTGTCGAACTTCATTAACCCATCACCTTCCTTCAGTTTCGGATTGCGAATTGTGTCGCCCCAACGAATAGTTGCACTGTCGAAGCGGTGTAGTAGCATATTCATCATTGCAAGAGCCCACGTACTACCGTTAAGTTCCTGACCATAAAGCGAAAAGTTGTCGTTGCCTACTGCCTTAGCCGCCTTAATTAGTAGAGAGCCTGAACCGCAAGCCACATCACAGATCCTAGCACCCGGCTTGCTTGCTGTAAGTTGGGCTAGTAGGGTAGAGACCTCCTTTGGCGTGAAGAATTCCCCTGCCTTTTTGCCTGCATCGCTGGCAAACTTCTCAATGAGGTACATATATGCATCACCAATAACATCATTACTGTCTAGGTGCGACTCGTCAAAGACGAACCCTTCATCCGAAAAATCTAAAAGTAGATTTTTTAGGCGTGTATTTCTATCCTTTGTCTCACCGAGATTTGAACTATTAAAGCTAATATTTCTAAATATGCCACTGCCATCCTCGCTACTCAACTTCGCGCGGTTTGCCTCCTCTAGGTCAGCAAGAGCAATATCTATCTTTTCGCCGATGTTTGTATCGTTGCGATGCTCAAATAGATAGTCAAAAGTACTATTCTCTGGTACGATAAAGCGCTCGTGGCGCATTGCTCGCTCGGCACGCTCACGATCACCTTCATAGCGCAGCAAGTGCTCACTGAATTTCGCTTTGTTTACATCACTTACATACTTTAAAAAAAGCATAGTAAGTACATAATCTTTATATTGGCTAGGATCTATTACGCCTCTAAACGTATCACACGCCTTCCAAATAACTGCATTAACATCCTCTTGTGAAAGTCTACCTGACATCTGTTATTGTGTTTTTAAGTTTTAAATCAATTAATTGCTTTTGCTTTATCGCTATACTGCTATACAAATACTGCTCTCTCTTCTGTAATTTCGATAGCTCTAATATTACTCTCTGCTTCTCTGGAGATGGTAGAGTTATCTCGAAATTTTCAATCGTCTCTTTAGTTATTGATAGAATTGAAGAACCTTTGGCACTTCTCTGTAGCTTGAAAATAGAACTTGGTAGATTAAGGTACCAAGTTATATACTCTGATAGGATGGTGCTACACTCTTTGAGTTGAATTATAATAAAAGACGGTGACGCATAACTCTGAACGGCGTTATCTTTATATATAACTGCAAAATTTTTCGTACCTTTAGCTGCAAAGAGGATATCATTGTCAATCAGCTTATGTTTAGAGTTGCCACTGACCTCAACTAGAGGAGAGAGTGCATGTAGTAGTGTTCCATAATAATCATAGTCACTTACTTGATGATATATAGAATTAGGGCGAGGTGACTGCTTTAAATGCACCCCCGTCCGTATATTTGCTATATCTTTTAGTTTAATCATTATTATGTGTAATTGTAATATATATGTAAAGGTAGTAATTTTATTTATGAAAAGCAAAAATAATCTCAATAGAGTTTCTACAAATCTTAATATTGGTGTGTTTTGACAAAGTGTAATAATAAATCAATATTTATAATAAGATGTAGATCAGTGTAATGGCTATGAATATTGTCGAAATGAGATTAATAGTTATTGCTAATGATATAGCCTGCTTTAAAAGTCGATTTTCTTTATGTATTATCTCAGTTTTAGCTAAAATAGGATTCAAAACACTGTGAGTTATTATATCTGACACTTGGATAGTATCTATCTTTAATTTACGATTGAAAATATTGTTTATATGGTGAATATAATGCTTTTGTGTCTCTTTAAATTCTAAAAGATTAGTTCTAAATTGTTCTTCTGTACCTTTAATTGCCTTAGTGTGGGATTCTATTTTTGCAATCTCTTCTAGTAATATATTTGCAATGTCTTGTGTTGATATTCTCTTCTGTGTCATAGTTGTGGTTGGTGGTGGTTTAGTTCGTCAAGTTCTCTGTCCTTGTCTCTGTCTTTGTCTAGTGGGCGGTTGTCTGTGGATTGTTCGATGGGGGCGAGCCGTGAGATTTGATACCCTAGCGAGATTCGGGGTCTCGCTGGAGTATCGTGTAGCCTCTTGATCGCACGGCTAGTGGTTGGTAGTTTAGAGGTATTCGTGGATTTAGTATGCTGATCTTTAAATAGTTTATTGTAGCTTAATTGTGCGCTGACCTCGCTGGCCTTTAGCTTTATGCCATCTACTTTGAAGCTCATTCCAGTTATGGTGTCGGTGGTCTTGGCTCTGTTGTAGATCACCTCGATGCCACTACGTGCCATACGCTCTGCATATCGCTGTAGTGTGATGCCTCGATGAAAAGCAGCTCGGTGTGCCACTTGAATACGTTGCTTTAGGGGCTCTAGCTCTCTCTGTCGCTGCTCTCGTACAGATATGGCCGTTGTTAGCCCTAGCTCCTTTGCAATCCGCTCGATAACTACTCCAGAGCGATAGGAGATATTACTATCGCTATATGCCCTTCCGTTTAGATCTATACGATTCGCTAGGATATGGAGGTGCTTATGCTCTCGGTCATTATGTAGAACCACTACGTACTGCCGATTATCGCTGAGCCCCATATCTCTGAGGTAGTCACTAGCGATGCTCTGCCACTGCTCAGTAGTTAGCCTCTTGCCATCCTCTATGGTAGGGCTTATCTCTACTTGGATGGTGTTGTTGCGACATCGAGTGTTAAGCGACTGTATAACTCGGAACTCCTCGCACAGCTCCTCGGGAGTCTCACCCGATAGGTTGCCTCGTAGTATCTCTTCGGCCTCACACTTCTGGGTAGTGTAGCTAAGCGACTACTTTGTGTGGGCTATAGCCCTTGCCTTTGCTATCATTGGAACTTGCTGAGGTGGTTATTTACTAAGTCGACCACCTCTCGCACCTCGGAGTAGATGCCCTTGCGGTCTCTAATCAGGTTTGAGATTCGTGTAAAGTGAGATTTTAACTGCACGAGATTCATATAGGCCTCGATCTCCTCGGGGCTTAGTCGTGCGGTAAACCTCCTCTCTAGGGCGCACTCCCTAATGTAGCGTGCTGTGGTCATACCTGCATCCTTGGCCTTGCTCTCGATAATCTTCTTCTCGAGAGCCGTCGCCCTAAACATTACAGTATGCTTTCTATTAACTCTATTCATAGTTGAATTTATCTATATCAAACGAAGTGCGGAGGGGCTCGTCATAGTGTAAAAGCGATAGCGCTACACACATCTTGCAATAGTGCTCCTCTATACACTAAACTCCCAAATGTAAAAGCGCGTAAGCGCATATATATTACTCCGTTGAATATCTCTAGTTTTACATTTGGGGTTTTGTAGTGTTATTTTTTGTTACTTTGTTACCTTTTTAGTGTAAAGTATATATTATTAGTTATTTATAGAGGTAACAAAGTGGTAACACGCCCCATTAAAGTGTTACCTTTGTTACCTTTTACTAAGTAGACTCTTAGAGGTAACAAAATAAAAAGTGTTACCACTTTGTTACCTATTTGTTACCTTGCTCAGTATTAGTGTACTAGGTGTTAAAATAGGGCTAAAATCAACAAAGTAACACAATTTTGCGAATCGTTGCCTCTGAAAGTGTGTAGCACCTGCCCTTTTGGGTTGAGCTTATGAGTTCTCCATCGCTACTAAAGCGATATGAGGTGTAGTGGCTAGTCTTATTAGGCTGTAGCCCCCACCTCTCTTGGAGTATCTTCCGAATAGCTCCGTGCTCGGCCTTAACTCCTCTCTGCTCTAGCATCTCCGCCATCTCTACAATACAGAAGCGGTACTCCTTTACCTCGGCTATCTCTACTATGTCGGAGATAATAGCCGCCATCTCGATCTCGCACTTGCTGCGGTTGTATCTCATTATATTGCGCAGTGCCTCGGTGGTGAGTAGCTGAGGGCGAAACCACATCCTTGACTCATTGGGGTGCGTAGGCTCTAGCTGCTTGAGGTGCCAAAGTAGTGCTGGGATCTCTTCGATCATCTCATAGAGTAGGTTAGTGTTATCGCTATCTATTCTCGGCACCTTACGCACCCAATACCTAGTCTCCGAGGAGTCGATATGTATAGGGTTCTGCTCATTATTGGAGCATAGTATAAACTTGGCGAAGAACTCTACTTCGTTCTTATCCTTACCCTTCGCCTCGGCCTTGTAGCTGCGTGCGGTGCTGAGGTTCTTGATACGCTCGGAATCCTCCTTGCGGTCGAGTAGCACCTCATCGACAGCTACTATTAGCTTTGTAGCCCAATCGGCATTGAACTGACTGCGGAAATCTTCGTTAGTATTAAAGGTCATATTCCCTCCGAATATGGCCTTTAGTAGGTTCAGAAATGTAGTCTTACCAGTGTTGCGCTCCTTGGATACTAGAAGTAGAATTGGCAGCCTCTGGAGCGGTTTGGTGTAGAGTAGGTGTAGGTAGTCGATACCCAGTGAGAGCTGCTCGCCGAAGATATGCTCTAGAAATC
>CAYJFH010000104.1:0-6196 GCA_964369485.1 uncultured Rikenellaceae bacterium | reverse complement strand
GCATCTCTCTTAACCTGCTCACCCTAAAAATACCACAAAAGAAGAGCGGAGATAAGAACTCTCATGTTCCTATCTCCGCTCTTAAGCTTTGAAAGCTCCCTACTCTTTAAAAAAGAGGTTTGGGTGAGTTTAATTACTCTTGCTCTCTGCGCATTGCTGCAACGTAAACTGCCTTTTGTCTCTTAAGACGGTTCTCAACAGATGGCTTTACGAAGTATTGGCGTGCTCTTAGTTGTTTGATAACACCAGTCTTCTCTACTTTACGTTTGAATTTCTTAAGGGTTTTTTCGATGTTGTCACCCTCTTTGATTTGCATAATTAGCATAGTCGTATAATTTTTTTGTTATTTTTTACTTGTTTTAAAGTGCTACTTTTGGCGAATCTCGCCACCCTAAAATAGCAAATAGGGAGCCACTCTTTGTGCCTCTTCCGGAAGTAGTATGTCTCTGTCTATAATTTCTTGATAGTTAGTAAAATAACCTCCTCTCTTTCTTGCTGTCTCAATCCTTTTTGCCATTGATTTGGTGATATAGGGGTGAGATTCTAGCTCATTTTGGGTTGCAAAGTTAATAGAAATTTTGGAAAATGGGCCATCTTTGATGTAAAAATTGCCAAAAATTTTTGTGTAAACACTTTGATCTATACCACTTACCTCTTGGAGCTGCTCTATTGAGTGGAATCCGCCGAGAGCATCTCGATACTCCACAATACGACTGCTGAGCACATTGCCTATGCCGTTGACAGCAATGAGCTCCTCCTTCGAGGCGCTATTTAGCTCAAGGTTAAGCATCTTGACATTTCGAGCGCGAGCGCTATTGATTGTCGGTGGTGGCTCGGGAATCTCTACAACTCGTTGGAGTTGATACTGTGAGTCAGCCTTGGTGATTGACTCGTCGCTATCCCTTAGAGCGCCAGCCACTAACGGTATAGCTACAGAGATAACAAGTATTGGAACTAGGGTAAATATGTCCTTACTCTTCATCGTTTTATTATTCGATCTTTATAGTCTTTAAGCATTGTCTTTACATCCTTATGCAGCAGTAGGATGCCGATAAGGTTTGGCACGGTCATTAGTGCTATTGTTATACCCGAGAAAATCCATACAATGGTGGTGTCAACAAATGAGCCGACTGCGAACATTATCGTATAGATAATCCTAAAGTATGGAACGGCCTTAACTCCAAATAGGAATGTAACGGCTCTATCTCCGTAATAGCTCCAAGCCAGCGCTGTGGAGAATGCAAAGAGTAGCAGACTTATGGGGATTATATAGCCGCCCCAATCGCCAAGGAAACCACGTTTGAATGCCTCGGTGGTGAGTGGAGCTGAGTGGAGTAGTGATTCACCTCTAAAGGTAAGCTCACTATCTGTCACCTTACCATTAGTAACGTCTACCCTGCCGCTAAATTGCTCATTATCTTTAATAACTGCAACATTCTGTGCAATTGAGCGTGAGTGCAGAATAGTTACATCAGAGGTAATCTCACCCCCATTAACCTCTACAGTCCCATTAAATGCTAGGATTTTGTCAGTAGACTTTCCGCTATTTAGGTATGCCGATAGGTCGGCAGCATCATCCATAGAGAAGTTCTTCCCCTCTATGATATACATATCGGAGCTCTGGAAGGCGTTTTGATGCCTCTCTGACCATACCCCCGAACTTAGCAGGATAATACCAGTCATAAAGCATATGATGATAGTGTCGATAAATGGCTCAAGGAGCGATACAAGCCCCTCGCTTACGGGTTCAGAGGTTCTAGCTGCTGAGTGTGCAATCGGTGCACTACCTTGCCCAGCCTCATTTGAGAATAGACCTCTGTTTACCCCTCGGTTGAATGCCCACGCAAATCCAGCGCCGAGGAATCCACCAGTGGCGGCAGCTCCATCCCAGACTCCTGTGAATATCGAAGAGATAGATGGTAGGATGTTCTCGTGGTTATAGGCAAGCACTAACATTCCACATATAAAGTACAGGGCTGCCATAAGTGGCACTATACTTTGAGCCACCATAGCGATACGCTTAATACCTCCAAGGATAATAAGCCCGAGGAGAATTGCAAGCACCACGCCCACAAGTAGCTTATCTACGCCCCATACAGCCTCAAATGAGTTTGCAATGGAGTTAATCTGCGGAAGTGAACCTGTACCGAAACTCGACACTATAGTTGCAATAGCAAATATAATGGCTAACCACTTCGCCCCGAGTCTATTTTTCATATAGTACATAGGCCCACCACTCATAGTGCCATCGGCGGCGACCTCACGGTGCTTAATCGAAAGGGTAACCTCTACCATCTTTGTTGCCATACCGAGAAGTGCGGTTACGAGCATCCAAAATAGCGCAGCAGGGCCCCCAAGGTGTATAGCAAGGGCAACCCCAGCGATATTACCAGTGCCGACTGTGCCGCTAAGTGCGGTGCTTAGTGCTCCGAAGTGGGAGGTGTCGCCCCTCTCGCCCTTCTTGTCGTACTTACCCCTTGTAATTGCAATGGCGTGGGAGAAGTACCTAAATTGTGGAAAGCCTAGGTATATGGTAAAGAAGAGTCCTGTTCCTAGTAGTAAGTATATAAACCACTGAGAGGAACCGATATAGCTATCGATTAGAGTTAGAAAATCGGCTAATTGTTGCATAAGCTTTTGGAAGTTATAGGGTAAATAGCTACATTTGTTAATCTTTATTTTTAGGTAGGGAGTAGTAGAGGTAAGAGACCTCTAGCTCTGTAAATTTAAACAAAATAGTACAAATGAACAAGCTACAGCAGGAAATAATTGAACTTAAGCAGCAGAAAAATGCAACTATTCTAGCTCACTACTACTGTCCCGGTGAGGTGCAGGAGGTTGCAGACTTCGTTGGGGATAGCCTAGCACTATCGGTAAGGGCCGCTGAGGCTAGCTCAGATATAATCCTCTTTGCAGGTGTGCGCTTTATGGGGCAGACCGCTAAGATACTGTCGCCCGATAAGATCGTGTTAGAGGTAGATCCCGAGGCGGGTTGTTCGCTATCGGATAGCTGTCCTGCGGATAGGTTAGCAGAGTTTAAGGCTGCCCACCCCGATCATATCCTTATTAGCTATGTAAATACAACAGCCGAGGTTAAGGCTGTAACCGATATATGCTGCACATCGAGCAACGCTGTGCAGATTGTAGATTCACTGACCAAGGAGCAGAAGGTTATCTTTGCCCCAGATAGGAACCTTGGTGCATATATTAAAGAGAAGACTGGACGTGAGGATATGGTGCTATGGGATGGTGCTTGCCACGTGCACGCTCGCTTCTCGCTCTCAGGGATTCAGAGGTTAATGGCGGAGTTCCCAGATGCAGAGGTGTTAGTGCACCCAGAGAGCCCAATGGAGATTGTAGCACTTGGCCACGCCGTGGGCTCTACTGCTATGTTGCTTGACTATGCGCGCACTAGCGATGCTAAGAGATTTATTGTAGTGACCGAGAGTGGTATTATCTACAATATGCAGAGCGAGTCGCCAGATAAGGAGTTTATAGCGGCACCTTATACCGAGGAGGACGGCTCTAATGGCATCGGTTGTAATGACTGTAAGTATATGAAACTAAATACACTGCCGAAGATTAAGAGTGCACTAGAGACACTATCACCTCAAGTTGAGATGGATGCAGAGCTGATGGTTAAGGCTAGAGAGTCTATTGACCGAATGATTGAAATATCTAAAAAATTAAATCTAGCATAGAGATATGATTATTGAAACAAGAGATATCGTAAAGCAATTTGCGAATCACCGTGCCCTAGATGGGGTAAGCGTATCGATTCCTAGGGGGTCGATATATGGGCTACTAGGTCCAAATGGAGCGGGTAAGAGTACACTTATCCGTATTATTAACAAGATTACAGCGCCCGATAGTGGTGAACTGCTATTCGATGGTAGGGCTATGGTGCAGGATGATATCTTCCGTATTGGTTACCTGCCAGAGGAGCGTGGACTCTATAAGAAGATGAAGGTTGGCGAGCAGGCTCTATACCTTAGTCGACTAAAGGGTATGAGTAGAGCAGATGCCTACGCCTCGCTTCGTAAGTGGTTCAAGAAGTTTGAGATTATGGGCTGGTGGGACAAGAAGGTCGAGGAGCTCTCGAAGGGTATGGCTCAAAAGGTACAGTTTATCGTCACTGTTATCCACAACCCTGAACTGCTAATATTCGATGAGCCATTTAGTGGCTTCGACCCAGTTAATGCCGAACTCCTAAAGAGTGAGATCTTGGAGCTTGCCAGAGGAGGTGCAACTGTGATATTCTCGACCCATAATATGAGCTCCGTAGAGGAGATATGTGAGTATATTACCCTTATTAATAGGAGTCAGAATGTGCTGAGTGGTAAGGTTAAGGATATTAGAGAGAGCTATGGTAATAATACCTACACCCTAGGCTTTAGAGGCAATGGCGCACTACTTGGTAGCTCGCTAAGTGCCGTTGGTAAGGTTGAGCTTATCTCCGATAGTTCGCTAGAGATCCAACTACCAAAGGGCGAGGGGACTCGTGCACTTATTGAGAGTGCCAACTCGCAGGTCGAGATACTAAGCCTAACCCCAAAGATTCCATCTATGAGCGATATATTTATATCGGTAGTTGGTGCAGCAAATGAGAGTTCAACCATAATTGATAAGTAGAGCTATGAGTAAGATAGGACTAATAATCGGAAGAGAATTTAATATTAGAGTTCGCAAGAAGACCTTTATAATCACAACGCTACTAATGCCGCTACTTATGGTGGCTATGGTGGTAGTTCCATCGCTTATTGCGAGGTTCGGAGGTGAGAGCACTAATGTAAAGAGTATAGTAGTTGTCGACTCTAGCGGCGTTATTGCTGATAAGTTAGCCAGTAGCGATGCTATAGAGTACCAAATTGTCGATGGAGAGTACCCTGAGGTCACCACTAGCTATCCAAATGTCTTTGGCTATCTAGTTATCGGCAGGGATATTATCGATAACCCAACTAATGTGCAGCTATATACTACACAGAGCTCTACACTCTCTACCGAGGGTGAGATTGAGGGGCTACTCTCAGCAATTATTACCCAGAGTAGAATCGATAGCTCGGGAGTTGAGGGCTTAGCTGAGCTTATGGGGCAGGTTAGTGCACGAGCAAAGGTAAATACATTTAGTATCGAGACCGATGATAGCGGCGAGGTTGTCCATAAGGCTAGCTCTTCGGGGGCGGCTATGGGAGTTGCCTATCTTGGTGGTTTTATGATATATATGTTTATACTTATCTACGGTATGATGGTACTACAAGGTGTAGTGGAGGAGAAGAGTAATCGTGTACTAGAGGTAATCGTTAGCTCGGTGAAGCCATATCAATTGATGATGGGTAAGATTCTAGGGGTTGCAAGTGTTGCAATTCTACAGTTTATTATCTGGATAGTACTCGGTGGTGCAGGTATCTACCTCGCCTCGGATATGCTGGCAGGTGGTGCAGATATGGCGGTAGGGGTAATGCCTACGGGTATTCTAGGGCTATTCAGTACGCTTACTGACCCTTGGTTTATTATTAGAATTGTGGGTGGATTTATCATATTCTTTGCTGGTGGATACCTCCTATATGCCTCGTTCTTTGCGGCGATTGGCTCGGCAGTAGATAATGTTGCCGATACCCAACAGCTACAGATTCCAGTGACTATTCCACTTATCCTAGGTCTATTTGTAATGATGAGTGCGATGCAGAACCCAGATAGCTCCCTTGCATTCTGGTTCTCGATGATACCACTAACTTCGCCGATTATTATGATGGCAAGGCTTGCCTATGGAGTGCCACTATGGGAGTTTGCCCTGAGTGTGACACTGCTATATGGTAGCTTTGTCGGTATGGTATTTGTTGCAGCTAAGATATATAGAGTAGGTATCTTTATGTATGGTAAGAAACCGACAATCAGCGAGATAATCCGTTGGATGAGGTATAAAAACTAGTGAGAAAAATTTGCAAATTAAAAAATAGTTTCTACCTTTGCACTCCCTGAAATAGTGGGCTGTCAATCTCTGTCGGAGCCAAACAAACCGATTATATTGGCTGTTTTAACATAAGATGAATAAGCAAGAACTTATGAAGATCGCCCAAGAGGCGTTCGCAGTAGAGCCTAGAGAGGCTGGTACACCTGAATTCCAAGCGGGTGACACAATCACAGTTACAATTCGTATCCGTGAGGGTAACAAAGAGCGTATGCAGAACTTCCGTGG
>CAYJFH010000103.1:0-6323 GCA_964369485.1 uncultured Rikenellaceae bacterium | reverse complement strand
TATTTCAAACGATGTTATGCAGGCTTGGTTCTAAACGTCTCTTATGTAAAGCAAAGTGCGTATGCACAGTGAACAAATTATGTTATTAAATTACCCTTAAATAATATATTTTATTAACTACAAGTAACTCTCCTCATATATATGTATAATTACGCTCTATTTTACTATAAATATGATTCTAAAAGTTGGAAAATTTTGCCAAAAGGATTACCTTTGTGTGCCGAATTACGTGTATTTAACAAATAAAGTTGCAAACTAATTCTAAAAACAAATAAATATGAGTAGTCTACTAAAATCTTCAATTGGTAAGAAGTTAGTTATGAGCCTTAGCGGTCTCTTTCTAATTATGTTCTTACTATTCCACGCAACGATGAACTTTGTTGCAATCTTCTCGGGCGATGCCTACAACGCTATCTGCGCATTCCTTGGTGCTAATTGGTATGCACTTCTAGGTACTGCAATTATGGCAGCAGGCTTTATCGTTCACATCCTAATGTCAATCAAAATTACTCTAGGCAACCGCAAGAGCCGTGGTAACCAACGTTATGCTAAGGTTGCTCGTCACAAGGAGGTAGCTTGGGCAAGTAAGAATATGTTCGTTCTAGGTGTGATCGTAGTAGGCTTTATCGGTCTTCACCTTGCTCAGTTCTGGGCAAAGATGCAGCTTGTAGAGGTAATGGGTCACCACGAGGTTGAGCTTGGTGGTGCAATGGTTTCTGTAACTGATGGTGTTGCATTTATTGAGTACTACTTCAGCAATATCTTTGTAGTTATTGGTTATGTAGTATGGCTAGTAGCGCTTTGGTTCCACCTTAACCACGGTTTTTGGAGTGCACTTCAGACTATCGGTTGGAACAACCAAATTTGGCTGCCACGTCTTCAGTTCCTAGGTAAAGCTATCTCTACTGTTACAGTGGCGATGTTCCTAGCAGTTGTTATTGTATTCTACGTACGTTCACTTTGCGGTGCTTGCTAGGTAGATAAACCCACTTTAAAATATAAAATATAATCGATATGAAATTAGAAGCGAAGATCCCTGCAGGCCCAGTGGCTGACAAGTGGTCAAAACATAAAGCTCAAATTAAGGTAGTATCTCCTGCCAACAAGCGTAAACTAGATGTTATCGTAGTTGGTACTGGTCTTGGTGGTGCTTCGGCAGCTGCCTCACTAGGCGAACTAGGATACAATGTAAAGATTTTCTGTATCTCTGACTCACCACGTCGTGCTCACTCGATCGCAGCACAGGGTGGTATCAATGCAGCGAAGAACTACCAAAATGATAATGACTCGGTATATCGTCTATTCTACGATACAGTAAAGGGTGGTGACTACCGTGCACGCGAGGCTAACGTATATCGCCTAGCTGAGGTGTCTAACCTTATTATTGACCAGTGTGTAGCACAAGGTGTACCATTTGCACGTGACTACGGTGGACTACTTGATAACCGCTCATTTGGTGGTGCTCAGGTAAGCCGTACATTCTACGCTCGTGGTCAAACCGGACAGCAGCTACTACTTGGTGCATACGCTGCACTTAACCGCTCTATCCACAAGAAACAGGTTGAGAGCTACACTCGTCACGAGATGCTAGACCTAGTTATGATCGACGGTAAGGCTCGTGGTATTATAGCACGTGACCTAGTAACTGGTGAGATTAAGAGATTCGGTGCTCACGCCGTTGTTATCGCAACTGGTGGTTATGGTAACGTATTCTTCCTAAGCTCGAACGCTATGAACTGTAACGGTTCAGCTGCTTGGCAGTGTTACAAGAAGGGTGCAGGCTTTGCAAACCCTTGTTTCACTCAGATTCACCCAACTTGTATTCCAGTACACGGTGAGCAACAGAGTAAACTAACCCTTATGTCTGAGTCGCTACGTAACGACGGACGTATCTGGGTTCCTAAACATATGAAGGATGTAGAGGCTATCCGTAACGGTTCGCTTAAGGCATCTCAAATCAAGGAAGAGGATAGAGACTACTACCTAGAGCGTAGATACCCTGCATTCGGTAACCTTGTACCACGTGACGTTGCTTCGCGTGCGGCTAAGGAGCGTTGTGATGCTGGTTATGGTGTTAACCGTACAGGTCTTGCAGTTTACCTTGACTTCTCTACGGCTATCAATCGCCTAGGTAAGGATGTTATCGAGGCTCGTTATGGTAACCTATTCCAAATGTACGAGAAGATCGTTGACGTTAATCCTTACGAGGAGCCGATGATGATCTACCCAGCGATCCACTACACAATGGGTGGTATCTGGGTTGACTACAACCTTGAGACTACAATCCCGGGTCTATACGCTATTGGTGAGGCTAACTTCTCTGACCACGGTGCAAACCGTCTAGGTGCATCGGCACTTATGCAGGGTCTAGCAGATGGTTACTTTATCCTACCATATACTATTGGTGACTACCTAAGCAAGGAGATCCAATCACCTAAGGTAGATACTAATGACGCTGCATTTGTTAAGGCTGAAAAGGATCTAAATGAGAAGATCGAGAAGCTATTTGCAGTTAAGGGTAAGCGTTCAGTTGACGACTTCCACAAGGCACTAGGTCTTATTATGTGGGATAACGTAGGTATGGGTCGTACAAAAGAGGGACTAGAGCGTGCAATCGCCGAAATCCCTAAGCTAAAGGCTGAGTTCTGGAAGGATGTTCTAGTACCGGGTAAGGCAGGTGAGTTTAACCAAGAGATCGAAAAGGCACTACGTGTTGCTGACTTCTTCGAGATGGGTGAGCTAATGGCTCGTGATGCTCTGAACCGTGAGGAGTCTTGTGGTGGTCACTTCCGCGAGGAGTTCCAAACTCCAGAGGGCGAGGCACTACGTGACGACGAGAAGTTCGTATATGTAGCAGTTTGGGAGTACAAGGGCGATGAGGCTCCAGTACTTCACAAAGAGCCTCTTGTATTCGAAGAGGTTAAGCTAGCTCAACGTAACTATAAGGAGTAATTCCTAGCTTTTAGAAGAAAAACAAACATTCAAGAGAGAAAAAGATGGATTTTAAATTAAAAATATGGCGCCAAGCGTCACCAAAGGCTAAGGGTTGCTTCAAAGAGTACCAAGTTAGCGGAGTATCGGCTGATAGTTCATTCCTAGAGATGGTAGATATGGTCAATAACGACCTTATCCACAAGGGCGAGGAGCCTATCGCATTCGACCACGACTGTAGAGAGGGTATCTGTGGTATGTGTTCACTATATGTTGATGGTCGTGCACACGGTCCAGATGACGATATTACAACTTGTCAGCTACACATGCGTAAGTTCCGTGATGGCCAAACTATCACTATCGAGCCTTGGCGTTCGGCTGCATTCCCAGTAATTAAGGACCTAGTAGTTGAGCGTAACGCCTTTGAACTTATCCTTCAGTCGGGTGGTTATATATCGGTAAATACTGGTGGTATCCCTGATGCTAATGCAATTCCAATTCCTAAGAAGAATGCAGACGAGAGTATGGATGCTGCATCTTGTATCGGTTGTGGTGCTTGTGTTGCAACTTGTAAGAATGGTTCAGCTATGCTATTCGTATCAGCTAGAGTATCTAGCCTTGCTAACCTACCACAGGGTAGAGTAGAGGGTGCTAGAAGAGCTAAGGCAATGGTAGCTAAGATGGATGAGCTAGGCTTTGGTGGTTGTACAAACACTAGAGCTTGTGAGGCTGAGTGTCCAAAGGCTATCTCAGTTGCGCATATCGCACGCCTAAATCGTGAGTTCCTTTCAGCAAAACTGAAGGACTAACGATATCTAATACATAGTATATACTTTTTTTTAATAAGTATATAGTAGAGTTAAGGGGCAATAGTAATATTGTCCCTTACGTTTTAAATATATACATCGGAGTGGGGAACGGTGGGGTTCGGTTTTCTCTTCTTGATGGTCTTTATTATAGATGAACCCTAAAGAATTAGAAAATTATGAAGAGATCTAGACTATTTAGCATCCTATGCTCTTTTTTCCTAGTGCTACTAACAGTAGTGGGATGTAAGGAGACTCCAACACCTGAGCCAACACCAACTCCTAACCCAAATCCCGAGCCAGAGCCAGCAACTGGTATTGTGGTTGAGGTTACGGGTAAGACCTTTAACTCTATAGAGATAGGTGTGACGGTAAATGACTATGAGGGTATGTACTATGTAGCTTCGTACCCATACCTAGACTATGAGGTTGATCTAGAGAATAGCCCGCAGGTTATGGCCGAAACATTTATGGACCTTGAGCTTACACAGTGGTTTGGCGATCTAAGCGCTCCTGATGGTAGCTATGTATTCCAAGGTGATGCCTCTATTCAGGTAGGCTACTCGTGGCTAATGAGTCCTAATACAGAGTATATCATAGCGGTGTTCGGTATGAATGCTCAGGGTGAAGTACTAACTGATGTTGTCACTGTAGTAGACTTTACTGAGCCATATGCAAACAATCCAATTGTAATGGAGGAGGTAAGCTCAACAGTTGAAGATATTGAGATTAGAACAACATCAACTCCAGCGGATCAAAACTATATGGTATTTGCATATACCACTGCGGCCTTTATGGATGAATACCTTGGTAGCGAGGACTATATCACCGATGAGATAATGGCAGCATTTGTAGAGGCAGGTAAAGATCTATCTGTTGTGGATAATGCACTTATATTTAGTGGTAATAAGACCATAAATTTAGGTGAATCGTGGAATATTATCGGAAATACAGAGTACACAATATTTGCTGTGCTACTAGATCAGTTCGGAATTAGAGCCTCTGAGGTAGAGATGCTTGAGGTTAAGACTCCAGACTATCCAGCAGCGGAGGGCACATTAACCTCAATTACAATTAGTGGTATTACCCACGACGATGCAATTGCAACTATCGATGCAGGTGACTTTAGTGGTGCTTACTACACTGCACACTACTCAGTGGAGGACTTCCAGACTAAGCTAAATAGTGACCTTAGCGCACTTGCTGACGCTCTGATAGACTATGAGCTTAATGATTACTTCAGGGATCTATCTCACGTAGATGGCGAGGTTATACATAGCGGTAGTAGCACATATCAACTTTCAAAGTCGATTTGGAATACAGAACCTACTACAGAATACTTCGTAATTGCATTTGGTATCAATCCTGATGGCTCTAGATCATCTGATATTATCGTTTCGGAGAACTTTACAACTATTCAGGCACCAGCTAACCAATTCGCAATTGAGATAAATGATCTATCTGAGTACGAGGCTAGAGTTGCGATTACTCCAACAACGTTAGATGAGACTTACTTTATGGAGGTAGTAGAGAAGTCATTCTATGAGTCGATGACCGCTGATGAGTTTGTTAGCCACTTTGAGAATAAGTATGGTGGATTCTTTACCTACTTCTTGAAAGAGGGTGTTACATCAACTCTAATTAGAAACCTTAAACCGGGTACTGAGTATGTTGTGGCCGTTTGTACCTACTATAGATCAGGTGGTAGAGGTGGTGAGTTCACTGCTTACCCATTTACAACTAATGGCGAACAACTACCAGACCTTACTGTGCCTGAGACTATAATCATCCCTGATGTAGACTATGGTACACTCGAACCATTCAATATTGCATCCGATTCATTTGAATTCAGCTGGACTCCAGCAGATCCAAATACAAGGGTAATGATGAATAAGATGTCGGCGGCAGATTTTGATCTATATACATCTGACGAGGAGGTAATCAAGAGCCACCTAACTAGCTACTACGACCAATCAGTAGATAAGGAGTGGACATTCCGTTACTTTATCTACTTTAACACAGTTATTGGTGGTGGCGAGGGCTGGATGCCTAGCGTTAGCCCTGAGAGTGAGTGGGTAGTATATTGCTACGGTATCGATCTTGTTACGGGTCAGCCAACTACTAAGCTTGAGGTTCTAAGGGTTACAACACTTGCAGAGGGTGAACCTACTGTACTACCTGCTCCACGTAGCGATGCTGCTCTAGGTAAAGCTAGCCAAGAGGAGTCTGTTGTTACAAGTGAGCCTGCTGCTAAGAAGCTATCTTTCGAGGCTATCGATAAGTATATCGAGCAGAGAGAGGTTACGGTTATTGGGCAGAAGAGTATTAAAGAGAAGGCTATTAAGAGTCTAAGATAGTCTAAATATATATTCTAGTAGAGTGAGGGGAGTTAAGAGTAGAGTCTTAACTCCCCCTGCTTTGTTTATGGGTATTGCTTTAGTTGTATTTATTATTAGAAATCAAACCATGGGAAACAAAGTTTTCCCCCGCCCGCGGGACGCGAAGCAAACATATCATTACAACAAGTTAGAGCTTTTCGAAGTCCGACGACTGGAGGCGAAGAGGCTGCAGCGAGGAACGAGCGGA
>CAYJFH010000102.1:0-6326 GCA_964369485.1 uncultured Rikenellaceae bacterium | reverse complement strand
CTTGACTCTGTTGAATAACTCTACTATAATATAGGGCTTTCGATTAAATGAACACAGAAATTAGGGTGATAAAAGAAGTACCCTCAGTGTGTGAACGCACCTCTCCTTTTAGTAGATAATAAAGATAGCTGGGCGCTTTGCGATATTAGGCTTATCGGCCTTGCGCCACTTCTCCACCGAGCGCACCTCTATAAGCTCATCTTCGGCCGTTAAGTTGCAGGCGATGGCTAGTTGTGTCTTAGGTGATAGTGTCTTGAGTAGATCACTAAGGAGTGATAGGTTGCGATATGGAGTTTCGATAAATATTTGGGTCTGGCGCTCAGATACCGCTCTACTCTCAAATCGCTTGATTGCACGTGCTCTGTCGCCCTCCTTGATAGGTAGATAGCCATTAAAGGCAAAGTTCTGCCCCGATGCTCCAGATGCCATAAGTGCTAGCATAATAGAGCTTGCGCCTATAAGTGGAATAACCTTTACTCCTGCTCTGTGAGCGGCCTCTACTAGTATAGAGCCCGGGTCGGCAACGCATGGAAGCCCTGCTTCGGACATAATTGCGGCTTTGCGGCCTGCCTTAATCGGCGCGAGGATCTCGGATATATCCTCTGGCGATGTGTGCTCAGATAGCTCCACAAACTCCAGAGAGTCTATTACTATACCTAACTTCAGAGATGAGATATACCTCCTCGCAGTTCTGATATTCTCCACCACGAAGTAATCACACTCTAGTATCGCAGATCTTACCTCCACACTCGTAGAGTTACCCTCGGCAATAGGAGTAGGTATAAGGTATAACATTATAGTTGGTTAGATGGAGAGTGAGGGAATACTACCTTAGGGGTGAAGGTCTTTGCCTCCTCGAAGTCCATAAGGCCATACGATATAATAATCACAATATCACCAACAGATACAAGCCTTGCAGCCGCCCCATTAATACATATCGCGCCACTGCCCCTCTCGCCCGTAATTACATAGGTCTCAAAGCGTGCGCCATTGTTGTTATTAACAATAGCTACCTTCTCGCCATCAATAATACCAGCTGCATCCATCAAGTTTTCATCGATGGTAACGCTGCCGACATACTGAAGATTAGCCTCAGTTACTGTGGCTCTATGGATCTTGGATTTTAGTCTTTCAATAAACATTTCTATTATACTATCTAAAAAAATAGGTTCAGCTATACGTTGTCGATAAGTCGAACTTTGCCGCACTTCACTGCTGTGCATATCCTTACGCTACCCTCCTCAGTAGGGCTTTGGAGTGTTCGGGCATCGACAATCTCGACATATTCGGTGCAAAGGTATGGATTTTTATCGATTTGTGAAATTGCATCGGCCTCTAACTGCTTAAAATTTTTCTCTCCGCTATCAATTCTTACCCTAAGTGAGCTAATTGTGCGATAGATTTCAGGGGCAGCGGCTCGCTGCTCCTCGGTAAGTTGCGCATTGCGTGAGCTTAATGCTAGGCCATCCTCGGCTCTGACTGTAGGGCAAGAGATGATCTCTATGGAGCGCCCTTGAACCTCTACCATCATCTTTATGATTGCAAGTTGCTGATAGTCCTTCTCCCCAAAGTAAGCTCTATCTGCCTCTACGATATCAAAGAGTCTGCCAACGACTTGCACAACCCCATCGAAGTGGCCGGGGCGGTGTGCACCCTCCATCTGGGTAGTGAGTGATAGTAGTCTATCGTCCTCGATAGTGTAGCTCTGGGTATCTGGGTAGATCTCCTCTACCGATGGTGCAAATAGATATGTGGTGCCGACCTCGCGTAGTAGCTCTGCATCACTCTGAAGTGTACGAGGGTACCTATCTAGGTCACCCTTATCATTGAACTGCGTAGGGTTTACAAAGACGCTTACCACTACAGTGCTATTTTCGGCTGCAGCTCTCCTTACCAGCTCTATATGGCCGCTATGTAGTGCCCCCATCGTAGGAACGAAACCGATACTTTGCTGCCTAGAGAGTAACTCTCTGAGTTCTTGAACAGTTGAAACTATCTTCATATCTTAACTCTTCTTTTGATATTTTAAAGTCACAAAATTACATCACAAAAAAATACCCTGCAAATTTTTTTGCAGGGTATTTTATGCTTTAGCACTAAAAACTATCTAAATTACTTTAGAATAATTACGTTGCTACCTACCATATGGCCATCCATATATACGTGAACAGTGTACTGTCCTGCGCTTAGGTCTGTGCCCTTATAGTATACTGAAACTGCGATATCCTCGCCTTGGTAATCTACCACACGTGATGCAGTGTATGGGATTGATGTACCTTCGAACTCAAACATTGAGCTTTGGCTCTCTGCTAGGTCGAATCCATCAGGGCTGATAATTCTAACGTAAACAGTTCTCTCGCCCGGCTCTGAAAGCTCATTTGCAGCAAGTACGAATGTAGTTACAAGTTGCTCAGCTGTACGTGCTCTAGTCACATCCTTACCACGCTTGTTAACGGCACGAAGGGTGATATCTCTTGCCTTGATAACAGATCCACGTTGTAGCATCGAGTTAAGCTCAGCTGCAGTCTCCTTAGCCGCCTCGGTAGTAGTGCGAAGTGTAGAGATCTCTTGGCGGAATGCTGTATTCTCGCCCACTAGCTTCTCGTTTACTTGGCGAAGAGAGTCGATCTGACGAACAAATCCCTGCATAGTTGTACGTAGTGTACCTAGTTCACGCTCATATGCCTTAATCTTACGGTATGAGATATTGCGCTCTGAGCGCATCTTCTCCATAAGTGAGTCGGCGATGTGGCGTTGTTGAAGTAGGTTTGCATTTAGAGTGTCGTTGTCGAACTCAAGTTCGCTCATATCCACGAGAAGTTGATCATATTGTCTCGCTAAACTATCTTTGTCTGCGGTCATTGCCTCAAGCTCTGCTGCATCTTGGCGCACTGTCTGCCAATATAGGAATGATACCCCTGCAAGTACCACTAGAAGTATAATTACAGCAATCTTAAGTCCCTTTGCTGCAGCATTTCCACTGTTAGTTCCGTGGCCATCCTCGTAGCCGTAGTCGTCGTTTTCTTGATATTCCATCTTTAGTTAAATTTCGGGTTAAAACTTTTATCTGTTAGGTATAAAGCGTCTCAAAGATAGCAACTATTATACAAATTACCAAATAGAGCCCCTCGGAGTGGCTTATTATTGTGGCAAAATTTAGGTGAGTCTATATCTTTGCAACTGATAGTATATCGGAGAGTATAAGTGCAGAGAGCGACTGTGGCGTTGGAGCCTCATAGCCCTTAATCTGAAGTGGATACTCCCTATATCGCAGGGTGTTGATAAGTGTAGTTGTAGAGTGCTCAACGTTGTAGTATAGTGGGTCGTTACCCCCAATTACCTCAATTGCAATACGTGCTGTACCGTCGCCCTCAATGTAGCAAACTTGGCTTAATCTCTGATTGTCAGTTAGCCCGCGAAGTAGCTCATCGCAAGTCGAGATGACATCGTCTATCTCGATAGTCGATAGCTTGATCCCTATGCTATGGGCAATGATCCCTAGCCTCTGAGATGATGCAGCTCCCGATAGCTCCTCCTCGCTACATATCTTTAGTAGCTCACTGCCGCTACTAACTCCTCGCAGTGCGCTATCTAGCTCAGGGCTTAGTATTGCCCTTATGCTCAGTACTCTGTCGCCGCTACTGGTTAGGTCGCGGAGTGTGCGTATAATTTGGGTGCTATCACCCATTGCCGCACCATATAGTAGTGAGGTGCTCTCTTCGCTACTTAGGTAGTTATATGTTGCAACTCTATTTGCAGATACAACGATCTTGCCAGAGTTGGTATATTGGCTATAGTCACTTTGAGTCGTGGTAGTATCTACTATAATACCTGCCTCGCTGGTGCTATCTGTGATATTTAACCGTAGCCCGTGCCTCTCGAGTATGGCTCTACGCTGCTTTGTGATTAACTCCCTTACCTGCTCCATAAGTTGTGAATCACCGAGAATAGATATGTTTAACTCGCTATAGCTAGTTGAGAATATTGCGCTATGGAGTACAATTGTTGCTTTGCGTAGCGATGCGAGTTCAGTGACAAAGGCAACGCTATTCTGCGCTCCGCCCTGTCCCGATGTAATTATATTTATCCCTGCGCTCTCTAAGGTACTATATATCATAGCTGTCGCCTCGGTATTATCGCTCAGCGATGAGCCTACAACGGCAACGATCGCTAGATTCTCCACCACCGAGCAGCTCTCAATCTCGCCCATAGCTATCTCCGAGGCGAACTCCTCGTTGATAACTGTAGTTGCGCGCCCTATATCTCCATTGCGTATTGCAACACTTGTGCTATTGTCCGAGCTCTGTTGGCTAACTAGAAATATCGATATGCCAGCCCTGCCTAGCGCTTTAAATAGTCGGTAGTTTACCCCAATGAGCCCTAGAGCGCCAAGTCCACGGAGCGTTAGCAGTGCAGTGTCGTTAATAGAACTTATACCCTTAAAGACAGCCGCGTCGCCACTAAGCGATGCACGACTGCGGATTGTTGTACCTGCGCAGTTACTATATGTGTTGCGTATGACAATAGGAATATTGGCATTATATGCGGGGAATATCGTTGGAGGATAGACCACCTTTGCCCCGAAGTTACATAGCTCCATAGCCTCTACAAAGCCCAACTCATCGATAAGAACTGCATCCGATACGATTCTAGGGTCGGCACTTAGGAAGCCATCGACATCGGTATATATATATAGATGTGAGACCTTGAGTGCCGAGGCAACTATAGCGGCGGTGTAGTCCGAGCCGCCACGCCCAAGGTTTGTGATTCGCCCCGAACCTACCTCCGAGCTGATAAATCCTCCCATCACTACCACCTTTGAGGTGATACCTGCGAACCTCTGCTTGACTGAGTTGTTAGTAGAGGTAAAGTCTACAATATGGCGACCGAAGTATGGGGTAGTCTTAATAATTTCGGTTGAGTCTATGTGTGTAGCGTCCTCGATCATCGAGGCTAGTATTATTGAACTGAGCCTCTCGCCATAGGCAACGACCTTAGCCTCGCAGAAGGGTGAGAACTCGCCAGTGAGTGAAATTCCCTTTGCAATATCGCTAAGCTCATCGAGTAGAGTAGTGCACTGAGCCTCTACCTCCTCTGCTCTATCTCTAGGTACACTAAGCTCTATGGCCTCGTAGTGGCGAGCGTATAGCTTCTTTAGAGTAGCCTCGTAGTGCTCTTTAGGGCTAGATGCAGCCTGATGGCCTAGCTGTAGAAGCATATCGGTAACTCCACCGAGCGCCGATACTATAACCACAGACTGCTCACTGCCCTGAAGTGCTAGTGAACATATATTATCCCTTCCCTTAGGAGCTCCAACCGATGTGCCCCCGAACTTTAGTACTTTCATATATGGTTTTCTCTTAAGAAATAGTGCCACAAAGTTAGAAATAAAATTAAGATGCAGAGCCCCTTTACTCCCTGTAAATTGCTACTTTACCCCAAAAAATGCAAAAAAGTGCAAAAAAAAGTAAAAAAGTTTTGGAAGTTCAGAAATGTTGTATATCTTTGCACTCCATTTCGATTGAAACGCTCCTTTGTGAGTGGGTAGATAGGGATGGGGAAAAGAGTACAAGCCGATGTAGCTCAGTTGGCCAGAGCAGCTGATTTGTAATCAGCAGGCCGTGGGTTCGAATCCCTCCATCGGCTCTTTTTTTATTACATAGTTTTTGGGGAGATACCAAAGTGGCCAACTGGGGCAGACTGTAAATCTGCTGGCGTACGCCTTCGTAGGT
This sequence comes from uncultured Rikenellaceae bacterium, assembly GCA_964369485.1. Taxonomy (GTDB): domain Bacteria; phylum Bacteroidota; class Bacteroidia; order Bacteroidales; family Rikenellaceae; genus Mucinivorans. The sequence goes on along the minus strand of CAYJFH010000102.1, from coordinate 594 downwards.
TCGAATCCTGCTCTCCCCACAAAAATCAGAGTGACAAATTCTTCTTCTTGTGGACAGAAGGCAGAGTTTGTTTTTTGGATTTTAGAATTTGAGTTTTTTAATTCGAGAAAAAGTGTTATCTTTGTCAAGATAAGCTCAAATTTTAGAGTTAAAGTGTAAAAAATATAAGCGGAAGTAGCTCAGTTGGTAGAGCATTAGCCTTCCAAGCTAATGGTCGCGGGTTCGAATCTCGTCTTCCGCTCATTTTTTTAAGAGAATAAAGTAACAAAACAATAAAACAAAAACATTTACAACAATGGCTAAAGAAAAATTTGACCGCAGTAAGCCGCACGTAAACATCGGTACTATCGGTCACGTTGACCACGGTAAAACAACACTTACAGCAGCTATCACTACAGTTCTTGCAAAGAACGGTCTATCTGAGCTTCGTTCATTCGACTCAATCGACAACGCTCCTGAGGAGAAAGAGCGTGGTATTACTATCAACACTGCTCACGTTGAGTACCAAACTGCTAACCGTCACTACGCTCACGTAGACTGTCCAGGTCACGCCGACTACGTAAAGAACATGGTTACTGGTGCTGCGCAAATGGA
>CAYJFH010000101.1:0-6415 GCA_964369485.1 uncultured Rikenellaceae bacterium | reverse complement strand
CCTATTTACATTTGGGCGCTTCACTCATGCCGCCACTGCCTCAGTCGTCGTGCCCCCTCGCACAACCTTGCTTCATTATAGTGATTCAGAGGAGCCAAGCTAGAGAAATAGAGTAAACCTCTGAACTTTCAAAGTAGTAGTAGCATAAAATGCCTAAAGAAAATAGTAGCCTCGATGGGAATCGAACCCATATCAATGGTACCGGAAACCATCATTCTATCCATTAAACTACGAGGCTTTATATCAATGTCGATATTTGGAGGGCAAAAGTAGTTAAAAATAATTTAAAAATCGACTCAACTGCCCCTTTATAGGTGTTAGAGTGCGCTGAGGACTACTGCCGTAGCTATTGCGACATTGAGTGATTCACCACTGCCACCCTCGCCCCTTGGGATATGGATGCGGTTGTTAATAAGTGCCTCTACACTACTAGAGATACCCCTTCCCTCATTACCCATAACAATTGATGCGTTACTATCGAACGAAACTTGGCGAAGCTCTCGGCTATTCTCCAAAAATGTACCGTATGCAGAATTAGGGAATATACTCACTCTATTCTTTAGCCACTGAGTTACATCGGTGCGCACCACTTGAACCCTACCAATTGATCCCATAGTGGCCTGCACTACTTTGGATGAGAATATATCTGCAGAGTCCATCGAACATACAACCAGCTTAATGCCGAACCAATCGGCTGTACGTAGGATAGTGCCGATATTACCCGGGTCTTGCACAGAATCCAATACTAAGACCCTACCGCTATGTTTATAGCTGTTTTCAACTATGTGAGTAGGCATTTTAAGTGTTGCGAGCACCGAAGTAGGTGTCTTTAACTGCGAAATTTTTTGCATCTGAACCTCGCTGCAATTCTCGCCAACACGGTACACCTTGTCGACTGAGAATAGCTCTAGAAGTTCACTTACAAGCTTTTCGCCCTCGGCCATAAATAGCCCTGATCCATCGCGTCCACGCTTAGTGTGGAGGGTGCGGAGAAATTTTATCTCATTATTCGTTATCATAGGGGCAAAATTATGAAAAATATTTTTACCTTTGCACTTTAGTAATGATTCTTTTTTACTAAAAACTTATACACTAACAATGATTACATCAACACCTGCGCGCCTTGTTCTCGAAGATGGTTCGAGCTATGAGGGCTATTCTTTTGGTGCACCTCGCTCAATTTCAGGCGAAGTTGTCTTCTCAACTGCAATGACTGGCTACCCTGAGAGCCTCACCGATCCATCTTATTGTGGACAAATTCTAGTAACAACATTCCCTCTGATTGGTAACTATGGAGTTCCAGTTAAGGACGAAAGCGAGTGGGGACTTCCACTTAATTTCGAGAGCGACAAGATCCACGTTAAGGGTCTAGTTGTTAGTGATTACGCCTTTAACCCACAACACTGGCACAATGAGCAGACACTTGCTCAGTGGCTACAGAGCGAGAATATCCCTGCTATCTTTGGGGTAGATACTCGTCAAATCACCAAAACTATCCGTGAGCACGGTGTTATGCTAGGCAAAATTATCGTTGATGGAACAGAAGAGCCAGCAGAGTTCGAGGATCACAATACTCGCAACCTAGTAGCAGAGGTGTCGTGTACAGAGGTTTCAGAGTATGGCGATGGCGACCTAAAGATCGTTATGGTTGACTGTGGAGCTAAGTATAATATTATCCGTTGCCTACTGAAGCGTGGTGTGACCGTCGTTAGAGTTCCTTGGGACTATGACTTCTCGCAGATGGACTACGATGGTGTAATGCTATCTAATGGCCCGGGTGACCCAGCGCTTCTTGACACAGTGGTTGAGAATATCAAGCGCGGAATAGAGAAGGGTAAGCCAATCTTTGGTATCTGCCTTGGTAACCAACTTCTAGCTCGTGCGGCAGGTGCAACTACATATAAGATGAAGTATGGCCACCGTTCACATAACCAGCCAGCGATTGAGTGTGGAACTAACAACGCTTGTATCACTTCGCAGAACCACGGTTATGCAATCGACCCTGAGAATCTAGGTGCTGATTGGGAACCATTCTTCAAGAACCTAAATGACGACACCCTTGAGGGTATTCGCCATAAGAGTGGACCATTCTTCTCAGTACAGTTCCACCCAGAGGCTACTAGTGGCCCAGTGGATACTGAGTACCTATTCGATAAGTTTATTGACGAGGTGAAGAAGTATAAGAAATAGTAAATACCCAGCTAACTTTTAAAAATATTTTTTAGACAATGCAAGATAAAGTAAAGAAGGTACTACTACTAGGTAGTGGCGCACTAAAGATTGGTGAGGCTGGTGAGTTTGACTACTCAGGATCTCAGGCACTAAAGGCCCTTAAAGAGGAGGGTATGTACACAGTGCTTATCAACCCAAATATCGCAACTGTTCAGACCTCTGAGGGTATTGCAGATAAGGTATACTTCCTGCCAGTTACTCCAGACTTCGTTGAAAGAGTAATCGAGAAGGAGCGTCCAGACGGCATCCTACTAGCGTTCGGTGGACAGACAGCCCTTAACTGTGGTGTTGCACTATACCGTAGCGGTGTCCTTGAGAAGTATAATATTAAGGTTCTAGGTACTCCAGTCCAAGCGATTATGGATACCGAGGATCGTGACCTATTCGTTCAGAAACTTGACCAAATCGACGTTAAGACTATCAAGAGCGAGGCGGTAACAACAGTTGAGGATGCAAAGAGAGTTGCAGCTGAACTAGGTTACCCAGTAATTATCCGTGCGGCTTACACCCTTGGTGGTCTAGGCTCTGGATTCTGCGACAATGACGCAGATATGGATGTAATGGCAAGTAAGGCATTTACATACTCTCCTCAGATCCTAGTTGAGAAGTCACTAAAGGGTTGGAAAGAGGTTGAGTACGAAGTAGTACGTGATAAGTACGACAACTGCCTAACGATCTGTAATATGGAGAACTTTGACCCACTAGGTATCCACACCGGTGAGTCTATCGTTGTTGCTCCATCGCAGACCCTTACAAATAATGAGTATCACAAACTTCGTGAGATCGCTATTCGCATTATTCGCCACGTAGGTATCGTGGGTGAGTGTAACGTACAGTATGCACTTGACCCAGAGAGCGAGGACTACCGAGTAATCGAGGTGAATGCACGCCTTAGCCGCTCATCGGCACTAGCATCGAAAGCAACTGGTTATCCACTTGCATTCGTAGCAGCTAAGCTAGGTATGGGCTACGGTCTTCACGAACTTAAGAATACAGTTACTAAGACTACAACAGCGGCATTCGAGCCTGCACTTGACTATATCGTATGTAAGATCCCTCGTTGGGACCTTGGTAAGTTCAAGGAGGTTAGCCGTGAGCTAGGTAGCTCGATGAAGAGTGTTGGTGAGATTATGGCAATCGGTAGAAACTTCGAGGAGGCTATCCAGAAGGGTCTACGTATGATTGGCCAAGGTATGCACGGCTTTGTGGCTAATAAGGACTTCGTTATCGATGACCTAGACACAGAACTTAGCCGCCCAACTGATAAGCGTATCTTTATCATTGCAGCAGCCCTTAAACAAGGCTACACAGTAGATAGAATCCACGAACTTACTAAGATCGACAAGTGGTTCCTACACAAACTTCAAGGTATTATCAACCTAGAGAAGGATATGGAGGAGTACTCAGAGCTTACAGAGGTTCCAACTCCACTTCTTCGTGAGGTTAAGCAGAAGGGCTTCTCGGACTTCCAGATAGCACGTACAGTACTAGGTGCTAAGGATAGCTCTATGGAGAGTGCAATCTCTAAGGTTAGAGAGTGGCGTAAGGGACTAGGTGTAGTACCATACGTTAAGCAGATTGACACCCTAGCGGCTGAGTATCCAGCACAGACTAACTACCTATACCTAAGCTACAACGGTTCGGCTCACGACGTAGACTTCGCTTGTGACGACCAATCGGTAATCGTACTAGGTTCTGGTGCATATAGAATTGGTAGCTCGGTTGAGTTCGACTGGTGTTCAGTTTCGGCAATCAACACAGTTAGAGAGCAGGGTCTAAGATCTATTATGATCAACTACAACCCTGAGACTGTATCTACAGACTACGATATGTGCGATAGACTATACTTCGATGAGCTAACCCTAGAGCGTGTACTTGATATCGCTGATCTAGAGGCTCCACGCGGTGTTATCGTATCGGTGGGTGGTCAGATCCCAAATAACCTAGCTACACGCCTTGCAGATAACGATGTGAAGATCCTAGGTACTTCGGCCGAGAATATCGACAGAGCAGAGGATAGACACAAGTTCTCTTCGATGCTCGATTCACTAGGTATTGACCAACCACGTTGGAAGGAGCTATCATCTATGGAGGAGATCTATACCTTCGCCGATGAGGTAGGCTTCCCGCTACTTATCCGTCCTTCGTATGTACTTTCGGGTGCGGCGATGAACGTAGTAACTAGCACCGAGGAGCTAGAGCACTTCCTACAACTTGCAACAAATGTATCGAAGCAACACCCAGTTGTAGTAACTGAGTTTATCGAGAATGCAAAGGAGATCGAGATCGATGCTATTGCTAAGGATGGCGAAGTTCTACTATACGCAATCTCTGAGCACGTTGAGTTTGCAGGTGTTCACTCTGGTGATGCTACACTTGTATTCCCAGCTCAGAAGCTATATATCGAGACAGTACGCAGAATTAAGAAGATCGCTCGTGAAATTGCGCGTGAGCTTAATATCTCGGGTCCATTCAATATGCAGCTACTGGCTAAGAATAACTTTATTAAGGTTATTGAGTGTAACCTACGCGCCTCTCGCTCATTCCCATTTGTGAGTAAGGTTCTAAAGGTTAACTTTATCGATATCGCAACTCGTGTGATGCTTGGCCTAGAGCCAAATGTACCACAGAAGTCAGCATTCGAGCTAGACTACGTTGGTATCAAGGCGTCGCAGTTCTCATTTAGCCGTCTACAGAAGGCTGACCCAGTACTAGGTGTTGAGATGGCATCGACTGGTGAGGTAGGGTGTATCGGTGAGGACTACTACGAGGCTATCGTTAAGGCGATGCTATCGGTAGGCTACCGTATCCCAGAGAAGACTGTTCTTCTAAGTACTGGTGATGTGAAGTCTAAGACACAGACCCTAGAGGCTGCACGTGAGCTTCAGAAGTGTAACTTCACTATCTACGCAACTCGTGGTACTTCGGAGTTCCTCGCTGAGCACGGCGTTAGCTCAACGGTTCTTAGCTGGCCAGACCAAATCGGTAATGGTGAGCCTAATATCCTAGAGTATATCAAGGAGCGTAAGATTGACTTCGTGGTGAATATTCCTAAGAATCACACCAAAGATGAGCTGAACAATGACTATACAATCCGTCGTTCGGCAATCGACTTTAATATTCCACTATGTACTAACGCTCGCCTTGCAAACGACTTTATCCTAGCATTCTGTCGTACGAAGGTAGACCAACTTAAGATTAAGAGTTGGGGTGAGTACTAGTAGGTAGATAATGTTGAGATGTGCACTAATTTTGATTACAGAAGTTAGTGCACTTCTCGTATCTATAAACTAAATTATCTTTTTGTAAGCTATGATAAGACGTAAGATTAAACTCGGATTCTTCTTTATCGGTATATTGCTATTCCTATCAGGAGTGATTAGCTCTGCTGAACTCTTTAGACTAAACAGAGCAACAGCAGATCTATTGGCCTCCTCTAGTGGTAATATTGAGCTAAGCAAGAGCCTACTTGATGGCGTAGAGATACAGAACGCAGAGCTACTAAAATCTGTAACGGACTCGATAGTTCTCGATAGAGAGCTTCTAACGATTACTCGTGAGAGATTCGATAGTACACTAAGTAATATTCGTCAAGCCTTCGTAAACTTCCCTCAGGGTGAGGTCTCAATCGCTCGCATAGAGTTTGCTTCTAAGCAGTATAATGCCGCTATTGACCAAGTACGTGGTGAGATTACGCTGCCGTGGTTTATCGAGAAGTATAGCACTAAGTACACTCAACTCACTAATGCTATCAAGGAGTTTATGATTGTAAATGAGGAGAGCCTACTGATTACTTCACAAGAGGTGGAGAGTAAAGCATATAGAGCCTCGATGGTAGGTATCAGTGCCCTAACGGCAGGTATCCTACTACTTCTTATCTTCTTCTTGATGGTAAAGGGCTTCTTTATTACTCCTATACTTCAGATTGAGAACTCACTTCGCCGCTATGTTGAGCGTGGAATACCATACTCAGTGGAGGTGAAGACAAAAGATGAGATAGCATCGCTGAACCAAAGTATTATGGTGCTTATCGATCGCTATAAGCGAAAGTAGAGTAGTGAACTAAAAAAAATAGAGAAGTCCATATGAGAATATTATCTCATATGGACTTCTCTATTTTATATGGGGTATGGTGGTGCGTCTCCGCACGCGGGTGCTTATTCCTCGCTACGATTGCGCGGTA
>CAYJFH010000100.1:0-6416 GCA_964369485.1 uncultured Rikenellaceae bacterium | reverse complement strand
AAAAATTATCTACCCCACTCCGATGGCGCTACTCTCCACTGCTTTAGGGTCTCTACCTGCTCCTCTGTAACGTAGTTTTGCTCTACTGCACAGTCGATAAGTGCAGAGTAGTTAGATAGTGTAGTTAACTTAACATCAGCTGCGGTGAAGTTAGCCTCTGCCACTGGGAAACCGTAGGTAAAGATAGCTACCATACCTAGCACCTCGCACCCTGCAGCACGTAGAGCCTCAACAGCCGCCAGCGAGCTACCACCAGTTGAGATAAGGTCCTCAACTACAACTACCTTCTGTCCAGCCTCGAAGTATCCCTCAACTTGGTTTGTAAGGCCGTGAGCCTTAGCCGATGTGCGAACATAGATAAATGGTTTGCCTAGAACCTCTGCTGCACCTGCACCCCAAGCGATTGCACCAGTTGCCACACCTGCAATTACATCTGCCTCAGGATATAGCTCCTCGATAGTCTTTGCAAAGGCCTCATAGATAGAGGTGCGCACCTCTGGAAATGAAAGTGCGGTACGATTATCGCAGTAGATAGGCGAACGCCAGCCACTTGCCCAAGTGAATGGATTTGCAGGGCTCAATTTAATTGCGTTAATTTGCAGTAGGGAATTAGCGATAGCTTTTTTCATTTTCTCTAGTTTGATTATATTTAAAACGATTATAACAGTTATATTTATCCCACAAAGATAGCAAAAAATATGGAGAGCAAAAAAAGAATTATCAGAGCAGGGGGCGGACTAGTACTCAATGAAAAGGAGGAGATACTTATGATCCACCGCAGAGGGAGTTGGGACCTACCTAAGGGTAAGCTAGATGAGGGCGAGGAGATAGTAAATTGTGCCCATCGTGAGGTTCGTGAGGAGTGCGGAATTGGAGAGTTGTGGGTCGGTCGTGAGCTATGTATCACCAAGCATACATACCACCAAGATGGCGAGCATATCGAGAAGCATACATCTTGGTTTCTGATGCTTGCTCCCGGCGAACAGAGCCTTACACCTCAGGTAGAGGAGGATATTGCACGCGCGGAGTGGGTAGACCACAAGCGTGCTAAGGGGCTACTAGAGGAGGCATACCCTACAATACGTGAGGTATTTGTGGCGTTTGATAAGTATTTTAAGTAGACAATTCAAGAGCAAAGACAATGGCAAGCAACACTATTAAGATCGAGGGAGCAAGGGTTCACAACCTAAAGAACATCGACGTTGAGATTCCGCGTGATAGCCTTACAGTTATCACTGGTCTGTCGGGTTCGGGCAAGAGCTCACTAGCCTTCGATACCATATATGCCGAGGGGCAGCGTAGGTACCTTGAGACCCTAAGCTCATACTCTCGTCAATTTATGGGTGTGCTTGAGCGTCCAGATGTCGATAAGATTACGGGGCTATCGCCCGTTATTGCCATCGAACAGAAGACAACATCGAAGAATCCACGCTCAACCGTTGGAACTATAACTGAGATATACGACTACCTCCGCCTACTATTTGCCAAGGCATCTACTGCCTACTCAACGGCCACGGGCGAGAGGATGATAAGCTATACCGATGAGCAGATCGTAGCGAGTATAGAGAGGTTCTACTCGGGGGAGAAGGTGGCAATCCTTGCCCCTATTGTTAAGGGGCGTAAGGGACACTACCGCGAGACCTTCGAGCAGCTACGCTCTAAAGGTTTTCTATATGCCCGCATCGATGGCGAGGTCAAGGAGATGACCCCGGGACTGCAGCTCGACCGCTATACTCGACACAACGTAGAGCTAGTAATCGATAGACTAAAGGTAGACTCTGCTACAAGTGAGCGCATAAACAAGAGCGTACTAGATGCCTTTAGCTACGGCAAGGGGACAATTGCAGTTGCACCACTGGGTCAGAGTGACGATATACGCTTCTACTCACGCTCGCTTATGTGCCCTACCACTGGGTTAGCATATGCTGAGCCTCAACCTGCAACATTCTCATTTAACTCCCCATTTGGAGCCTGCACAGCCTGTTCGGGTCTCGGTTGGGAGCGAGTGTTTGATATCGAAAAGATAGTACCCGACATGTCACTATCTATCGACAAAGGGGCAATCGAACCCCTAAAGAAGATGGGCAAGACCTCCCTTGTATATGCTAAGATTGAGGCGCTTGCGCACCGATATGGATACACTATGATTACTCCACTCGACCAGTGGGACGATGAGGCAATATCGGCACTTCTTAATGGCGAGACCGAACCGCTAAGGATTAAGGCGCAGAGTGGCACTACATATATGACCACTTGGGAGGGCGTTATGGCATACCTAGAGCGCGCGCAGAGCGACGAGGAGGGCAGCGCACGAAGGGGTGCGAAGTGGAGAGAGCAGTTCGTTGAGAAGCGTAAGTGCTCGGTATGCGCAGGCACACGCCTACGCAAGGAGAGTCTCGCATTTAAGATAGAGGAGAAGAATATCGCCGAACTTTCGGAACTTAGTATCGAGCGTCTACAGCAGTGGGCGCTTACCATAGAGGATAAGATGGAGAAGAAGCAGGCGACTATTGCCCACGAGATACTCTCGGAGATATCCTCTAGGCTTGGTTTCCTTGTAGATGTAGGGCTTGGATACCTATCACTTAGTCGCTCCTCGGGCACACTTAGTGGCGGCGAGAGCCAACGTATTAGACTAGCCACCCAAGTGGGTAGTAAGCTAGTAAATGTACTATATATCCTCGATGAGCCGAGTATCGGACTACACCCAAGGGATAACGTAAGGCTTATCGAATCGCTAAAGTCGCTCCGTGATGTTGGAAATTCGGTAATTGTGGTTGAGCACGATGAGCTAATGATACGAACGGCCGACTATATTGTCGATGTAGGGCCACTAGCTGGGCGTAAAGGTGGCGAGATTGTATCGGCTGGTGGTATAGATACCCTACTAAAGTCGGGCTCGCTAACTGCACAGTTCCTACTCGGGGAGCGCAAGATAGAGGTTCCAAAGAGTAGACGTGAGGGCAGTGGCCATTGGCTTACACTAAGTGGCTGTAGTGGTAATAATCTACACGATGTTACCCTAGAGCTACCACTAGGTAGGCTTGTGGCGATTGCAGGGGTTAGCGGCTCGGGCAAGAGTACACTTATCAACCAGACCCTACGCCCAATACTTAGCCGTGAGTTCTTTAATAGCTACGATATACCGCTAGAGTATAGTGAGATTAAGGGAGTAGAGCACCTAGATAAGGTGATAGTAGTGGATCAATCACAGATCACTCGCTCACCACGCTCTAATCCAGCGACCTATAGCGGAGTATTCACCGATATTCGCAACCTATTCGAGAAGACAACAGATGCGCAGATGCGAGGATTCAAGGCTCGCCGCTTTAGCTTTAACGTTAAGGGCGGTAGGTGCGAGCAGTGTAAGGGCGCAGGGGTTGAGACCATAGAGATGAACTTCCTGCCAGATGTATATGTACGCTGTAAGGTATGCGATGGCCATAGATATAACCCCGACACCCTAGCCGTTAAGTTCAGGGGTAAGAATATTGACGAGGTACTATCGATGACCGTGAATCAAGCAACTGAGTTCTTCGAGGCTCACCCTGCCATCTACCAAAAGCTAAAGGCGATGCAGGACGTTGGGCTTGGATACCTTGGACTTGGACAGCCCTGCACAACACTCAGTGGGGGCGAGCGCCAACGCCTAAAGCTATCCTCGGAGCTAGCAAAACGTGACACTGGCCGCACACTCTATATACTCGACGAGCCTACAACTGGGCTCCACTTCGAGGATGTAAGGGTGCTACTCGAGGCACTTCAGAAGTTAGTAGATAGGGGTAACACAGTTGTTGTCATTGAGCATAACACAGATGTGATACGCACTGCTGACTATATTATAGATATGGGACCCGAGGGCGGCGAGAGGGGTGGCCGTATCGTTGCAGCAGGTACACCAGAGGAGCTAGTCAAGGATAAGAATAGCGCAACTGGACCATTTTTAGAGATATAACAAACTATTATAGAGAGAAAGATAAGAGATGTTTAAGAACTTAGAGAACTTTGCGCCTATTAGGGGCAAGGTATTTATTGAGACCTACGGATGTCAGATGAACGTAGGGGATAGTGAGATTGTAGCCTCGATACTTGCAAAGTCTAACTACGATGTAGTAGATAGTCCATTCGATGCAGATGTAGTACTTATTAACACCTGTGCTATTCGTGAGAATGCCGAGCAGAAGATATATAGCCGACTACTTGAGTTCCGCTCAGCAAAGCACAAGGGGCTAAAGGTAGGGGTTATTGGGTGTATGGCAGAGCGACTTGGCGAGGATCTGCTAGATATGGCAGATGTAGTTGCAGGGCCCGATGTATATCGCTCACTACCACAACTGCTAGACAATGCACGCAATGGAGAGAAGGGGTTAAATACCGAACTCTCAACTCAGGAGACCTATGCCGATATTGAACCCGTAAGGCTCGGCAGCAACGGCATCTCCGCATATGTAAGTATTATGAGGGGGTGTAACAACTTCTGCTCTTACTGTGTAGTACCATACACTAGAGGTAGGGAGCGTAGCCGTAGCGCACAGACGATTATCGAAGAGATAGAGAACCTACTTGAGAGAGGCTATAGAGAGGTCACACTCCTAGGTCAAAATGTAAACTCATATAGCGATGGCGAATTGAACTTCCCAAAGCTGCTTGATAGAGTAGCAAAGCTATCCAAAGATCTAAGGGTAAGGTTCTCAACCTCACACCCTAAGGATCTAAGTGATGAGCTTATAGAGGTGATGAGAGATAATGAGAATATCGCAAGGGCTATCCACCTACCAGTGCAGAGTGGTAGCAATAATATGCTACGTGCAATGAACCGCAACTACACAGTTGAGTGGTATATGGATAGGCTAGAGGCGATTAAGCGTGCTATGCCCGACTGCTCGATAACTACCGATATAATCGCAGGCTTCTGCTCGGAGAGTGAAGAGGACCATCAAGCCACACTAGAGCTTATGAAGAGGGTGAAGTATGACTACGCATATATGTTTGCATACTCCGATCGCCCGGGAACACGTGCCCACAAGACTATGGAGGACAATATTGCGCACGAAGTGAAAATAAACCGCCTAAATGAGATCATCGATACGCAAAATTCACTATCTTTAACCCAAAATACCGAAGATATCGGCAAGGTATTTAGTGTACTTGTCGAGGGACACTCCAAGAGAGGAGAGCACCAGATGAAGGGAAGATCGTCTCAAAATAAGGTTATCATCTTCGAAACTAAGGAGGGAATCAAGGCTGGAGACTATGTAGATGTTAGAGTAGTGAGCGTAACCCAAGCAACGCTAATGGGTGAGGCCGTTGACTAATGTACATAGTAATTAAAATAAGAGTCAAATAATAAAACCAAGAGCTTATGGCAAAGATTATGGACCCGATCGTGGGTAAACTAATGGGGCTACGCTACAAATCGCACCCTTGGCACGGCATTAACATTGGAGATCAAGCACCTCATAGAATTATGGCATTTATTGAGATGGTCTCAACAGATACTGTAAAGTATGAAGTCGACAAAGAGTCTGGATACCTAAAGATTGATAGACCTCAGAAGTACTCCACAACGATACCTGCTCTATATGGATTTATCCCACAGACCTATAGTGGACATAGAGTTGCCTCGATAAGTAATGCAGCGCTAGAGCGTACCGATATTGTCGGTGATGGCGACCCAGTCGATATCTGTGTACTCACTGAGAAGACTATCACGCACGGTGACGTTATCGTAAAGGCTAAACCTATTGGAGGTATGCGTATGATTGATAATACCGAGGCCGATGATAAGATTATTGCGGTACTATCTCACGATGCGCTATATGGCAAGATTAATGATATATCGGAGCTACCACCGCTAGTGATTGAACGCCTTAGACACTACTTCCTAACGTATAAGGACCTGCCGGGCGAGGAGCGCAATGTAGAGGTAACGCATATCTATGGAGCAGAGGAGGCAAAGGAGATTATCAACGCCTCAACTGATGACTACTACGATAAGTTCCATAACCTAGAGGCTATGTTTAAGATCTAGGTAGCCATACTATAGAGTATAAGAGGAGCATAGAAGATAGAGATAAGACTCTACCTTCTATGCTCCTTTGTTATTTATGGTATGGTTGAATTACAGAGGGCGATAGAGTTGTACCACATATAATTTCTCTGGCTTGGCTCTACATCGAATTAAAACAAGATATTGGGCTCGCAAATCTCTATTGCAAAGCAGAGTGCGTATGCACAAGCGAGAACATAGAGGTTGTGCATGGGGCGACGACTTGGGCGGTGGAGTCGTCCCCCATAAAGTTTCTCTAGCTTGACTCTACATCGTATTAAAACAAGATATTGGGCTCGCAAATCTCTATTGCAAAGCATAGTGCATACCACTTTGAAGGCATATGAAAAGATGGCGTAAAGAATTT
>CAYJFH010000099.1:0-6552 GCA_964369485.1 uncultured Rikenellaceae bacterium | reverse complement strand
ATACTGGATAAAACAGTGAGGGGTAGTTCGCCATACTTGGCAAACCACCCCTCAATATTCTACTGAGTCTTAAGTTAAGAAGACTACTTTACAATAGACATACCTACTGTAATTGCCTCCTCGTTGGCTGGGATAAGGGCGTGTGCACGCTCTGGCAGCGATTTTTTAAGACCTTCGATAACATTTTCGATTGTTACCACTGGCTTTAGCTTAAGGTAAGCACCAAGCACGATCATATTAAATACCTTAGCATTACCCATAACCCCTGCTTGAGCCGTAGCCTCTACAGTATGGATAGTAATATCTGTACGCTTAGGCGCCTTTGTAATACCATTTGGGTCGTAAAGTAGAATACCACCCGGCTTTACAGATCCCTCGAACTTATCGAGTGACTGTTGGTTAAGGGCAATAACTGTATCGAACTCTTGGATAACAGGCGAGCTAATTCTATCGCTACTAAGGATAACCGACACGTTAGCTGTACCACCACGCATCTCTGGGCCATACGATGGCATCCAAGTCACCTCATCGCCCTGCATTACACTTGAGTAAGCAAGAATCTTGCCCATCGATAGCACACCTTGGCCACCAAATCCTGCAATTAATATCTCTTCTTTCATTGTATTTCTTTTGATTAAAGGGTGATGATTACTCTTTTGAACGATCAAGAAGATCACCTAGTGGGTACTCTGGGAACATATTCTCGCGCATCCAATTATTAGATGCCACAGGAGATAGCTTCCATCCACTGCTACAAGTTGCAACAACCTCGATAAACGAAGTACCCTTGCACTGTAGTGAGTTCTCGAATGCCTTTTTAAGTGCCTTCTTAGTGTTACGAATTGATGCTGGCTTATCTACACTCTGACGAGTTACGTAGGTAACACCCGGCATCATCTTAGCGATCTCGGCCATCTTATATGGGAAGCCGTTACGCTCGATATCACGTCCGTGAGGAGTAGTTGCAGTCTTCTGTCCGATAAGGGTCGTAGGAGCCATCTGTCCACCAGTCATACCGTAGATAGCGTTATTAATAAAGATAATAACGATATTTTCGCCTCTAACTAGCGAGTGGATAGTCTCTGCAGTACCGATAGCCGCTAGGTCACCATCACCTTGGTAGGTAATAATGAGTCTATCTGGCATCAGTCTCTTAAGAGCTGTTGCGATTGCAGGGGCTCTACCGTGTGCAGCCTGCACCCAGTCCACATCGATATAGTTATAGGCTAGAACCGAACAACCTACTGGCGATACTGCCACTGTGTTATTCTCCTGTCCCATCTCATCGATAAGCTCTGCAACAATCTTATGCACTGTACCGTGCGAGCAGCCCGGGCAGTAGTGCATTACTTTATCTGTAATCAGGCGAGGCTTCTTATAGGCTAAGTTCTCGCTTATTCTTTGTACTTCCATCTTATTTAAAGGGGTATTACATTAATTTTTCGAGAGCCTCTTGAACCTCAGCTGGCGAGTGTACCACACCACCATATCTACCGAAGTGTTCAACACGACATCTACTATCTACCGCTAGGCGTACATCCTCTACCATCTGACCCGCACTCATCTCAACGCTAAGGATCGCTTTGCAGTGCTCAGCAGTCTTTGCGATAATTTCAGTTGGGAATGGGAATAGAGTGATAGGGCGAATAAGTCCAACCTTATGGCCAGCTGCACGCATATCATCTACTACCTTCATACAGATTCTCGAACTTGTACCATATGCCACCATTACATACTCTGCATCCTCGATCTGGATAGCCTCATAACGAACCTCATTGCGTTCGATCTCGCGATACTTCGCCTGAAGGTGGTGGTTATGTGCCTCTAGGTCTGCTGAGTCAAGGAATAGCGAGTTAGCAAGGTTAGCCTTACCTCTTGCCGCCTTCCTTCCATCAGTTGCCCAAGGACACTGCGCCGCTAGCTCCTCCTCAGTTCTACGAGGGCGGATTGGCGATAGTTTAACCTTCTCCATCATCTGACCGATAATACCGTCAGTTAGGATAACCGATGGGATTAGGTACTTGAATGCAAGGTCAAAGCCAAGTTCAGCGAAGTCATTCATCTCCTGCACCGAGTTTGGCGCAAGTACGATTAGCTTATAGTCACCGTGGCCGCCACCCTTTACTAGTTGGAAGTAGTCCGCCTGCGATGCTTGGATAGATCCAAGACCGGGACCACCTCTAGCAACGTTAACAATTAGACACGGAAGTTCAGCGCCAGCAAGGTAGCTCAGACCCTCGCACATTAGCGAAAGTCCCGGGCTCGACGAGCTTGTCATCACCATCTTACCAGCCGCAGCTCCACCATATACCATATTGATAGATGACGTTTCACTCTCGGCCTGAAGAACAACCATACCAGTTGTCTCCCATGGCTTTAGATCCATAAGTGTCTCCATCACCTCACTCTGAGGGGTGATAGGGTAACCGAAGTAGCCGTCACATCCGCAACGAATAGCTGCAATAGCTACTACTTCATTACCTTTGAGTAGTTTAATATCTTCCATTTCTTTTATTCAAATTTTTGCTTATAGACCTCAATAACACTATCAGGACATATCATAGCGCAACCAGCACAACCGATACAGCCATCTTCGTTAGCCATTACAACGTAGTTGTACCCCTTGCCATTAACATTAGCACCGAGTTCAATTACCTTTACAGGGCATATCGACACGCAGACACCGCAACCTTTGCAGCTCTCCACATCTACCTCTATTGCTCCTTTTATCTTTGCCATTTTCTTTAGTTTGTTTGTAATGAAATAGTTCTCCTAGTCTAGAGAGTGGATAACTAGTCCACTTCTTAGTTTAGGCTCAAACCAAGTAGTTTTAGGAGGCATAATATTACCTGAGTCAGCGATATCGATAAGCTGCTTCATAGATACTGCATATAGCGCAAATGCTACTGCCATCTCGCCGCTATCAACTCTACGCTTAAGCTCACCAAGGCCACGAATACCACCTACGAAGTCTACACGCTTATCAGAACGAAGATCCTTAATACCTAGGATATTATCAAGAACTAGGTTCGAAAGGATAGTAACGTCAAGAACACCGATTGGATCTTCATCGTTGTATCTACCCTCTTTTGCAGTAAGTGAGTACCACTGACCATCAAGGTACATAGCGAAGTTGTGTAGTGCCTCTGGAGTATAGATCTCCTCGCCCTTAACCTCAACTACGAAATCCTCCTCTAGCTTTGCGATCATCTCCTCTTTGCTTAGGCCATTAAGGTCCTTAACAACGCGGTTATAGTCGATAATTTTCAGTTGGTTATCTGGGAATACAACTGAAAGGAAGTAGTTATACTCCTCATCGCCAGTGTGTGCTGGATTCTGCGATTTCTTCTCAGCAGCAACAAGTGCAGCAGCAGCTGTACGGTGGTGACCATCAGCTACGTATAGTGCTGGGATCTCAGCAAAGATCGCTGTAATTTCCTCGTTCTTATCCGCTGGAACTACCCAGAATGTATGGCCAAAGCCATCTTCGGCTACGAAGTCATACTCTGGAGTAGACTGCGCAACCTCTGCAACGATAGCGTCAATTCTATCATTTGCGTTGTATGAGAAGAATACAGGCTCAACATTTGCATTTTGGATACGAACGTGAATCATTCTATCCTCTTCCTTGTCACGGCGAGTAAGTTCGTGCTTCTTGATATCGCCATTCATATAGTCATCAGCGTGGCACGCAACCACTAGACCATACTGAGTGCGGCCATCCATAGTCTGAGCATATACGTAGTACTGCTCATCGTTATCTTGAACTAGCCAACCCTTCTCTTTCCAATTCTTGAAGTTCTCAACTGCCTTGTCATATACCTCTTGGCTATGTTCGTCAGCTGCGATTGGAGTGAATGAGATCTCTGGTTTGATGATATATAGTAGTGACTTCTCGCCAGCTTCTGCTTGCGCCTCAGCTGAGTTAAGCACGTCATAAGGGCGCGATGCTACTTCGTGTGCAATCGCTTTTGGAGGTCTAATACCTCTAAATGGTTTAATTTTCATAGATCTATAGGGTGTTATCTAAAATTTGTTTACTTGGAATTTAGTTACGCCATCATTTAGGTAAGCTGCAATCTGCTCAGCTGCTGCAATACCTGCATTGATATTAGCCTCGGCAGTCTGCGCACCCATCTTCTTAGGGGTTGCAAAGAATCTCTTACCTAGAGCCTCGAAGCCAGCCATATCACCCGGAGCAATATCACTAACGTATTTAAGGTCTGTGCGCTCGGTCATTGCCTTGATAAGTCCAGCCTCGTCGATTACCTCTTTTCTAGCAGTATTAACAATAGTACCGCCCTTAGGCATCGACATCGCTAGATCGTAACCAATCGAGCCCTTAGTCTCAGGAGTTGCAGGGATGTGTAGCGATAGGTACTCTGACTTAGAGTATAGCTCCTCGATAGATGCAACTTCAGTCACTCCATCAGCAGCAAAGATAGCCTTATCAGCTACGTATGGGTCAAATGCGATAACACTCATACCTAGAGCCTTACCAGCCTTACCCACTAGTCTACCTACGTTACCATAGGCGTGGATACCAAGAGTTTTGCCAGCGATCTCAGTGCCCGATGCACCTGAGAACTGAACTCTTGCCATAAATATCATCATAGCAATAGCAAGTTCAGCTACTGCATTTGAGTTCTGTCCCGGAGTGTTCATCGCCACGATCTTACGAGCCGATAGAGCCTCTAGGTCTAGGTTATCAAAACCTGCACCTGCTCTAACTACGATCTTAAGGTTCTCTGCAGCCTCGACTACCTCAGCGGTAACCTTATCCGAGCGAACGATCATAGCATCTACATCCTTAACTGCTGCCTTAAGTTCCTCTACAGATGTGTAGTTCTCAAGTAGAACAACCTCTAGCGAAGCCTTAGTAGCTGCCTCTATAATTCCATCAACTGCCGCCTTTGCAAAAGGCTTCTCTGTTGCAACAAGTATTTTCATTGTGTATTATTAATAAAGATTTAACAGAGAATTATAGTGATGCTTCAAACTCCTTCATGCAATCAACAAGCGCTTGAACGCTCTCGATTGGCATTGCGTTGTATGTCGAAGCTCTAAAGCCACCAACTAGACGGTGACCCTTAAGACCTACCATACCTCTCTCCTTAGCGAACTCTAGGAATTTCGATGGCTCAAGATCTTTACGCTCTTCGCTATATACAAATGGAATATTCATAAGTGAACGGTCCTCAACTGCTACTGGAGATGCGAATGCTGTGTTGCGCTCGATCTCAGCATAAAGTAGAGCTGCCTTCTCTTCGTTAACTTTTTGGATTGCAGGAACTCCACCAATAGACTTCAACCACTTAAGAGTCTCACGAACTACATAGATCGGGAATACTGGAGGTGTATTGAACATAGAGTCATTAGAGATGTGAGTACGGTAGTCAAGCATCGATGGAATTTGACGAGTAACCTTACCTAGCATATCCTCTCTTACGATTACGAAAGTAACACCTGCAGGGCCCATATTCTTCTGAGCACCACCATAGATAAGAGCATACTTAGATACGTCTACTGGACGGCTAAGGATATCAGAGCTCATATCTGCAACTAGAGGCACTGGACAGTCGATATCGCCACGATACTCCGTTCCGAAGATAGTGTTGTTAGTTGTGATGTGTAGGTAGTCAAGATCAGTTGGGATCTCATAACCCTTAGGGATGTAAGTATTGTTCTTGTCCTCAGACGATGCAACTTCAACCACTTCACCAAATAGTTTAGCCTCCTTTTGAGCCTTTTTAGCCCAAACACCAGTATTGATGTAACCAGCCTTCTTCTCTAGTAGGTTGAAAGGAACCATACAGAATTGAGTCGATGCACCACCACCAAGCCATAGCACTTTGTAGTTATCAGGAATGTTTAGAAGCTCCTTAAGTAGAGATGTTGCCTCCTCGATTACATCTTCAAAGTCCTTTGTACGGTGAGAGATCTCGATAAGAGATAGACCGATACCATTTAGATCAAGTACAGCATTAGCTGCATTTTCGATTGCCACGCGTGGAAGAATACATGGACCAGCTGAGAAATTGTGTTTTTTCATTATTATAATTATTTTTAAAATATTTATGCACTTTACTTATCAAAGATATATATTTTTTTTGTAACTATCAAAGAGTTTGGGTACTATTATTTACGATTTTTATTAACATTTTACACAAGCGCCAATCTAAAGAAATTTTCAACAGAATCAAAATTATATAAATCGATTATTTTTAGTTTATTACGCCGTAGATAGTTTTTAATAGGGCACATTAATCTCCTAAGGCGTAATAGTATTAGCGGTAGCCGAGCGTAAATCCTTCCGCACTCTCATTGCGAATGTTTCGCAGGTGCATACGCACTTTGCTTTACACAAGAGACGTATAGAACCAAGCCTGCATAATATCGTTTGAAATATAGCTAGAGTAATTCAGCAGAGTCAAGTTAGAGAAATTTTATAGCCGTCCGACGACTCCCCCGAGTCGCACCTAAGCTCAGTTTTGCTAGTGCATACGCACTTTTCAGGCGTGAAAAGATGACTAAATTTTACAGTGCTTCACT
>CAYJFH010000098.1:0-6710 GCA_964369485.1 uncultured Rikenellaceae bacterium | reverse complement strand
GGGGGACGACTCGGGGGAGTCGTCGTCCCCCATTAAATTTCTCTAGCTTGGCTCTACATAATATAATCACCCGAGTGCGGGGACGCACCGACTCAGGCGGTGGAGTCATCCCCCATAAAATTTCTCTAACTTGACTCTTCTGAATTACTGTAGCTTATTGCTCTAATGGTATGCACTTGCGAAAACTGGGGAGAAATTTCGCTCAACAACTTAGCACATACAAAAAAAAGGTCTCCACCCTAAATTTAGGATGGAGACCTTAATATTTAGTACTATTATACTAAAGTGCAGCTTATAGAAGTGCGTTAGTAGCACGAACAGCCTCTGCGCTCTTTTCAAATAGTGCTTTTTCTTCTTCTGTTAGGTCAAGAGTAAGGATCTTCTCAACACCGTTACGGCCGATAACCGCAGGAACACCGATACAGATATCGTTTTGACCGTACTCACCCTCAAGGTAGCAGCAAGAAGCAACAACCTTCTTCTGATCGCACACGATGCTCTCAACAACGTAAGCTGCTGCTGCACCCGGAGCGTACCAAGCTGAAGTACCTAGAAGACCTGTAAGTGTAGCACCACCAACCATAGTGTCAGCAACTACCTTACCTAGTACCTCCTCGCTAGCTAGAGAGCTAACTGGAATACCTTTGTAAGCAGCCTTAGAGATAAGTGGAATCATAGTAGTATCACCGTGACCACCGATTACCATAGCCTCTACTTCGTTAGTGTTAACCTCAAGGGCTTTGCTTAGATAGCACTTAAAGCGAGCAGTATCAAGAGCACCACCCATACCGAATAGTTGGTTCTTTGGAAGACCTGTAGCTTTAAGAGCTAGGTAAGTCATAGTATCCATTGGGTTAGATACGATAAGGAAGATAGCCTTTGGAGAGTACTTAAGACACTCAGTTACTACCGACTTAACGATATTAGCGTTAGTACCGATAAGCTCTTCGCGAGTCATACCCGGTTTACGTGGGATACCTGAAGTTACAACAACAACGTCTGAATCAGCAGTTGCAGCGTAATCGTTAGTTACACCAGTAATTTTAGTATCGAAATCTGTTAGTGTCGCACATTGGAAGATATCAAGAATCTTACCTTCAGCAAATCCCTCTTTGATATCAAGAAGAACAAGTTCGCTACACACCTCACGGCTAGCAAGTACATTCGCACAAGTTGCGCCTACGTTACCAGCGCCTACAACAGTTACTTTCATAATTTTCTTTTTTTTATTTTGTTTTGGTTTTGTCTTAAATTTGCTTAGCTGATAGTCTCTTGGTAAGCAGCAGCATCCATTAGTTGCTCTAGCTCCTCTGGGTTAGCTACCTTAACTTTGATCATCCAACCCTCGCCATAAGGATCAGCGTTTACAGTTTCAGGAGCATCATTTAGAGCCTCGTTGAACTCTAGAACTTCGCCACTAATTGGCATAAAAGCATCAGAAACGGTCTTAACAGCCTCGATAGTACCAAATACTTCATCAAGGTCAAGAGTTTCGCCTACTGTTGCAACGTCTACAAATACGATGTCGCCTAGTTGGCTTTGAGCAAAGTCAGTAATACCGATTGTAGCGATATCACCTTCAACACGAATCCATTCGTGATCCTTCGAATAACGAAGTGTAGTTGGAATATTCATCTTAATTTTATAATTATAAGTTAATGTATTATTAATTAGCTACTTAAACTCCACACCACCCTTAGGGGTGATATTTCGAGTTCAAAGATAAATCTTTTTCTGTGAATTTCCTAACACTAATTATTTTCATCGATTATTTTTACCCTTTTGTCACCTTTTATCACTAAAAGAGTTTCTAAAATTGGTGGAGTCCGTAAAAATTTGTACCTTTGCTCGTATTTTTGTCACAAGTGGTAGTTTTTACTGAACACTACTTTGTGATACAGAATTTAAGTGTAAAAAAATCTGCAAATAAAATTTAAAAAAATGGTAGACGTAGTTCTTGGCCTACAGTGGGGCGATGAAGGTAAAGGTAAGGTAGTTGACGTACTAACTCCTAATTATAGTGTTATTGCACGTTTCCAAGGGGGACCTAACGCAGGTCACTCACTCCACTTCGATGGAAAGAGCTACGTTCTTCACACAATTCCTAGTGGCGTCTTCCGCGAGGACACTGTTAACCTAATTGGTGGCGGTGTAGTTATCGACCCAGTTATCTTTATGAAGGAGGTTAAGGGTCTACAACAGAGTGGTATCGATGTGACAAAGTCGCTAAAGCTAGCTAAGAAGGCTCACCTAATCCTACCTACTCACCGTGCACTAGATGCTCAGAGCGAGGCTGCTAAGGGCAAAGATAAGATCGGTTCGACCCTTAAGGGTATCGGCCCTACCTATATGGACAAGACTGGTAGAAATGGTCTAAGAGTTGGTGACATCCTAGCTGCAGACTTCACTGACAGATACAATAAACTAAAGAGCAAGCACTTGGGTATCCTTGGTGACTTTGAGTTTGATTATGCAAGCTACGAGGCAGAGTGGCTAGCGGCTATCGACGAGCTTCGTCAGTTCGATATCGTTGAGTGTGAGTACACAGTTAACAACTACCTAAAGGGCGGTAAGACTGTTCTAGCCGAAGGTGCTCAGGGTTCACTACTTGACGTTGATTTCGGTAGCTACCCATTTGTTACTTCATCTTCGACCGTATGTGCTGGTGCTTGTACTGGACTAGGTATCTCTCCAAAGGCTATTGGCGAGGTATTCGGTATCTTCAAGGCATACTGTACAAGGGTTGGTAGCGGTCCATTCCCAACTGAGCTATTCGACGAGACTGGCGAGAAGCTATGTACTATTGGTCGTGAGTTCGGCTCTACTACTGGCCGTCGCCGTCGCTGCGGTTGGTTGGATATGGTAGCCCTTAACTACTCGGTTATCATTAATGGCGTTACTCAACTTATTATGATGAAGTCTGACGTACTTAATGACTTCGAAGAGATTAAGGTTTGTACTTCATACAAGATTAATGGCGAGGAGACAACTGAGTTCCCATTTGAGAATGGAGCTGAGATCGAACCAGTTTACAAGACTTTTAAGGGTTGGAACTGCGACATCAACGATATTCGCAACTACGATGAATTCCCAACTGAGTTTAAGGAGTACGTTGAGTTTATCGAGAGCAGCGTAGGGGTGCCGATTAAGATTGTTAGCGTTGGTCCAGACCGTGAGCAGACAATTCTAAGATAATTCAAAAAAAGAATCATTAATAATAGGACTAAGGCTAGAGAAAGGGTATATAAAACTTTGTCACTAGCCTTAGTTTTGTTTTATAATAGCTCTACTTTGGAGAAAAAAGTATATAAAAATATGAAATTTGCACTTATAGGATATGGCAAGATGGGCAGAGAGATCCACCGCATTATTGAGAGCCGCGGAGGTGAGGTAGTCCTAATTATAGATAGAGATAATCAAGGGGATCTTACCGCAGAGAACCTTTCGAAAGTAGATGTTGCCATTGAGTTCTCGACACCAGAGACCGCATATAGCAATATTGTAAAGTGTCTAGAGGCTGGCACTGCTGTTGTATCGGGTACAACTGCGTGGTTAGAGCGACTACCAGAGGTAGAGAAGCTATGTAAGGAGCGCGGAGGAAGGTTCTTCTACGCCTCGAACTTCTCCATTGGGGTAAACCTGCTATTCCGTATTAATGAGCAACTAGCACAGTTAATGAACCGCTTTGAGCAGTATGACGTTACACTCGAGGAGGTGCACCACACCCAGAAGCTAGATGCACCGAGTGGAACGGCACTGACCCTTGCCGAAGGTATTTTGGAGGGGTTAGAGAGAAAGGCAAGTTGGAAGCTTGGCGAGACCTGCAAGGCCGACGAGCTGGGTATTGCGGCAATTCGTCGCTCGGTAGTGCCGGGAACACATACAGTTACATATGAGAGTGAGGTAGATACCATCGAGGTACGCCATACGGCTAAGAGCCGTGCAGGATTTGCAACTGGCGCAGTTGTTGCCGCTGAGTTCCTCGCAGAGCAACCATCGGGGATATACTCAATGGACTCTCTACTATAGTATGGTGCGCAGAGTAAAGTGGTGGTGGCTAGTGATTAGCCATACAATAAGCCTTCCGATTGTCGGGGTATCAATTATCCTCTACAATGGTGGTGAGATTACCTTTGCTCGCACAGTAACTATGGTAGCCACTGGCCTTATCATTGGGCTAATTGCAGGGCTGACCTTTAAACTACTAACTAAAAGAAAGCGTAAAACTACATAAAAAAAATATGAATAAGCTAAGAGAGATATGGGCATCCAAGAGGGTGCGATTTTCGGTGGTTGTAACTATCTACATCCTATGGTTTGTACTATGGACTATGAACCTATGGTGGTTGTTAGGTATTCCGCTAATCTACGACTACTACTTCACTCGCTATATCGACAAGATATACCTAAACAAATACCGCGCATTTAAGGCTAAGTACAAATCTGCGAAGGTGGCACTAGAGTGGGTAGAGGCTCTACTCTATGGTGTGGCTGTTATCTTCCCTCTAAAGCTATACTTCTTCGGGCTATATGTAATCCCTAGCTCATCGATGGAGAGTACACTGCTTATTGGTGACTATATCTTCGTTGATCGTATGGCCTATGGCCCAAAGATGCCAGTAACTCCCCTATCATTCCCATTTGTACAGCACACAATGCCATTTACCGAGGATACGAAGTCGTGGCTAGATTGGTGGGAGTCGGACTACAAGAGACTATGGGGATACTCAGAGGTTGAGAATATGGATGTCGTAGTATTTAACTTTCCAGCGGGCGACACCGTTGCCCTTAGCTCGCCAAATAGAACATACTACGACCTAGTACGCACCCCAGAGGATAGAGAGTACACCTATGCAAACTCTAAGGTGATATACCGCCCAGTGGATAGGCGTGAGAACTATATCAAGAGGTGTGTAGCAGTTGCAGGCGATACACTAAGGTTTATAGATAATACTATATACATTAATGGTGAGGCTATCGAGGAGCCCGAAGGTGTAATGTACGACTACACTATCAACCAAGGTATCGGTTCGAGGTCACAACACCGTAGCCTAACTGCATCGGAGGTAGCCAAGCTACGCTATAATGGCAACAAGGTAAACCAAACTCACTACGATATCGACTCGGTAGCGATATTCCCTCACCGCCCAGATCTATACCCGTGGAGTAAGGATAACTATGGGCCACTATGGATACCTAAGGCGAGAGAGAGTGTGGAGCTTACCATACAGAACCTACCTCTATATGAGCGTATTATCAAGAACTATGAGGGCAATAGCCTAGAGGTAGTCGATGGTGATATTCTAATCAATGGCGTGAAGACAACGACATATACCTTTGCTATGGACTACTACTTTATGATGGGCGATAATCGTGACAACTCGGCAGATTCTCGCTTCTGGGGCTTTGTACCTGAGGACCATATCGAGGGTGAGGCCGCATTTATCTGGTTCTCTAAGGGAGAGGACGGAATTCGCTGGGATAGAATCTTTAGTGTAATTAACTAATATTTAAAAGACTATGAAAGATATTAAGGCTGTATATAACCAAAAGGTAGAGAGGCTACGTGAATTCTTTAAGGGCGCAGGCGCTACAAGGGCAGTAGTAGCCCTTTCTGGCGGTATCGACTCGGCAGTTGTAGTTCCACTAGCAGTGGCGGCACTAGGCAAGGAGAATGTAAGGGTACTAATGCTCCCATCAAAATTTTCATCGGACCACTCGGTTAATGACTCACTACAGATGGTCGAAAGGCTTGGTATTTTAGGTGAGATTGTAAGTATCGAGAAGATGTATGATGCAGGAATGGAGGCAATTACACCACTATTCGGACTCGAGAATATTCAACTTACATCCGAGAATATGCAGGCTCGTATTCGCTGTACACTAACAATGGCACTCTGTAACGCAACGGGTGCACTTATGCTCAACACCTCAAACCGCTCGGAGATACTAGTAGGTTACGGCACACTCTATGGAGATACTAGCGGTGCAGTTGCTGTAATTGGCAACCTATATAAGGATGAGGTATATGCGCTAGCTAGATATATCAATGAGGTGCAGGGTGAAGTAATTCCAGTAAATATAATCGACAAGGCTCCGTCAGCCGAGCTTGCCGAGGGGCAGAGAGATAGCGATTCACTACCAGAGTACCCAATCCTCGACCCAGTACTTAGAGCACTAAAGGACGAGGGGCTAAGCGCAGAGCAGGTAGCAGAGCGTGGATTCGATATCGAAGTAGTAAGGCGTGTGGAGTCACTATGTGCACGTAGTGCATTTAAGGCAAAGCAGCTCCCTCCTCTACTCTAATTGTAATGTAGTTATAGAGACTAAGACCGTGCGAGCATACGCTCTGCACGGTTTTTTTATCTATAGCATTGAGATCCGCCTCTAGGGTAAGTTGTATTTCAAACGAGTGCGTCCCCGCACACGGGATGGTTTATTGTTATAGCTTGTTGCTGTTAGCGCAAACTAAATCATGGAAAACGAAGTTTTCCCCCGCCCGCGGGACGCGGAAAAAAAGAAAAAAAGTAAGTGAGCCTGAAAGGCGAACCAGTCCAAGTCATAAAACAAAAACAGTTGAATCCCGAAGGGTTTTCAACATTTTTACTGCAGCAAATTAGCCTTGACATATCATAGCGGTTGTGCAAGGGACTTTCGACTAGGAGTGCCACGCAATCGGAGCGAGGTACGAGCGCAGATAAGGGGGACGA
>CAYJFH010000097.1:0-6751 GCA_964369485.1 uncultured Rikenellaceae bacterium | reverse complement strand
CGCTGCATCGAACTGAAAGGAAGATGCAATTCAGCCAACTTCCAGTGAAGCACTGGAAAATTTAGACATCTTTACACGCCTGAAAAGTGCGTATGCGCTAGCGAAACCATTAAGTTTCTCTAGCTTGACTATGTTGTATTTCTCTAGCTTTATCTCTTAAACTACATAGCAGGCAACGTAATAAACTCTGCTTCGGGGTGCATGCGCTCGATATAGTTGCGTAGATAGCTCTCCGTATCGCGTGCAATGGTCTCATCCCTACTCTGCTCGAAGGTATTATAGATTATGCTATGGAGCTTAATTCCACGCCTCTCCATAGCCTCTAGGCTCAGAAGTGTATGGTTGATACTGCCGAGCCTACCGCTACTTACAAGTATAACTGGATAGCCTCTTTGAGCTATATAGTCTATTGTAAGGGTATCTCTATTTAGTGGTACATGAAGCCCTCCTGCGCCCTCAAGCAGCACCCTATCGTATAGCTCCGAGAGCCTATCGGTAGCCCTATCTATTGCCTCGAAGTCGATATCCCTGCCATCAATCTCAGAGGCGAGGTGTGGAGAGCAAGGGTAGCTAAATATCTGGGGCATTGTGAGCTTTAGGTAGTCCACCTCCTGAAACTCTACCCCCATAATCTCCCTATGTAGCACTATATCTTCGGAAATCTCCTCATTTCCCGTCTGAATTAGCTTCTGTGTGATTGTGTTAATGCCACTTTCAATCCACTCTTTAGCTAAAAATCCCGTTGCGTAGCTCTTGCCAATATTGGTATCTATACCACTAACGAAGTAAACATTATCTCTCATATCTAACTACTCTTTTGGTTTTGCAACTATGTAAATTGGTCTATATGTAAGGTTTATACCACTATCAGTGGAGAATTTTTCTATATATTCCTTACTGAATTCTGCTAACTTACCCTTTGTCCACCTCTGCGGCTCGATGGCGTTAACGCCCGTCTGCTTTAGGTGCTTTAGTGAATCAACAGGTGTGGGGAATGTAAGTGTCACCTCGCTATCTCTAAGCTCTAATATATCGAAGTGTGGCTCTAAATAGCCCCTCAACTCCTCGAGTGTAGGGTATGGCAGTGTGGTATTAGTAAGCTCTGCAATTTGGAAGAGGTTATCGGGAGCAAATGTCGAGATAGCTATTAATCCCCCTCTCTGTAGAGAAGTTGCGCACCTCTGAAAAAATCCCTTAGGATCTGTAAACCACTGTAGAGCCGAGGCGCTAACTATAAGATCTAACTCCGTTGGTAGTGCCATATCAGCCGAGTCGGCATCAAATGCCCTGAATTCGATAGAGTTACTTCCGCAGAGTACATCACTGAGGGTTGCCTCCATCTCCTTGCAGATATCATTTAGTAGTAGGAACTTTGGACTCTCTTTGCTAAGCAGTAGGCGTGTGAATAGCCCTGTGCCGCACCCTACTTCGACTACTCGCTCTAACTCTTTGGTGCTATACCTCTCTATAAGGCTTAGTAGCTCCCGAGCCACTATATGTTGCACCTTAGCCTCGCTAAGGTAGCTTGAAGATGCCCTAGCGAACTTTCTAGCTATTAGATCTTTATTCATATTATATTGCTTTAAAGAGCGATACACTAAAGTGCGGCTCATCTACCTCCACTATCTCTATACTATTTTCACTCCAATACCTCAGCTGGTTGGCTGTGGGTACTATCATATCTTGGAGTCCAACCACTGCTCTACTCCACTTAAATTTACTCTTCTTAGACTCTAGATATGCGCTCTTCAGGGCGCTAAGTTCGCTATGTAGGCTCTCGATGCTCCTACATGGCTCTAGTGCTAAGAACTCCCTTACGCCGCTTGAACTACCGCACATCCTACGCCTAAACTTTGAGAGTGTAGAGGCAGAAAATGTAGAGAGCGTACCCTCAAATATCGCCTCTGGTATACCGTAGTTATCATCAATTGGGTGTGGTGTCCCATTTATTGCCACCGAGTGCGCCACATCGATATTTTCGGCTATCTGACTAGCGACCCATACCCCGAACGACCACCCTATGACCTCAATATGGCCATAGCCCTCAACCGCTGAGTAGTCAAATGATAAATCGTTATAGTCAAAGCATATAAGGGTATCGTAACCATCCTTTTGGAAGTTTCCAAATATATTTTGATCGCTACCCCACCCTGCAAAGAGTATAAGTAGTCGATCTGAGCCGCGCTTTTCTGTAAATATCTGTTTCATACTATATAATCTCTAATAGTCTATCAATATCGCTATCACTGAGCGAGGAGTTAAGTGAGAGTCTTAGTCGTGAAGTGCCCTCGGCCACCGTTGGAGGACGAACTGCAAGTGCATTAAAGCCTGCATTCCTTAGTCGCTCTGACCTCTCCACTGCCGCACTACTCTGTCCTACTATAATCGGGATAATATGGCTCTGCGATGGGGTGCTATATCCCTTAGCCTCGAGCCCCTCTCTAAGCCTTCGAGATAGCGCCTCGAGCCTCTCTCTATCTGGTTTAAGGTCACCGAGACGTTCGAGAACCCAAAGTGTCCAAGCGCAGTTAATGGGCGGTAGTGCCGTTGTGAAGATAAGGGTGCGAGTGCGGTTTATAAGGTACTCTTTGAGTGTTGGGTGGCATACTACAAATGCCCCTACCGATGCCAGCGCCTTACCAAATGTGCCGCAGAGGATATCTATTTGGTCAGTGCAGCCAAGCTCCTCGCAGAGCCCTAATCCACCCTCGCCGCGAACTCCAACGGCGTGCGCCTCATCTACGTATAGTATCACCTTTGGATACTTTGCCTTAAGGGCGATCAATCCCAGCAGGTCGGCGCAGTCGCCATCCATTGAGTATATACTCTCTACTACTACTATAATCTCCTCAAACTCCTCGTAGCTCCCCTTTAATATACGCTCTAGGTGTCCGAGGTCTTGGTGTCTAAATCTCTGTGACTTTGCACTGCTTAGCCTTATGCCATCTATTATACTTGCATGGACTAACTTATCGGCTATAATTAGGCTACGACTCGTTGTAATTGATGGCAGTACCCCGCTATTTAGCTGATAACCCGTTGAGAATAGTAGCGCAGGGCGGCCATATAGCTCTTCGAGCTTACTCTCTAGGGCTAGGTGTGCCGAGAATGTGCCAGATAGCAGGCGTGAGGATGTTGCACTTAGGCGTAGATCTTCACCGCTTGTCTCTTTAATGAAACACTGTTGTAGTTCGTAGTTATCCCCAAGGGCTAGGTAGTCATTGGAGCATAGATTTACTTCGCTGCTCTGCCCCTTTGGTAGAGAGCGAAGGTTTGAGCTCTGCGCTAGGCTCTTAAGCTCCTCTTTATATCTTACGAATCTATCCATCGATCTCACTGATTACCTCTAGCAGTGAGGATGTGAGCTTTGTGAGCTCCTCACTGCTTATTATAAATGGTGGCATTATATAGCACAGCTTGCCGAATGGGCGTATCCATACTCCAAGCTCTACAAATCTCCTCTGTATCCACGCCATATCAACAGCGCTATGGAGTTCTACTACTCCAATTGCCCCAAGAACCCTAACATCAGCTACTGAGTCAATATCCCTTGCGGCGGCGAGTTCACGCCCTAGCTGCTCCTCGATAGCCGCTACTCTCTGCCTCCACGGGCTCTCGATTAGTAGCTTTGTGGATGCAAGTGCTACGGCACAGGCTAGTGGGTTTGCCATAAATGTAGGGCCGTGCATAAAGACGTGGGGCGAACTCTTCGATATTGTGAGTGCTACCTCTTCGGTCGCTACTGCTGCCGATAGGGTCATATATCCCCCCGTTAGTGCCTTGCCTATGGTCATAATATCGGGCTCAACACCTGCGTGCTCCGAGGCAAAGAGCTTGCCCGTGCGGCCAAATCCAGTGGCTATCTCATCGAATATTACTAGTACTCCGTGCTCGCGACATAGCGCTACTGCTTGCTTGAGGTACTCGGGGTGGTAGAGGCGCATTCCCCCTGCCCCCTGAACTATAGGTTCGATAATTAGCGCAGCGATAGTATCAGCGCTACTACTTAGAACCTCTCTAAGGGGCTCGATATCGGCTGGCTTCCACTCCTCATGGAACTTGCTAGTTGGAGCAGGTATAAATATGCGATTTGGGAGCGAGTTCCCAAATAGTGAGTGCATTCCAGTGACTGGATCGCATACCGACATAGCATTCCAAGTGTCGCCATGGTATCCAGAGCGTGTTGTAACGAAGTTCTGACGCCTAGGCTCGCCCTTTGCATGTTGGTACTGTATTGCCATCTTTAGAGCTACCTCAACGGCAACAGATCCGCTATCGGCGTAGAATATCTTAGTTAGCGATGGAGGCATTATAGATAGTAGCACCTCGCCTAGCTCTATTGCAGGTCGATGGGTGAGGCCACCGAACATAATATGCGCCATCGACTCGCTCTGTCTACGGATTGCCTCGTTTAGTACTGGGTGGTTATATCCATGTACTGCACACCACCACGACGACATACCATCTACTAGCTCCTCGCCACTCTCTAGCCTAATTTTACACCCCTTGGCACTCTTCACAAGAAATGTAGGGAGTGGATCTACCATCGAGGTATATGGATGCCAGAGGTGCTCTCTGTCAAAGTTCTTTAGCTCTTTAGAGTTCATAGCCAACCTCCTCTATTATCTTCTTATCCTCGCTCACAGTCGAGCCAATGGTCGTTAGTAGGTCACCCACGATTGCAGAGTTAACTCCAATCTCTAGTGCTCTTCTTAGTGTATCTTCGCCTAGTTGGGCACGCCCTCCCGCAAAGCGTAGCCACGCCTCTGGGTGGATAAAGCGAAGTGTGGCAACGGTACGTAGAACCTCCTGATCGCTAATAGGCCTTGCACCCTCGAGTGGTGTCCCCTTAATGGGTTGTAGAATATTAATTGGAATTGAGTCTACCCCAATGCCACGCAGGGCAAAGCCGAACTCCACTCGCTGCTTTGCACTCTCGCCCATACCGATAATACCACCCGAGCAGAGCTTTAGACCTGCCTTATGAGCGGCACGAAGAGTTGCAAACTTATCCTCCATTGTGTGGGTAGTACATAGCTCCTCGAAGTAGGAAGGGGCAGTCTCGATATTGCAGTGGTAGCGAGTAACGCCGTGCTCCTTAATCTTTCTTAGCTCCTCTGCGCCTAGTAGCCCAAGCGATGCACAAAGAGCAATATTTGACCTCTCCTTAATATAGCTTAGTGTGCTACAGAGTCCATCGAGCTCCTCACCACTACAGCTATGGCCGCTAGTTACGAGCGAAAAGCTACCGATACCCTGCTCCTCGTTATACTTAGCCTCGCTCAGGCATCTAGCCTTTGCGACTAGGTCGTAGCACTCCACTCCCGTTGAGTAGTGTGCAGATTGAGCGCACCAGTGGCAATCCTCCGAGCAGCTACCCGAGCGTGCGTTGATAATTGAACACATATCAAAGCGCCTCGATGCCATCGCTCTGCTTATCTCGCTAGCGGCGCTATATAGCTCCTCGGCATCAGCACTCTCGATTAACCACTCAGCCTCTAGGCGTGTAATCTCACCGCCTTGAAGTACCCTCTCCTTTAGTTCCTTTATATCCATATCTATATTAAAAAAATGACCCTTAGGCGACTCTTCACAGTCACCTAAGGGTCTTAGTCTATATTATTTTATAATCTAACTCTTGGCCACAGTCGCCCATACCCTGTGGGCATAGCGTTGCAACTAAAAGTCTATCTTCCATCTGTTGGGGTTCAAGATCGCACTCCTCTAAGTATTCGCCATTCAGGGCGTTACTGCCTTGTTGTTGAGCCTCCGATACCGCTTGGCTCTTAGAGAGCGAAGAGTCGGCTATCTTGTGGGCTAGCGAACCGATAGATACCTCCTTGCCTAACGATAGAAATATAGCATAGCCCATACGGCTCCACCTCTTAAAGCGGAGTCTCGGGGATATATTTAGTGCTATATGGTTCATCGTGGGTACAAAGATATGATTTTTTGTGAAAAAAATAGGTTTTAATCTTGTCGTTGTTAGGAAATTGAAGAGGTGATTATAGCAATCAAAACCATTGCTCGCGAAGTTTTTCCGTCCCGTGGTGCTAACTAGTATGCTGCCGTAAATAGATCAGAACAGTAAGTTAGTGCTGTGCGCACACCTCTGGGGGAGTCGCCCTCGTCCCCTTGCAATTTCTCTAGCTCTAGTGCAAAATAGTGTCTACCCTACTCCTTATACCACGAGGCGTACATTACGTAGTCATTAGCAATGCGCTCTACGATATCACGGCTCTGCTCCGGTGAGATATCCTTAACCTTCTTAGCTGGAACTCCAGCGTAGATTGAGTTTGGCTCAAGAACAGTGCCCGATAAGACAAGGGCACCAGCCGCCACAATAGTGCCGCTCTGTACAACTGCATCGTCAAGTACCGTGGCATTAATTCCAATTAGGCAGTTATCCTCGATTGTAGCACCGTGAACCACTGCTCCGTGACCCAACGAAACATTATTACCGATAATC
Source organism: uncultured Rikenellaceae bacterium (assembly GCA_964369485.1). Classification (GTDB taxonomy): domain Bacteria; phylum Bacteroidota; class Bacteroidia; order Bacteroidales; family Rikenellaceae; genus Mucinivorans. The sequence continues at coordinate 282 of CAYJFH010000097.1, read as the reverse complement.
GCCACACTGCGCTCATAGAGCGTATGCACTGAGGCGCCATCTTGAATATTCACCTTGTTGCCCAGAGTGATAGTATTTACATCGCCACGAAGCACCGCGCCGTACCATATCGAGCAGTCATCGCCCATAGTCACGTCACCAAGCACCGCTGCTGTCTCTGCCAGAAAGCAGTTCTCGCCCATCTTTGGAGTCTTACCCCTTAGTGTTCTAATTATTGCCATTTTATTCGTTATTTTTAAGTTTAGAGATTCAAATATAGGCAATTTTCCTTAAATCTTAGAA
>CAYJFH010000096.1:0-6911 GCA_964369485.1 uncultured Rikenellaceae bacterium | reverse complement strand
GGTTGCGGTGCAGGTTGCGGTGCAGGTGCTGCTTGTACTGATGGTGCAGGTGCTCCACTTGCCTCAACCTTTGGGAGTGTCGGTGTAACTATCTTTGGCGTGCTACCACCAAGGGCTGAATTCAACCCCGAGAGCTTCATAATCGTAAGCTCCACGTGTAGTCTACGAGATGTCGCACTACGATATGTAGCATCGGCACTCGATATTAGATTGATTGCCGAGAATAGGAACTCTACATCTATTGCTGCTGCTTGCGAGATATATCTCTGAGCAATTGAGCCACTAAGCTCTAGTAGTGGTGCTGTCTGTGGGTTCTTTGCCACAAGCAGGTTTCGCATATGTTCGGCAAGTCCACCTAGGAAGTGCTGTCCATCGAATCCCTTAGAGAGTATAGTATCATATAGCATCAGAAGGGAGCCGTAATCGCCTGCTCGCGCCATCTCAATGGCGGTGAAGTAGGTATTATAGTCCAGAGCACCGACACACTCTGCCACCTGCTCGAACTTTAATTCATTACCACAAAATGCCACTACCCTATCGAATGTTGATAGCGCATCACGCATACCACCATCTGCCCTCTGGGCAATGATATGCAGTGAATCATCATCATATGTAACACCCTCCTGCGAGGCAATATACTGCAGGTAATCTACAATATCTTCGAGCCTAATACGATTAAAGTCATATATCTGACATCGAGATAGGATAGTTGGGAGTATCTTATGCTTTTCGGTCGTTGCAAGCACAAATATTGCGTGCGCTGGCGGCTCCTCTAGCGTCTTTAGAAAGGCATTAAAGGCAGCAGTCGATAACATATGAACCTCATCTATAATATAGACGCTATACTTTCCAATTTGGGGCACAATGCGCACCTTATCGTTTAGCGCTCTGATATCATCGACACTATTATTACTAGCAGCATCCATCTCGTGGATATTAAAGCTCCTATCGGCTGCAAATGCCACACAAGACTCACATACTCCACAAGCCTCGTGCTCTGCGGTAGGATTAAGGCAATTTATAGCTCGTGCAAAGATACGTGCACACGTTGTCTTACCGACCCCACGAGGGCCAGTAAATAGATAGGCGTGCGCCATCTGTTGCTTTGAAATTGCACCGAGTAGCGTCTCGGTGATGTGCCTTTGACCCACCACCGAACGGAACGTTTGCGGACGGTACTTCCGTGCCGATACTATAAATTCACTGCTCATACTCTAATTATCTATATGTAAGATAAGTATCTAAAAATTACTGCTTCTCAACCGAGATAGTGATAACCTCGCCATCGATCTCAACTTCGGTTGCTTGAGGCTCATCAACTACCTCAACAGATACCGCTAGGGTCTGCGAGGCGATATAGTCTGCCCAGCTCTCAATAGCGCTTGCCACCACCTCATTGCGGCTAACTCTAATAGCTACTCTATCGGTTACCTCAAAACCACTATCCTTTCGTAGGTTCTGCACACGGTTTACCACCTCTCTGGCGATACCCTCGGCCTTAAGCTCCTCGGTGATAGTAACATCAAGGGCGATAGTTAGCGACCCCTCGGATGCAACTAGCCAACCCGGCATATCCTCAGATGTAATCTCAACATCCTCACGCTCAATAACCACCTCGCCGCCAGCTACTGATAGCGGATAGCTACCATTAGCCTCAAATTCGGTGATTTGCTCTTGGGTCATTGCGCTGATAACTGCTGCAATCTCCTTCATTAGCTTACCGTGCTTCTTGCCCAAAACTGGGAATAGAGGTTTTATGCGTTTGGTGATGATACCTGCTGTCTGCTCGATATACTCTACCTCCTTAACATTAACCTCACCCTTTACAAGCTCCTCTACTGCCTCGAGTTGAGAGCGTAGCGCTGGGTCAAGTACTGGGATAATCATCTTCGATAGTGGTTGACGCACCTTGATAGATACCTTTCTACGAAGTGCTAGCACCATCGATGTTGCACGCTGCGAAAGCGCCATCTGCGCCTCTAGCTCTCTATCGATTAGCTCCACGTTTGCCACTGGGAACTGAGTTAAGTGGATAGATTCTGTTGAACCTAGATCACCAAATATCTGCTCGGTGATAAATGGTGCGATTGGAGCTGCAAGTTGAGCAACTACCCTTAGGCACTCCTCTAGTGTTTGGTATGCTGCAACCTTATCACGGCTCATCTCGCCGCCCCAGAATCTCTTACGGTTTAGGCGTACGTACCAGTTCGAAAGGTTCTCGCCCACAAACTCTGCAATCTCACGAGCGGCAGGAGTTGGATCGTAGCCCTCATACGATGCTGTCACCTTCTCTACAAGTGTATTTAGAAGCGAGATAATCCATCTATCGATCTCAGGACGCTCGGCCACTGGTACTACCTCCTCTTCGCCCGTATAGCCATCTACATTTGCATATAGTGCGAAGAATGAGTATGTATTATATAGAGTTCCGAAGAACTTTCTGCGAACTTCGTCCACACCATCAGCATCATACTTCAGGTTATCCCAAGGCTGTGAGTTACTAATCATATACCAACGTACGGCATCGGCACCATAGGTCGATAGCGCATCGAATGGATCTACACCATTACCAAGGCGCTTACTCATCTTATTACCATTCTTATCCAGAACGATACCATTTGAGATAATATTCTTAAACGCCACGCTATCGAATAGCATAACTGATAGTGCGTGCAGGGTAAAGAACCAACCACGAGTCTGGTCTACACCCTCGGCGATAAAGTCCGCTGGGAAGTTTGGAACAGTGTCAGAGCCACCCATAAAGTGCTGTTGAGCGTATGGCATAGCACCACTATCGAACCAAACGTCGATAAGGTCGCTCTCTCTGCGCATTGGCTTTCCGCTAGGTGATAGTAGAACCACATCGTCAACGTATGGACGGTGTAGGTCGTTAATCTCAAAGTCAGCGGCAAGTAACCCTGCCTCCTTAGCCTTAGCAATCTCAGCTGAGAGTTGCTCACGACTGCGGATACATATCATCTCCTCTCTATCCTCAGTTGCCCATATCGGTAGCGGAGTACCCCAATACCTACTACGAGATAGGTTCCAATCCACAAGGTTCTCTAACCACTTTCCAAAGCGGCCGCTACCAGTAGATGCAGGTCTCCAATTAATAGTATTATTAAGCTCAATTAGGCGATCCTTAACCGCCGTTGTGCGGATAAACCACGAGTCAAGTGGGTAGTAAAGCACTGGTTTATCAGTTCTCCAACAGTGTGGGTAGCTGTGGGTGTGCTTCTCGATCTTAAATGCAAGTCCATTAGACTTTAGCCACATACAGATCTCAATATCTAGGGTTTCATCGCCCTCTGCCTTAGTTGCATCGTAGGCATTCTTTACAAACTTACCTGCCCACTCTGCATAATCAGCCGTTACATAGTTCTTAACATACTCTGGGTCAAGATCGGCAGTCGCAAAGAACTTACCGCTCCTATCCACCATCGGCTGCTCCTTACCTGAAAGGTCAGTAAGTAGCAGTGGAGCGATGCCGCTCTGCTTAGCGACTCTATCGTCATCGGCACCAAATGTTGGGGCAATATGTACGATACCTGTACCATCTTCAGTGGTTACAAACTCGCCACAGATTACTCTAAATGCGTCTTTATCTTCAGTTGTTACTGGCTTAATCCACGGAAGTAGCTGCTCATAGCGCATACCTTCGAGCTCTTTGCCCTTCATAGTTGCAAGTACAGTGTACTCAGCCTTGCCCATTACCTTTTCAAGTAGTGGTTGCGCTAGGATAACTACAACACTCTCCTTAGTGTATGGGTTAGTAGTCTGAACCCTTACGTAGTCGATACCTGCACCAACTGCAAGTGCAGTGTTACTTGGTAGTGTCCACGGAGTAGTAGTCCACGCTAGGAAGTAAGCATCTTCACCCTCGATCTTAAATTGCGCAATACAGGTAGTATCCTTAGTATCACGGTAGCAACCCGGCTGGTTAAGCTCATGGTTCGAGAGTCCAGTACCCGCTGCAGGTGAGTATGGCTGGATTGTATAGCCTTTATAGAGTAGTCCCTTATCGTATAGCTCGCCTAGCATCCACCATAGGGTCTCGATATAGTCATTCTCGTAGGTAACGTATGGATTGTCCATATCTACCCAGTATCCCATCTTCTCGGTCAGGTCTCTCCACTGCTCAGTGTACTTCATCACCTCTTGGCGACACTCAGCGTTGTACTCCTCGATAGATATCTTAGTTCCGATATCCTCTTTAGTAATACCTAGCTTCTTCTCTACACCTAGTTCAACTGGTAGGCCGTGGGTATCCCAACCTGCCTTACGCTCAACCCTATAGCCCTGCTGGGTCTTATAGCGACAGAATAGGTCCTTAATGGTACGTGCCATAACGTGGTGAATACCCGGTGTACCATTTGCAGATGGTGGTCCCTCGAAGAATACGAATGACTCTGCACCCTCACGCTCCTCAACTGAGCGTCTGAAGGTCTCCTCCCTTTGCCACTTCTCTAGTACCTCTTGAGCTATCGTTGGTAGCGATAGCGAAGAATATTGCTTAAATTTCATCACTTAAAAAACTATTGTATTATTATTTATAAAAATTTCTATCTAGTCTCTTAGCACCGCCAAGCAGTGCCATAATAAATCCCCAACCGTAACCCCAAAGTTGAACCACCGAGGCTACAACTGAGAGTATTCCAATCTCGATTCCTCTATTTTTCACTGAGCTATCGATGGTAATGAGTGCCGCCCATAGTGCTACTGGAGCCATTACATAGGGGCAGATTGTCACTGTAAGGGCTGCAAATAGTAAGTATATCGAAAATGCTGATGGCATAAGGTGTACCAACTTTAGCGTTCCGCGGTGTTTTCTACTGAGCACTACCCTAGCCCCTCCCGATGCTCGCACTTGGCGGTAGAACTTCTTAAAGTCTACTCGACGCTTATGGTAGACCCACGCATCTGGCACTAATACGCACCTCGCTCCAGCCTCAAAGAGACGGATACTAAGGTCAATATCCTCACCAAAACGCATATCCGAAGAGAATCCACCAACTCTGTCGAAGAGTTCACGACGAAGCCCCATATTAAAGCTACGTGGATGGAATTTCTCAAGGCTCTTCCCTCCGCCTCGAATACCCCCCGTGGTAAATAGCGAGGTCATCGAGTAGTTAATTGCCTTTTGGATAGGAGTGAAGTCCTCGCTAGCACGGTCAGGCCCTCCAAAGGCATCTATCTCACCCTTAGTCGCCTCGGAAATTGCCGATAGCCACCCCATAGGTAGTACAGTATCGGAGTCGAGAAATATAATCCACTCCCCACAACTATGGCTAACTCCAAAGTTGCGAGCAGATGCTGGCCCTCCATTCTCCTTCTCTAGGTATATAATCGGGAGCCTCTCTACAAAGGATTCAACTACCCCACTACTACTCACCTCCGAGCCATCCTCTACTACAATGATTTCCACCTGATTTGCAGCCTCAGAATCTTGTATAAAATCCTGATGCTCAAAACTTTCTAGGAGTTCAAATATCTCCTCAGGGCGGTTATAGAGTGGTATTACAATGGAAAAGCGCATAAATTTTATATATTTGCAACTCACAAAGATACTAAAAAAATGGCAAAGAGTAAAATATCACCCCCTCAACTTTTACCCGAAGAGCGTGTACGCCAATGGTTTCTCGGAGTTTTAAGCAGCGCAGGTGTTGAGCCATATAGAGTATCAGTGGAGTACGCCGTTGAGGTATCGGGCAGAAAGTTGCGTGCAGATATAGTTATCTTTGAGAGAGGAACGCTAAATATCACTACTATAGTTGAGTGCAAAGCCGACACAGTAAAGATTACAAGCGACACAATCACCCAAGCTGCCATCTACAATACTAAGCTCAATGCAAAGTACCTTATCGTTACAAATGGCCTCTCAACCTACATCTACAATACCGCCTCACGTACATTCCTTAGCGAACTTCCGTCGGACATATAATCAGCACGTCAAAATAGTATCAATTCGCTGATTTTCAGCAAATAAAAGCATTTTTTATTTGCTTCCAACTAAAAGTTTTTATAACTTTGTAAAAACACTCCCCCTTGTACATTTACATGACAAGAGTTAGAGTCATATATTTCCAAGTAGAGAGCAAAAAAAAGAGTAGCTACTAACTACTCTATAACACAATAGTCTTTACAAACTAAAATGAGCAAAGGAAATGAGGCGAAAACTTTTACCCAAACTACTCCTTGCACTACTCCTATTTGGAGCCAGTTGCCAAGACAAGGAGTCCTCGACACTCAGTGGAGAGCTACAACTCCTAGGTCTGATTGTCGATTCAACAGTCCAAGGCGATAGCCAGAGCTATCCCGACAACTATGCAGTATGGAGGTGCCATATCTTCTCTATCGACATTGTCGATATCACTAGCGGAGAGGTCATAAACCACTACCCTAGCAATATGGATATACCGCCAACTATCACCCTGCCAGCGGGAGCCTACCAAATCAGGGCATACACAGCCGATGTAAACCAACAGGTACCCGAGAATGGCCACTTTGGATTCGATCAACCGCAATATGCCGCAAGCGAGAACTTTACAATTATCGCTGGATCATTCACTCCGCTAACACTTACCGCCACACTAAAAACTACTTCAGTGACAGTAAATTACAGCGATGGATTCGACTCTATAGAGGACAACTACTACGTCACAGTGATGAGCTCACAGGGAGCCGAAATTACCTTTAACAGTAGCGAGAAGCGTACAGCGCACCTCCTAAATACCGACAATAGTATAGAACTCCAATACCAACTACACATTGGCAATGGTACAAAGGCAACAAGGAGCAATCAACCGCTCAGAGCAATTAACGAACTACTACTTCCAGCCTATCACTATACTATCGACATCAACACACCGCAAGAACTAAAAAGTATGATTAAATAACTACTCAAACTAACA
>CAYJFH010000095.1:0-7087 GCA_964369485.1 uncultured Rikenellaceae bacterium | reverse complement strand
TTAGATCAGACCTCTGCCACTATGTTTATTCTTTGGGGTCTGCAAAACCTCGGTGCGTCCCCGCACACGGGTGCTTTTAGTCGTTGCGATTTCTGGGTACGCCTAATCGAAAGCTTCCTAGCACAATCTCTATATATTATAAGCTGTTTAGAGTAATGCGCTTTTCTTGAAAAGAAAAGCGAGCGGGACGACCGACCCCATGGTCGGCCCGCTTATCAGCGGACTCTCCCTCGGTCGTCCCTTTGCACAACCTCGATGATGATAGTACGGTTAATTTTTTACAGCAAAATAGTTAACCCCTCCGCCCCAACCATTTTGACTTAGAATAAATGTACCTCCTTTCTCCCTCTCTCTCTGATGCCCTTATATATTATAAGGCAAAAAACTTTGCTTTGTTAAATTATTCTCAGTACCTTTACCAGATAATTTTCTCAAATCTTTGAGGTGCTCTATGGGGGAGCACTCTTTAGAGATAAAGAGTGGGGTAGATATCTATTTATATCAACTATAACAAAAACAAAAAACGATGAAAAGATTTAGACTTTCTATGTTAGTGTGGTTGGTGCTCTTTGGGGTGGCGTGTGAGCCAACAAAGGAGCCAGTTCCAGCACCTGAGACGCAAATTCCTGCACTAAATGTAACTGTTAAGAGCGTTGAAGGGCAGAGTGCTACACTTGTGATCTCTACAACCCTAGCGACTGACTACGCATATGTTATAAGCGACGATCCTAGTGTCGTGGCTATGCCATCTGAGGATCTATTCTCAACAGGAAAGAGGGGAACTATCACCTCTGCGGCAACTGAACTTGTGATCGAAGGGCTTAACTTCGATACAAGCTATAAGGTATTCCTAGTGGCAAAGTACGAGATGGATAATCCAGATACTGATATTGTTGAGAATCCAGAGGAGCTAGAGTTTAGCGATGTATATGAGCTTACACTTGCGACCCAAAAGATAGATTCAGTTATCGAGATACTTCCATCGACCAACAGTACAATCTCCTTTAAGATCAACGTGGCTGCGGGTGATACTATAGGGGTGAGGGCTCTATCGTTCCACGAATATCAACTTTGGAGAAATTTGGGACTTACCGATGCACTAATCCTTGGGGGTGAGCTAGCTAGTGGAGATAGAAGCTACTATACCGAAACTCAAGTTGTTGAGTTTGTAGGTTGGGAGTCATACGAAACAGGTGCAGTGGTTGGGCTTAATCCACGTGAGATGGTTAGACTAGTTGTAGGCGAAGTTGAGGTGGAGTTTAATGAATACGCAGGTGGCGAGATGATGACAGCTCTCTTTGATCTTAACGGTTATAATAGTGTTGCCAACCCTAATGAAGATGACTATTGGCTAACTGAGTACCACGCCGTAGAGCTTACTGCAGTGCTACCGCCTGCTGAGTCGAGCTCAAAGGTCGATGTTGTGGAGGTCTCTAGTACAATATCATCGGCTACATTTAAACTAACCCCAGATCCTGCGATTAAATCATATAACCATATCTTTGTAACTGAAGGTGAATGGGATCTACTCAATGAGTGGTTTGGCTATGAGGGTGCGCTATATTGGTGCGAGCACTATAGTCAAGAGCTAACCGAGCCAACCGAAATTACTGTTCAGCCGCTAGACCAAGATCGTGGCTATAAGTTAGTGGTTCAAGGTAGAGAGGATAGTGATGGTATGGTGCAGAGTACTGCAGTTGTTGACTTTAAAGCAGGGGTTGCAACTAAGGGAGCTCCTGAGTTTGTTGTAACTCCAATTGCAATTGAGGGTGTAGCTGCTCCTTGGGAGGTTGCCTTCAACATAAAGTGTACTACTAACGATGCTTCATCGGTAATCTTCCTATGTAACGAAGCCACTGAGTGGGATAATGCACTCTACCAAGGTATTGAGTATAGCACAATTCTTCTGGATTATGGAACTCCAGAGACTGCCACTGATGTAATTTCTGCGGTAAATAGTGCGGAGGGTTATGATATTATCTTTGGTACTTGGGAGTCTACGACCTCACGCCTAGTGGTAATGGGGCAGAATGACGAGGGCACATATAATGATCCAGATCTGTCAGGTTCAACTGCTGTGGCAGAGAGTACTTCGGCTAGAATTCAAGATGCAGAGCGTGTTGAGTCGCCTCTATTCGATGAGCTTGCAGGTAATTGGCTAGCTAAGGCATATATCTTTGAGAGTGAGATGAATGGTACTGTACATAGCTATGTTAAGGCAGAGAATCCAATCTATAGCCAAGTGGTTATCGGTTCGTCAACTCCATACTCTAGCTCTACACCATCGGCGCTATACTCTAAGTATTCGCACCTAAGCGATGAAGAGGTAGATGTTCTATTCGAGGAGTTCAAGCAAGGAGCTGAGGACTTCGCCGGTAAGGTTAGAGGACAAAATAGAGTGCTTGGTACTGGTCTAGACTTTAGTACTATCGAAGATGCCCCTACAGTCTATATCTCGCCAGAGGAAGCACTACTAAGCGAGTCCTATCCAACTAGCTACCGTCCAAGTGATATATACTATGACTTTGGCCCTAAGTGGTACCTACAGATCGATCAGAGTGGCGAGATAACACTGCCTATCAGCAATCGTTTTGTTACTCCACTTATTAATATGCCAAATAACCGTATCAACCAATATGGTGTTGAGACTGTAAATGGTGCGTACCACTTCGGAGTTCAGAGGTTTAATGTTACTATCTCCGAAGATAGAGACACTCTGACCGTGCACCCAGTTGAGTTCCAAAACTCTACATACTACTATACAGCTGCCTATCCTTGGAGTGGGTTTGATATTATTACCCCTGCATTTGTCTGTGCCGAACTACAGTTTATCAGAAATGGCGAAGTGCCTGCAGGTGAATCTCTAGGAGCGCCGAGTATGAAGTACTACCAACTGCCAACAGGTCCTGCGCACAGTTATACTAAGAAGCACCATATGACTAGATTTAATAAGGTTGACCTACCAGCGGTCTACACCTCAATTACAGTTGCTCCAACATCAATTACACAAGAGTAGGTTAGAGCACTATTAGTACTTTAAGGAATATCCTGTAAATCACATTGATTTACAGGATATTTTTTGTGGTTGAGTAGATATATATGATATAATCTAGCGTTATGAGGGGAGAAAGGTATGGTGTTTGTTTTAAGTGACTTTAGAAAATAGATAGCAGATCCCTTAACCTAAAATGTTGTGAGAAGATGAAAAGAGTTCTCTGTAGATTACCCAATAAAGTATTAAGGTCTCTTAGTCTCTGTGTGATAGTTGGACTATTAGGATATACCTCCTGCTCTAAGGTTGATGTTAGAGATGGGGCAGAGAAGGTAAGTTATACTGTGGTCGGTAGTGTATATGACCGTGATGGAGTGCCAATCCCTAGTATCGATATATCTACAAACCACGTAACTAAGCTCGCCAAAGGCTTTCAGACTCGCTCAGATAGTAGTGGTAACTACCGATTAGAGATTACCGAGGCGTACACTATGGAGTGGCTAGATGTGATCTTTACTGATAACAATAGCGGCGATGGAGTGGAATATGGTAAGCTCACAGTGAGGATTAATGATATTGTAAATTACTCTCGATTCATACACGAGAGTCAAGATTTTAGTGTTGTGGAGCTAACAATTAATGCCATCCTCAAACCGCTTTAGGTGCATTGATGCTATAGAATAATTTGCATATTTCTTAACCATTGACTACTTTTGTAGAATATTTTTTATTAAGTAAACTCTACTGCTATTATGATTGATGCCCTACTGAATTCGACTGTATTTGTGCTATTTGTAATTATTGCCATAGGATTTGTGGTTGGGCGTATTAGTATCAAGGGGATAAACCTCGATGTATCGGCAGTTATCTTCGTTGCGCTACTATTTGGCCACTATGGTGTCCATATTCCCGATGCGCTGGGTACATTCGGTATGGTGTTATTTATATTCTCGATAGGTATTCAGGCAGGCCCGGGTTTCTTCTCTACCTTTAAGAGCAAAGGGAAGACTCTAGCTGTACTCTCGACTATTCTTGTAGCCTCGGCTGCAGCAATAACTTGGGTGCTTAGCTACGCCTTTAACTTCGATATGGCGCAAGCAACGGGGCTACTCACTGGTGCACTTACCTCTACTCCCGGCCTTGCAACGGCTAAGGAGGTTGCAGGTAATGACGCTGCAATTGCATATAGTATTGCCTATCCATTTGGGGTGATAGGTGTGATTCTATTCGTTAAGCTACTGCCATCGATCCTTAGGGTCGATATTAAGGCGGAGGAGAAGAAGTTAGCCAAGAGCGTGAAGATGGCATATCCAGAGGCGAAGTCAGGAGCTTTTCTAGTTACAAATGAACTTATCGTAGGTCGCACCCTTATGGAGCTATCACTTAGGAGTATGACTGGGGCTATACTCTCTCGAATCGTAAGGGATGAACGCTCATTTATACCAACTGCAAATGATGTTCTAATGGTAGGTGATAGGGTTAAGGCAGTAGGCTCTACCGAGGCGCTCATAAAGCTAGAGCGACTAATCGGAGAACCACTCGAGGGTGAACTCCCATTTATCGATGACCTAGTGCTCGAGACTACACTAGTAACGGCAAAACCGCTAGTAGGCAAACCAATTATGAGTCTAAATATGCAGCAGAACTTCGGCTGTAATATCACTCGAGTTCGTAGAGCAGGCGTTGACCTTGTGCCAGACCCAATGCTAAAGCTGCGCTTTGGCGATAAACTATCGGTGGTAGGCCCTAAATCTACAATGCCCGAGGTGCATAAACTTATTGGTAATCAGAAGAGTAAAATTTCAGATACAGATTTCTTTCCAATAGCCCTAGGTATCGTCCTTGGGGTGCTGCTTGGTAATATCTCTCTTGGATTCGGTAACTTTACATTCACATTTGGACTTACCGGAGGTGTGCTACTAACGGCACTACTACTTAGCTCAATCGGTAAGACAGGTAGAGTAATTTGGACGATGAGCTCATCTGCAAATCAACTTCTGCGCCAACTCGGTCTGCTGCTATTCCTTGCAAATGTAGGAACCTCGGCAGGTTCGACCCTCGTAGTTACATTTATGGAGAGTGGCTGGTCGATGTTTATAGCAGGTGCACTTATAACAGTTATCCCTATGGTAGTAACGGTTATGGTGGCTAGATACTTTATGAAGATAAATCTACTAGAGCTACTCGGAACCCTTACGGGCGGTATGACATCGACACCGGGACTAGCCGCTGCCGACTCTATGTGTAGCAGCTCGGCAATCTCTGTTGCATACGCAACGGTATATCCAGTGGCAATGGTGCTACTAATAATTCTAACTCAAGTTGTGGCAATGTTAGTAGGGTAAGTTGCCCCTACTGCCTACCACGCAACATCGAGCGGATACTATTAATTTTTAGTCTATTGTAGATTAGAGATGTGGCAATAATTGTTGTTAGTGCCTCCGCTGCTGGTATAGATAGCCATACTCCATCTAGGCCTAGAATAAGGGGTAGGGTGTAGATACCTGTGGTTATAAGTACAAGGCCACGCAAGGCAGAGACTATCACCGAGCGGCCAGCATCGCCAATGGCGGTAAAGAGACTCGATATAGCTATATTTATGCCGTTAAAGAGTAGTGCGAATGCAACGATCTTTGCACCCATTACAGCAGTCTCTAAAACCTTTATATCGCCATCTGTGAAGAATGGTGATATTATCAATTCAGCACCAAAGAATAGCACCATAAATGATATAACCCCAACTATGCCGTTGGTTATGATATTTGCTCTAACCACCGAAATTAGCCTCTTAAAGTTACCTGCCCCATAGGCGTAGGAGATAATAGGCACAAGGCCATTGGAGATACCCACAAGGATAAGAATAGCTGTTATAAGCACGTAGTTTACAGTGGCGAAGGCCGCAACGCCATCACTGCCGATATACTTCATCATCGCAATATTAAAGACTAGTTGAGTAACCCCTGCCGAGATCTCAGATACCCCCTCAGAAGAGCCATTATATGCCATCTTGCCGATAAGTTTCCAGCTAAATGACCCTTGGCGCAGGGTGATGCCTTGCTTTGCTCTGAGCATAAAGAATAGTGCAAAGAGAGAAGTTATCAGAAATGAACTGCCAGTGGCAATCGCTGCCCCATTAAGCCCCATTCCATAGCGAGCAATTAGGATGTAGTCCAGTAGAATGTTTAGAATAACGGTTGTGGCGATTAGACAGAGCCCCTCAATTGGTTTGCCCACTGCACGGAGGTAGTAGTCCCCCATAAAGGTAATTGCTATTGGAGGGAGGAACCACGATAGGGTAGAGAGGTATGTTGACGAACCCTCGATTAGAACTGCGTCTGCACCCATAAAAGCAGAGATAGGGTCAGCAAAGAGGATAAATAGAAGCGAGGCTAAGGATGTTAGTGCTAGAAGTAGTATAAAGGCACTCTTAAGTGCTGAATTTGCTCGAGAGGTATTGCCAGTGCCTTGGCTCATACCCATTACAGTGAGCGCACCGATACCGATAACCACGCAAGCAGCCACAATTGCAGAGTAGGTCGGCATTACGATATTTACTGCCGCGAGCGCATCGCCACCGACGTACCTCCCGATAAAGAGTCCGTCTATAATCGCCTGCATCCCCGCAAGTAGCATCCCAAGTGCCCCGGGTAGTCCAAATTTAAGTACTAATTTTGTTATACTCGCCGATGCAAACTCCCTCTGCTCCTTGCTATTTGTTGTCTGTTCTATCATGGTTAAGTGCAAAGGTAACAATAATTTTACTAGTTCAATGGTTAAGGAAGTGCTAGTTTACACTTCATAGCCTCTGCTATGGCCGTTTTTATGGTTGTTTTTATGGTTGTTTGTATGGTCGCTCGGTGAGGGCAACGGTGCTTATCCTTATCGATTTTGAGAAAGAATCGAAATTTTTTATGATATTTTTTACTTTTTTTTTGGTAATAATAAAAAATGTAGTACTTTTGTGCCCGGAGAGATGGCAGAGTGGTCGAATGCGGTGGTCTTGAAAACCATTGATCTTCACGGGTCCGGGGGTTCGAATCCCTCTCTCTCCGCACTACCCAGACAATGGGGGCGGAAATGAAAAAAGAGGTAGTT
>CAYJFH010000094.1:0-7158 GCA_964369485.1 uncultured Rikenellaceae bacterium | reverse complement strand
AAGAATTTTACAAGTGCGAAACGGCCCAAGAAGTTGGTGGGCTCATCGACCCTAAGGGAGCTGGGGAAAAAGCACCGTGATGATGTAGGCCCTCGACAGATTGAATAATGCAATAATTTAATAGGCAAAAAAAAAGCATTCCATATGGAATGCTAAATTAATTACAAATAAAGGAAGGGTTACTTCGCTGGCTCCCAGTAGCAACGCTTAGGAGATACAATCGCACCCTCTGTCTTTAGATCCTTCATAGCCTTATCTACGACCTTTCTGTCTAGCCCTGAAAGCTCAACAATCTTACCTGCATTTAGAGGTTCACCTGCACTCTGCATCACCTCTAATACTTTACTCTTTTCCATTGTATTGATATGTTTTATTTATTAATAAATATTACTTAAGCACCACAAAGATACAAAAAAAACGGATACTTCATATTCGAAGTACCCGTCTTTATCTTATTTATATGCCTAGAAGAGGCCTATAATTAGTCGTTAAGAGAGAAACGCTTGTAAGCTACAACAGTAGCACCACCGTTCTCCTCTAGGTAAGTAGCAACAGTCTTCTTGTTGTCCTTAACTAGTGATTGGTTAAGTAGAGTGTTCTCAGAAAGGAACTTCTTAACTTTACCGTTAGCGATCATCTCAAGCATTTGCTCTGGTTTGCCCTCTAGGCGAGCTTGCTCCATACCGATCTTGTGCTCAGAAGCAAGGATCTCAGCTGGACAGTCAGCCTCAGAGATAGATACTGGAGCCATTGCAGCTGCTTGCATAGCAACGTCTCTTGCTACTTCTTCAGAGATCTCTTTGTCGAAACCTAGGATAGTACCAAGTTTGTTGTTCATGTGGATGTAAGTAACGCACATTGGAGCCTCAATTCTTGAGTAGTGTGCAACCTCAATCTTCTCACCTGTCTTACCAGATAGTTCAGTAGCTCTATCAGCAACTTTAGCGTTTAGAGTCTCTAGGTCTGCTGCGTCAGCTGCAACTGCCTCTGCAAGGAATGCCTTAGCTGCTGCACCGAACTCTTCACCTTTAGCTACGAAGTCAGTCTCACAAGCTAGACAAAGCATGTAAGCTTTACCTGCCTCTACGTGAGATACTACAACACCTTCAGTTGCAGTTCTGTCTGAACGCTTAGCTGCAATAAGTTTACCCTTCTCACGGATAATCTCTTGAGCACGATCAAAATCACCTTCTGCTTCGATAAGTGCATTTTTGCAGTCCATCATACCTGCACCTGTCATTTTACGTAGTTTTGCTACGTCTGCTGCTTTAATTTCCATTGTTTTGTAAAGTCGTTTAATTTGAAAAAAGTGGATAGTCGAAAATAATTTAGCCAACTATAATGTCGCTACCTTCAACGCTATCCACTCTTATTCTATTATAAATATAGTTTTCTCTTTTTCTTGTAAGTTACAAGAGTGTTCAAAAAGAAGATTCTTTTAGAAATTACTCAGCTGCTGCCTCTTCAGACGCTGCAACGATTGCTTCTACTTCTTTCTCTACCTCTTCAACTTTTTTAGCTACTGCTTTGCGAGTACGAGTGCGACGTGCACCACCCTCTGCAGCCTCTGCTGCTGAAGCACCTGCTGCCTCTTCGTTAGCCTTCTCTAGTTTGCGCTCTGCAAGGCCTTCGGCGATTGCACCACATACTACTGAAAGGATAGCGTCGATTGAGCTGCTAGCGTCATCGTTTGCTGGGATTACGTAATCGATTGGAGCTGGGTCACAACAAGTATCAACCATAGCGAATACTGGGATACCTAGCTTCTTAGCTTCCTTAACGGCATTGTGCTCTTTTTGAACGTCGATAACGAAAAGTGCTGCTGGCAGGCGAGTCAGGTCTGCGATTGAGCCAAGGTTTTTCTCTAGTTTAGCTCTTGAGCGGCTAATTTGTAGCTTTTCACGCTTAGAGAAGTTATCGAATGTGCCATCCGCTGCCATCTTATCGATAGATGCCATCTTCTTGATAGCTTTACGGATTGTTGGGAAGTTAGTAAGCATACCACCAGCCCAACGCTCAGTTACGAAAGGCATAGCTACTGCTCCAGCTCTTTGAGCTACAACTTCTTTAGCTTGTTTTTTTGTTGAAACGAAAAGTACTTTGCGACCTGATCTTGCAATTTGACGAAGTGCCTCTGCTGCTGTATCAACCATAAGTGCAGTTTTGTGCAGATCGATGATGTGGATTCCGTTCTTCTCCATAAAGATATAAGGAGCCATTTTAGGATTCCACTTGCGTTTTAGGTGGCCAAAGTGTACTCCAGCCTCTAGCAATTGTTCAAATGATGTATTATTTGCCATTGTTTTGTCTTGTTTATTTTTTTACTCTTAAAAATCAATCCCAAAGGGTAGTGATACTATTATTTTCAGTCCCTTAGGATTCTTGTATCGCAGGTGGGGCAACCTATATAGTAGTGCTTAAAATCAAGCAGTCTGTACAAGGTTTATACCGCCTCCTGTGCGTATATAATGTGTTCGAAAAGGTGATTAACGTTTCGAGAATTGGAAACGCTTACGTGCACCCGGACGACCTGGTTTCTTACGCTCAACAACTCTAGAGTCACGAGTAAGGAAGCCTGCCTTCTTAAGTGAACCTCTAAGCTCTTCGTTTGCTTGGATAAGACAACGAGAGATACCTAGACGAGCAGCCTCTGCTTGACCTTTGATACCACCACCTGCAAGGTTGATAGTTACATCAAAAGAGCCTTCAGTCTCACTTACTGAGAATGGCTGGCGAACTACGAATTGAAGGATTTCTAGTGGGAAGTACTCCTCTACTGGACGGTTGTTGATTTTGATTGTGCCGTTACCTGGTTTAAGGTACACACGGGCTACTGCGCTCTTGCGGCGGCCTACGGCGTTAATAACTTGACTCATTTACTGTTATTTAAAAATTATTTAATGTCACTTACTTTTAGTTCCACTGGCTGTTGAGCGGCGTGTGGGTGCTCAGCAGTAGTGTAAACAAATAGGTTGCGGTAGATAGCTGCACCAAGACGAGTCTTAGGAAGCATACCTTTGATTGCGTGCTCTACTAGGAATTCTGGCTTTTTAGCTAGGTACTCCTTTGGAGTTGTTAGACGTTGACCACCTGGGTAGTTAGTGTGACGTACATATTGTTTGTCGGTCATCTTCTTACCTGTTAGGCGAACTTTGTGAGCGTTTACAATAATGACGTTGTCACCACAATCTACGTGAGGTGTGTAATTTGGTTTGTTCTTACCACGAAGAATCTTAGCTACTTGCGAGCTTAGGCGACCAAGAACTACATCGGTAGCGTCGATAACGTACCAGTTCTTTGTAACCGTTGCGGCATTAGCAGAAACTGTTTTGTAACTTAGTGAATCCACTGTTTTTTAATTGTTTTTGGTTGATACTATATAATTTTGCGAGGTGCAAAGATAGTACTTTTTCTCATTATAGCCAACATCACCACACTTTTTTTTCTATTTTTTATCCTCCACTACTTTGTAAAGTCGTAAAAATATAATACTTTTGAGCATATTTCTAGAGTTAACATTATTGACACAAACAAACTGCAAGACAATTGGAAAAGATCCTTCAACCGCAAGTTATATCAATCGTAGACTTCTTTGGCGCAGCTGGCTCAAACATTAACCACCTCAATGGCAAGTTCCCACTACTAAGGGTTGTAGTGCGTGGCTCATCAATTCGCATTATGGGCTCCGAGGATCAGATGAAGAAGTATGAGGAGACCCTAGATCAACTCACCGCCTACTACCAGAAGTACGGCCACCTATCGCCAGAGATTATAGATGCTATGGTAGACGAGAGCCCTATTCGTAGTGCGAAGAAGCAGGTCTCTAAACTTAGCGAAGGCAAGGGAGTGGAGAGTAATGACCTTATACTATACGGTAATAATGGCGCACCTGTTAAGGCAAAGACCCCTGCACAGAAGCAACTAGTAAAGGACTACTCCTCTTGCGATATGATATTTGCTGTAGGCCCTGCTGGTAGTGGTAAGACCTACACCGCCATCGCTCTAGCGGTACGCTCGCTGAAGAACAAGGAGGTAAAGAAGATTATACTTACCCGTCCTGCTGTCGAGGCTGGCGAGAAGCTCGGTTTCCTACCCGGGGATATGAAGGAGAAGCTAGATCCATACCTACAACCACTATATGATGCACTAGAGGACATGCTCCCACGTGCAAAGCTCAACGAATTTATCGACGAGGGTATAATTCAAATCGCACCACTTGCCTATATGCGTGGTAGAACCCTTGATAATGCAGTGGTAATACTAGATGAGGCACAGAACACCACTAGCGAGCAGCTAAAGATGTTCCTTACTCGTATGGGGCGCAATGCCAAGTTCCTGATCACGGGTGATATGACCCAAATCGACCTTCCATCGTCTCAACGCTCTGGGTTAGAGTTTGCCATAAATAGGCTATCTGATATAGGTGGAATCTCGGCAATAAAGTTCGAGGCACGAGATATCCTACGCCACCCGCTTGTAGGTAAGATCGTCAAGGCATACGAAGAGAAGGGTACAGAATAGTATGGGATCTAGGACTCCCCTACTCTAGCTCTCGGGTCATTAGCTCTAGTAGTTTAGCCCTAAGTTCCTCTCTACCTCCATTTATAATAAGGTATCGGTGGTCTCCGTCCGCAGATTCACTCCACGTGGTCTCGCCATCTTCGCTAACAGAGCATACACCTGCTGGCGAGATATCCCACAGTCCGTAGTTATCACCATAGATGGCGTGCAGCAGCGCTACTTGGTCGAACGATGAGTTATCGAGTATCTCACCCTTAAACTCCGCACTCTTCCACGGCGCAAATTCACTGAAGTATAGAAACCCAACAGACAGTGGGTTATGGCTCTTGAGTTCATTGAACTCCCTGCCGATTGGCAGCGCATCTCCAACCTCTGCTCCTACAAAGGTCACGGGCACTTCGAGGTTTTCGACCACCCACTTAGTAACTCCGGGCATATTACCATAGAAATTCCACTCCTGCTCCCCGCTCGGGAATCTACCACCCATTATAGTAAAGCCTTTTACCTTCTGAGCAACGAGCTCCGAACCACTAAGTGGCGATATTGAATCGGGCGCACTCTGCAGTAGATCCCTTATATTATTTAGTGGGCCAACGGTCACGATCTGAATAGTTCCATCCTCGGCAGCTACCAATAACTCACGATACTTAGCCGTTGCAAGCGGCACTTCGCTATTTGTTACCCTATGGAGAAACTTAGAGGCAATCTCCCTATTATACCAATTTTTATTATGGTAGGTGGAGTATGTAGAGGTAGCGATTGGAAACTCATTGTCATAGTATAGGTTTGTGGCATCTACTGCCGCTACTGCGTCGTGTTCATTAGCACATACCATTATAGAGAGGAGATTGCACTGTCCCTGATCACTAAGATGATTAAGCATAATAAGCGCTCCGAGGTCATCGGCATCACCCCCAAAGTCAGTGTCTAGAATAATATTTTGCTGCCCCCTACACGGCAGAATAGCCATAGAGGCAAGCACAAGGATTGCGTATATAAATTTCCCCATATTTTTGTCGTTTTATATATAATGACTCCTAACAAAGATAAGTTAACTTATATAGAAAAACAAAAATTATCACTAACTTTGCACCTTAAAGTGAAAAGTAACCCATTTAAACAATTAAATAAAGATAATGAAAGCACTTGTAAAGACAGACTTTAAATTTGAAAATCAAAAGAACCTATACGTTGGTAAGGTTCGTGACGTGTACAGCATTGGCGAAGAGCTACTTGCAATGGTTGTAAGCGATAGAGTATCTGCATTTGACGTTGTACTACCTAAAGGTGTGCCTCACAAGGGACAGGTGCTTAACCAAATCGCAGCGAAGTTCCTAGATGCAACTTCAGATATCTGCCCTAACTGGAAGATCGCATCTCCAGACCCACAGGTAACTGTTGGTTACCGTTGTGAGCCATTCGCAGTGGAGATGATCGTTCGTGGATACCTTACAGGTAGCTCGTGGAGAGACTACAAGAAGGGCGCAAGAGAGATCTGCGGCGTTGCAATTCCTGATGGAATGAAGGAGCACCAAAGATTCCCAGAGCCGATCCTTACTCCAACTACAAAGGCTGAGCTTGGCCTACACGACGAGAATATCTCACGCGAGGAGATCCTAGCGCAAGGTATCGTTAGCGAAGAGGACTATATCCAACTAGAGAAGTACTCACTAGAGCTATTTAGACGTGGACAAGAGATGGCAGCTGAGCGTGGCCTTATCCTTGTTGACACTAAGTATGAGTTCGGTAAGAAGGACGGTAAGATCTACCTAATCGACGAAATCCACACTCCAGACTCATCTCGCTACTTCTATAGCGAAGGTTACGAAGAGAGATTTGCAGCTGGCGAAGATCAACACCAACTAAGCAAGGAGTTCCTACGTGAGTGGCTTATGGAGCACGATTTCCAAGGCCGTGAGGGCGACACTATGCCTGAGCTAAGTGACGAGTTTATCACTAGCGTTTCTCAGCGCTACATCGAGCTTTACGAAAATATCGTTGGCGAGAAGTTCATCCCTGCTGATACTGATGGTATCGAGGAGCGTATTGAGAACAATGTAAAGAATATGCTTGCAAGACTATAAGTCCTTTTAAAAGCAGATCTACAGCGGCAGTACTACACTTAAGAGATAGGTAGTACTGCCGCTTTTTTTGTAATAGTGGTCAGCGTGAGGCAGTTTAATCAATGCAGTGCTGGCTCTACTATTACAAACTAAACCATAGAAAACTTCGCCCCCCGCGGGACGCGAAAAAAAAGAAAAAAAGTAAGTGAGCCTGAAAGGTGAACCAGTCCAATCATAAAAACAAAATGGTTGCGGCGAAGCCCAACTATTTTGCTACAGCAGTTTAACTAAGCAAGGTTGTGCGAGGGGCGACCGAGGGAGGTTCCGCTGATAAGCGGGCCGACCATGGGGTCGGTCGCCCCGCTACTAAATTTCTCTAGCTTGACTATGAGCACTATTTAATGAAGCAAGGTGCATACCATAGCAAGGTTGTGTAAGGGGCGACGACTAGGAGTGCCACGCAATCGGAGCGAAGAAATGAACCCGGGTGCGAGAACGCACCGACTCAGGCGGTGGAGCCATCCCCCATAAAGTTTCTATAGCTTGGCTCCTCTGAATCACTATAATTAAGCAA
>CAYJFH010000093.1:0-7256 GCA_964369485.1 uncultured Rikenellaceae bacterium | reverse complement strand
AAGAAATGGCACACAAAAAAGGTGTAGGTAGTTCAAAGAACGGCCGTGAATCAGAAAGCAAGCGTCTAGGCGTTAAACTATTCGGTGGTCAAGTATGTAAAGCTGGTAACATCATTGTTCGTCAGAGAGGCACAAAGCACAACGCTGGCGAGAATGTAGGTTGCGGTAAAGATCACACACTATTCGCTCTAGTGGACGGAACAGTATGTTTCAAGAAGCGTAGCGAAGGTAAATCTTACGTTTCAGTTACTCCAACTGCTGAGTAATCTAAAGAGATTTTGATTAGTAGAGAGTTTAATCTCTACCATTCCAATAAGAGAGAGTTTCCATTTATTTGGGAACTCTCTCTTATTTTATAAAAAAAGCACTATCTTTGCTTTAGTTGACCACTTATATCCTGTAATCTTTACCAACTATAAAATCTATGGAACTCTCACTAATCCTAATCTGCGTATTTATCATAGGGGTCGCAATGGTGGCCTTCGAGGATAAGATCGGAATCAATAAATCTGCCACTGCTCTACTTATGAGCGTTGTGATGTGGGTGCTACTAGCACTCTATGGCATACCGGTTGACTCTATGGTTGTCGATGAGCACCTAGGCGCTGTGAGCGAGACAATATTCTTCGTTATGGGGGCGCTAGTACTCGTTGAGCTTGTAGATGTGCATGGAGGATTTAGGGTGCTATCCCAATCTATAAAGACACTAAATAAACGAAAGTTACTGTGGATACTATCAATACTCACCTTTATACTCTCGGCAATACTAGATAATATAGCCACTGCAGTGATTATCATAGCGCTACTGCGTAAGTTTGTCGCTGATCAACCAACTAGGTGGATCTACGCCTCAATGGTCATAATAGCAGCCAATGCAGGGGGATCGTTCTCTCCCGTTGGGGATGTTACCACCATCCTACTATGGACGGGCGGCAATATATCGGCTGGCCACCAAGTGGCAACCCTAATACTCCCAGCCATCACCTGTATGGTAGCTCCGCTACTACTAGCAAATCTACTCTACTTTAAGCGAGGTGAGACTATCGAACCACTTAATGATCAGAGCGCAATGGATGGAGCACTTGTAGAGATACCTAAGGTTCACAGAGTAATGATGCTAGTACTTGCCGTTGGCACAATGGCATCTGTACCACTATTCCAACAAGCAACAGGACTACCACCATATATGAGTATCCTACTTGGTGTTTCAATTGTATGGGTCTACACCGACAGAATGTACAGTAAGACTGGGGGCAACACCGCTGAGTCCACACAATTTAGGCTCGGGAATGTATTTGCTCGCATAGATATGAGCACGCTGATGTTCTTCCTAGGGATACTTATGAGCGTTGGGGCGATGAAGGTTGCAGGCACCCTAGGCGAGGTTGGCGCGGCACTCGAGAGTACATTTGATGACCCGCTAGTTATGGCAGGCGTTATCGGTGTTATGAGCTCATTTGTCGATAACGTTGCCCTAGTGGCAGCAACCCAAGGTATGTACCCAGTTGCCGAGGCAGGGGTATATATGGCTAACTCAGAGTTCTGGACTTTTCTGGCATACTGTGCCGTTACTGGCGGATCGCTACTGATCATAGGCTCAGCTACGGGGGTAACAGTTATGGGTATGGAGAAGCTCTCGTTTGGCTACTACCTAAAGCGCTTCTCACTACTTGCCATTATCGGCTACATTGCAGGCGCGGCAGTATTCTTTCTACTTAGATAACTCTACGCACTTTTACCCATATAGTTTATAATTATTAATTATAGATTTTCTTTAATCAACCTCTCTAACCTCTTCTCCTCTGCTGAGGAGTACGAGCCACTGTGACGGTATAGTACCGTGCCATCTCTATCAATTAGATAGGTGGTTGGGTAGTTATAGCAATTAAAGAGATTGGAGATGGAGATGCCATTGCTGATTATGGGATACTCGATATTATGCTCTTTGATGAATAAATCTATATTCTCTTTCTCAATAACCAAGGTATTAATACCGCACATCTCCAAACCCTCATCCCTATACTTTCTATTTAGGGATGTCAAGAATGGTAGTGACTCAATGCAAGGAGGACAAGAGGTAAAGAAGAAGTCTATTAAGAGTAATTTCCCTTGGTAGTCAGATGAGCTGATCTCATTACCTGTAGCGCTTAACCCTCTCCACTCGGGTGTGGTGCTCCCCAGCGGGATATGCTTAGAGCGTAGAGGTTCAGGACGTAAAAAATCAATATGCTTAAATTGCCCTTGAGCATCAAAGCAAGAGCTATCCCCTAAATTATTGAACTCGTAGTCTGTTAGAGTGTGCTTCTCATACTGCTCTAATGCTTGACCATTGATATCTACTTTTGTTGTTACGCTATGCTGTACTATTGTATAGTCATCTCTCTTTATCCAAAACCTATAGGTAAGCCCAGCTAAATAACCTACTTGAGATAGAGCACTTTGACTATAATGTGCAGGGAGATCTAACTCGATAAGGTAACACTCCCAATTGTTTACCTTCTCTGTACCTACAAGCTCTACATCCTTCCATATACTCTTATCATTAAGCACCACTTCAATAGGGTAAATATCTATTGACTCTATAAGTGTGAATGGTCTGAATGCAGGATTTTTCTTCAAATCGAATCCACTATTAGACATAGTACTACCGATAGAATCACCCACTATTTGTGATAACTCACCGTTAGAGTATATTACTCTAATCTCACCCATTCGAGGCTCACTAAGTAGCGAGTTAAATTTAAAGCCATAGATAGAGTCGCTATAGTCCTTTTCGAAGCGAGTTTGCATCGAGAAGGTTAGAGTATCAACATCTGAGATCATCTTCAGCTGCTTTGTAGCCGTATAGATACCATTTTGAATACTCTTAGATCTCTCTACGCTCTTCTGCAAGATAGAGATCTTATCATTTTGGCAGCTACAGATAAGTAATAATAGCAACAGTAGTGTGGTTATTTTTTTCATATTATAGGTATTAATTAACGGTGAAATTCTGACTTGATAATTGATAGATATAGAACTTTACATATACTTTACAACCTACTCACTACTATAAATACCACTAAACTAATATCTCTACCTTAATTCAAATTTATAAATCTTTTTGCCCATTACCAAATAGAATTGCCCATATCGAAGTTTATCATTAACTTTACCTCATCAATAAAAAAGCTAATTGATTTAACTAACTTTAAACCAAGATATTTTTATGCAAGGACTAAAATTCAAACTAAACGACAGGAGTAAATCTTGCGCAATAACCACTATTAATAGTGCGATTGTTCTATTGCTAGCTACCCTAGCGATTTCGGTGGTTGTGGGGCTACTGGGTATTAACAGCACGCTCCTTCACGAGATTATTAGGTGGGCATACCTATTGGCAGGCTTTACGGCTCTTGTCTCTGCACTAGTGCATATAGTAGGATCGCTTCTACATAGGCGCACTATCTACCTATCTACTCTATTTCTGGGTGTAGCCTCAGCACTATTTATATCCTCTAAGTTTTAGTAGGGCAGATATAGCTATATCAGAGAGGAGGGTAACGCTATGGTTGCCCTCCTCTCACTACATATTACTGTAGCTAAAAAATGGCAGAAAAAATTTGTTAATTCAAACCTTTCTTTATACCTTTATATCTAAGTAAAGTGACCCTAAATATATTTTACTGCAGATTAATCAACTAAAAAAAACAATTTACCAACTATGGAAATTTCTACAATCTTTTGGCTGATTCCAGCCGCATCAATCATTGCCCTGCTATTCGCTCGGTACTTCTTCGTGCAGATGAAGCGCCAAAGCGAGGGCACAGATAAGATGAAGACTATCGCGCTACACGTACGTAAGGGCGCTATGGCATACCTTCGCCAACAATATAGAGTCGTGGGCTGGGTATTCCTTGTACTAGTGGCATTCTTCGCATTCTTGGCCTATGGCCTAGAGGTTCAGAACCGCTGGGTGCCATTCGCATTCCTATCAGGGGGTCTATTCTCTGGCCTTGCTGGCTATATCGGTATGAAGACTGCTACATACGCCTCGGCTCGTACAGCTCAGGCTGCCTCGGAATCACTAAATCGTGGCCTTAAAGTTGCATTCCGCTCGGGAGCAGTAATGGGCCTTACAGTGGTAGGTCTTGGCCTACTAGATATCTCTATTTGGTACCTAATCCTTGACTACTTCGAGAGTGGCCTTGCCGATGGCGAGAAGCTAGTAGTTATGACAACCACGATGCTAACATTCGGTATGGGCGCATCTACTCAGGCGCTATTCGCTAGAGTTGGTGGTGGTATCTACACCAAGGCGGCAGATGTTGGAGCTGACCTTGTAGGTAAGGTAGAGGCTGGTATCCCTGAGGATGACCCAAGAAACCCTGCAACTATCGCCGATAACGTTGGTGATAACGTGGGTGACGTGGCAGGTATGGGTGCTGACCTATATGAGAGCTACTGTGGCTCGATTCTAGCTACTGCGGCTCTAGGTGCTGCGGCATACTCTATGCAGGGTGGCGATGCTCAGTTAAACGCCGTATTCGCCCCTATGGTTATTGCGGCTGTTGGTATCCTACTATCAATTCTGGGTATCTACCTCGTTCGCACTAAGGAGGGTGCAACTATGAAGCAACTACTTGGCTCACTAGGCCTTGGGGTGAACGTTAGCTCTATACTTATTGCTCTGTGTACATTCCCAATTCTATATATCTTAGGTATTGAGAATTGGATAGGGCTATCATTCTCAGTAATTACGGGTCTTGTTGCAGGTATTATTATCGGACAGGCAACTGAGTACTATACATCGCACTCATTCAAACCGACACAAAAGGTTGCAAAGAGTGGCGAGACTGGCCCTGCAACGGTTATTATCTCGGGTATCGGCCTAGGTATGCTATCTACCGCTATTCCAGTTATCACTATCGCTGCGGCTATTATCATCGCATTCCTATGTGCTAATGGCTTTGCATTCGATACACTACTTAGCGCAGAGAGTCTTTCACAAGGTCTATACGGTATCGGTATTGCTGCTGTTGGTATGCTATCGACTCTGGGTATCACCCTTGCAACTGACGCCTATGGCCCTATCGCTGACAATGCTGGCGGTAATGCAGAGATGGCAGGACTTGACAAAGAGGTTCGCAAGCGCACCGACGCACTCGATGCACTTGGAAACACCACTGCTGCTACTGGTAAGGGCTTTGCTATCGGTTCGGCGGCACTTACTGCCCTTGCACTACTTGCATCATATATCGAGGAGATTAAGATCGGTCTTATCCATATCGGGCAGACTACTATAGATATCGCTGGCCGTGTGGTAAATGTTGCCGAGGCTCAGATTCCTGACTTTATGGAGTACTACGGCGTGAACCTAATGAACCCTAAGGTACTTATCGGTGTATTTATCGGCTCGATGATGGCATTTGTATTCTGCGGTCTAACGATGAATGCAGTTGGACGTGCTGCTCAATCTATGGTCGAGGAGGTTCGCCGTCAATTCCGTGAAATCAAAGGTATCCTTACTGGCGAAGGTACACCTGACTACGCACGTTGCGTTGAAATATCTACAAAGGGTGCTCAGCGTGAGATGCTATTCCCATCTATTCTAGCTATCCTAACTCCAATCCTAACGGGTGTAATCTTCGGTGTTGCTGGTGTTATGGGGCTACTAGTTGGTGGCCTTGGTGCAGGATTCGTACTTGCAATCTTTATGGCAAACTCGGGCGGCGCTTGGGACAATGCTAAGAAGTATGTAGAGGAGGGACA
This sequence comes from uncultured Rikenellaceae bacterium, assembly GCA_964369485.1. Taxonomy (GTDB): domain Bacteria; phylum Bacteroidota; class Bacteroidia; order Bacteroidales; family Rikenellaceae; genus Mucinivorans. The sequence goes on along the minus strand of CAYJFH010000093.1, from coordinate 1,505 downwards.
CTTCGGCGGTAAGGGTTCAGAGACTCACAAGGCGACAGTTACTGGCGATACGGTGGGTGACCCATTCAAAGATACTAGTGGTCCATCACTAAATATCCTTATTAAACTTATGAGTATGGTGGCTATCGTTATGGCTGGACTAACTGTTGCATACTCACTACTCTAAAGTAGTAACTAAAGCAAAAAAATATGATAAAAAACCTTGTAATTTTACTATTACTTCTCTCTTCAATGTCAGTGAGCTCTCAGGTGCTCACTGGCATTGACGTATTAGAGGCAAACGGATTTGAACAGCTTAGAGGAAAGCGTATTGGACTGATTACCAACCCTACGGGAGTTAATCAATCGTTACGCTCCACTATCGATATACTCAGCTCACTCGAGGCGAGAGCAGCGGGAGTTGAACTCGTAGCGCTATTTGCTCCAGAGCATGGCGTTAGGGGCGATATCGAGGCTGGCGAGGTGGTGAGCAACGTTAGAGATGCCGCTACGGGAGCAATGGTCTATAGCCTCTATGGTAATGGTATGAAGCCAAAGCCCGAGATGCTCTCTGGCCTCGATGCACTTGTATTCGACATCGCCGATATAGGTTCACGCTCCTATACATTTATCTCAACCCTTGGCCTTGCAATAGAGGCGGCAGGAGAGAGTGGCCTAGATTTTATTGTCCTCGACAGACCAAACCCCGTGGGTGGAAGTAAGGTAGAGGGCGATGGAGTGAAGAGTGGCTACTCTAGCTTTGTGAGTAAGTACAACGTGCCATACCTCCACGGTATGACAGTTGGTGAACTAGCGAGGTTATATGTTGGCGAAGGTTTTTTAAAGGCAGAGCCTACAAACCTTACTGTTGTAAGTATGGTTGGTTGGATGCGCTCATCGCAGTGGGATGCAACAGGCCTAGAGTGGGTACCAACGTCTCCGCATATTCCACAGTGGCGCACAGCACTACTCTATCCCGTAACGGGAATGGTTGGTGAGCTCCAAACGCTAAATATTGGGGTCGGATACACTATGCCATTTGAGCTATTTGGTGCCGAGTGGATAGACGATGCCGAGGCTCTAGCTGGTAGACTTAATAGCAGAGGCATTGAGGGGGTTATATTCCGCCCTATACACTATAAACCATACTATGGCAGTAAGAAGGGGATGTCGGTTCACGGCGTGCAGGTGCATATCACTGATTTTCAGAGCGCACCTATCACCCTACTTGGACTCTATGCCCTAGAGGAAATTATAGATATGTACCCTGAGAAGAATCCATTTACACTTGCTAAGGCTGACCGCATATCGATGTATGATAAGGTACTTGGTAGCTCGGAGCTACGTGAGAGGTTCGAGGATGCAGGATATAGGGTAACTCCAGAGATCGAGGAGTGGTGGCTTAGTGCCCACGAGTGGTTTATGCCAATAAGGGAGAAGTATCTGCTATATTAACAAGGATTTCTATCGTATATTCTATAGCAAAAAAGAGTTGAAAACCCCTTCGTGGGATTCAACTCTTTTTT
>CAYJFH010000092.1:0-7465 GCA_964369485.1 uncultured Rikenellaceae bacterium | reverse complement strand
AATAATAAGATGAAGTTTGGGGCTTCGTGAAGTTCAAGTGAGGGAGCGTACTAAAGTACGTGACCGAAACGCAGAACGAGGGAAGTGCCAAAATTCACTTATTATTCAGCTCTAAGACTAGCTACCGAAGTTGTCATATAGTATATTCTCCGGCGGCACACCTAGTGAATCTAGCATAGCTACTACTGCATCGATCATCATTGGAGGACCGCATAGGTAGTACTCGATATCCTCTGGCGCAGAGTGGTGCTTAAGGTATTCGTCGTAGATTACTTGGTGAATAAATCCTGTCTTACCTGTCCAATTGTCCTCTGGAAGTGGTTCACTAAGGGCAACTGTATATTCAAAGTTCGGGAAGTTCTCAGCAATGTGGTTGTAGTCATCTAGGTAGAACATCTCACGAAGTGAGCGTGCACCGTACCAGAATGTAGCCTTCTTGTCCCACTTCTTAGTTAGGAATAGGTCAAAGATATGCGAGCGCATAGGTGCCATACCTGCACCACCACCGATAAACATCTTTTCGTTTGGAGTCTCTCTCATAAAGAACTCACCGTAAGGGCCTGAGATGGTAACCTTATCGCCTGGTTTGCGAGAGAAGATATAGCTCGAACATACACCCGGCGATACCTTTTGGAAGTCGCAAGCGGCTCTATCCCAAGGTGGAGTAGCAATACGAATATTAAGCATCACGATATTACCTTCAGCTGGGTGGTTAGCCATTGAGTAAGCACGATATGTCTCCTCTTTGTTTACAGCCTTTAGTGACCAGATATTCATCTTGTCCCAATCCTCACGATACTCCTCTTCAACGTCAATATCCTTAGAGAAGTCGATATCGTACTTAGGTACATCGATTTGGATATATCCACCTGCTCTAAAGTCAAGGGTCTCACCCTCTGGAAGTTTAACGATAAACTCTTTAATGAATGTAGCAACGTTGTGGTTAGATACAACCTCACACTCCCACTTCTTAACTCCAAGTACCTCAGGCTCGATATGGAGCTTCATACTCTCCTTAACCTTCACCTGACAACCGAGTCTCCACTTCTCTTGCTGCTCTTTACGTGTAAAGAAGTTGGTCTCAGTTGGAAGGATCTCTCCACCGCCCTCAAGCACTTGAACCTTACACATACCGCACGAACCGCCACCACCACAAGCAGATGGAAGGAAGATACCCTCATCGCTAAGTGTTGAAAGTAGTGTCGAGCCTGCCTCTACCTCAAGTACCCTCTCACCAGAGTTTACATCGAGGGTTACCTTGCCGCTTGGCATTAGTTTACTCTTGGCATATAGCAGCACTATGACTAGTAGCAGCACTATTGCCAAAAAGGCCGCAATGGCCGCAATAATTACAATATATTCCATATCTAATTCTTCTTTTTTTATTCCTCGTTTGAAGTAAAGTTATAGTTTGATACCCATAAATATCATAAAGGCCATACCCATAAGGCCAGTTACGATAAATGTGATACCTGCACCCTTAAGAGGTCCCGGAATCTGCGAGTAGGTTAACTTCTCGCGGATAGCAGCGATACCGATAATCGCCAACCACCAACCGATACCAGAGCCAAGTGCGAATACAGATGCCTCACCGATGTTGGCGTATGCTCTCTCCTGCATAAATAGCGATCCCCCAAGGATAGCACAGTTAACGGCGATAAGCGGTAGGAAGATACCCAGCGAGCTATATAGCGCTGGCGAGAACTTCTCTACGATCATCTCCACTAGCTGCACGATCGAGGCGATAACTGCAATGAATATAATAAAGCTAAGGAAGCTAAGGTCTACGTCAGCAAATGACGGCGACAGCCAACTAAGTGCTCCCGGTTCAAGGACATACTGATTCAGAAGGAAGTTAATAGGCACAGTAACGATCATCACGAAGATAACAGCGATACCTAGACCCATAGCGGTCTTAACGGTCTTAGAGACCGCAATATATGAACACATTCCGAAGAAGAATGCGAAGACCATATTGTCAATAAAGATTGACCTTACAAATATACTTAATAGATTTTCCATTATTTAGTGTTCTTTTTTTGTGTAGCAAATGGTGATACCTACTTCTCTTGAAGCTCTTTATTCTTAGCACGATGCACCCAGATAATAATACCTGTGATGATAAGTGCCATTGGAGGTAAGATCACAAGGCCATTGTTCATATACCCTGCCTCATATAGTGCCTCTGGGATAACTTGGTAACCCCATAGTGTACCCGAACCAAATAGCTCACGCACAAAGCCCACAATAATCAGAATCAGACCATAACCGATACCAGAGCCTAGACCGTCAAGTACAGATGGGAATGGTTTGTTACCCATAGCAAATGCCTCAAGGCGACCCATAATGATACAGTTAGTGATAATAAGACCAACGAATACCGATAGCTGCTTGCTCACATCGTAGACATATGCCTTTAGCACTTGGTCTACAAGGATTACAAGGGCTGCAACCACAACAAGTTGCACGATGATACGGATACGTGGAGGGATTGTGTTTCTCATAAGTGAGATCACAAAGTTTGCTAGAGTAGTTACTGCAATAACCGAAAGCGCCATAACGAATGCAGGCTTTAGCTTTGCGGTAACTGCAAGTGCCGAACAGATACCTAGTATCTGTACAATTACAGGATTATCCTTGCTAAATGGAGCTAGGAATATATCTCTATTCTTTTTGCTTAGTAGTGCCATATTTCTCTTTAATCTTTAAAGTCTCATTAAATTATTGTGCTCTAACACTCTCAAAGAATGGCACATAGTCACTCAGACAGTTACGAATCATATCGTTCACACCATTACAAGTAAGCGTACCACCCGAGATTGCATCTACTGCATATGGGTTGCTATCACCTACGTTCTTTAGTAGTGTAACCGATTGGAACTCTCCATCTTTAAATAGTCTCTTGCCTACGAATTTACTCTCAAATTCAGTAGTTGCGATCTCTGCTCCTAGACCCGGAGTCTCCGACTTGTGGTCGAATACAACGCCATAGATCTCGTCACAATCAGACTTTAGAGCTATATAGCCCCAAACTGGACCCCAAAGGCCCTTACCCGATGTTGGTACAACGTATAGTATCTCGCCATCAGATAGCTTCGCCTCGAATACTGGCATAGCCTCCTTCTTTGCGAATGTCTCCTCTAGGTTATCAAGAGCCTTAAAGGCATCAACACCCTCAGTTCTCTGCCCCTGAGCATTTACAGTGAATGCCTCGGTGATAAACTTCTTGTACTCTGCCTCTGTATAGGCTGCTTTGCCCTCTGGTGCACTATCAGCACCTTGACCCTCACCGATTGAAGTTAGGATCGCGCCCATCTTCTCAATCTTAACGTTCTCCTGCTGAAGAGATCTAAGTGAGGTAGCAGCTAAGGCTAGCACAGCTGCAACTACTACCACTAGGATTGTGGCATAGGTTATAATATATGTATTGCTATTCTTGTTCATATCCTTATTTAGTTAGGTTACGTTTCATTCTAGCTTTGATATTACCCTCTACCACGTAGTGGTCGATAAGTGGTACCATAGCATTCATAAATAGTATCGCGAGCATCATACCCTCTGGGTAACCCGGGTTCAGCACTCTAATTGCAACTGCTAGTGCACCGATCAGAAGACCATAGATCCACTTACCCTTAGATGTCTGAGCACCAGTCACTGGGTCTGTTGCCATAAATACTGCACCGAATGCAAAACCGCCTAGGATTAGGTGGTAATATGCTGGCATATCCATATATATATTTGCTCCGATTGCATTGAATAGTAGACCCGTTAGGTAACCACCCGCAAATGTTGCGAACATAATCTTAAATGAAGCTACTCTTGTTACAAGTAGGATAATTGCACCTAGAAGGATAGCAATAGTAGATGTCTCACCGATAGATCCCGGGATAAGACCCACGAACCAATCCCACGGAGTAGTACTATACACTATATCTGCCGCCTGAACATTCAGAGCCTCGGCTGCTTCGGCTAGTGGAGTTGCACCCGAGAAGCCATCTGCGACCTTAGTTGCACTATCGCCTAGACCCGCTACCCATACAGTGTTACCTGAAATGGCTGTTGGATATGCAAAGAATACAAATGCACGTGCTAGAAGTGCAGGGTTAAAGATATTCATACCTGTTCCACCAAATACCTCTTTGCCGATTACCACAGCAAAGGCAGTAGCAACTGCTACGATCCAAAGCGGCACATCGATTGGCATAATAAGTGGAATTAGCATACCGCTGACAAAGAAGCCCTCGTTAACTTCGTGGCCTCTACTCTGCGCAAATGCGATCTCGATACCAAGACCAACTGCGTACGATACGATAATCATCGGTAGCATCTCTAGGAAGCCAAACCAGAAGTTTTCGAGAATTGTGCGAGTTAGACCTAGTGACTCTGCATTTTGGTAGCCTATATTGAACATACCGAATAGTAGTGCAGGAACCATTGCTAGTACCACTACGATCATAGTACGCTTAGTATCAACTGCGTCACGGATATGCGCTCCGTTCTTAGTTGTATCCTTTGACACAAAGAGCATAGTCTCTAGTGCGTCGAAGGCCGAGTGTAGCCAAGGAAGTTTACCCCCCGGACTAAAGGTCGGCTTTATTTTATCTAAATAGTTACGTAAACCTTTCATTATTCTTTTAGTTCTCTATAGTTCTTTAATCATTTTAGTGATACCATCTCTAAGGGTTTGTTGCCAATCGATCTTCGATGGACATACAAATTCACATAGAGCTAGATCCTCCTCTACTACTTCATAGATACCTAGCTGCTCCATCTTGTCGATATCGCCCGCCATAATAGCCTTAAGTAGGTAGACTGGGAAGATATTCATTGGCATTACCTTCTCATAGACGCCATTTACTACAAATGCTCTATGTCCACCATTAAGGTTCGTGTCTAGGTTATACTTCTTCTTAGGCGATAGCCACGAGAAGTAGCTCCTTGAAGTTGAGAACTTGCTAAGGCGAGGCGCTGCCCAACCCATAAATTCATAGTAGTCACCCTCTGGAATAACGCTCAGTACGTTGTTATAGTAACCAAGGTAGCCATTCTCCTCTACTCTACGACCACTTAGAACATCGCCGTTGATAACACGAATATGGCCAGTCTTACTCTTAGATGTATCTATATTGTTAGATAGTAGAGTACCAAGGTTTGCGCCCATCACTGTCTTAAGGTAAGTTGCCTTCTTAACGCAGCTACCTGCTACTGCAACAGTACGGCTAAAGTCAACCTTACCAGTGCGAGCTAGACGACCAATCATCGCTACGTGCACTACGTCTACTGTCCAGACTAGGTCACCCTTTGCAATCGGAGATACCTTCTCGATCTGCACACCAACGTTACCTGCTGGGTGAGGACCCTCGAATGTATGTACCTTTGCACCTTGAACCTTTGAGATTGCACTCACGCTTCTATCTGTCGAGACACCTAGGTGAACCGAGCCAGTGGTCAGCTTTTGAAGTAGTGCGATACCTGCATTAAGGTTCTCAGCCTCGTCTTGAAGCAAGAAGCTCTTATCTGCTGCATTAGGAGCAGAGTCAAATGCCGATACAAATATATCTCGTGGAGTCTCAGTTGGATTTGCAATAATACCGAATGGACGTTGAATTACCATTGGCCAGTAACCTGCACCAAGTAGTAGTTCTGTTACCTGCTCTTTGCTTGCTGAACTCGATAGTGGTTCAAATGTCACTGCCTCTTGCTCTTCGGTTGCCTCGATGACAACTGAGAGGATCTTACGCTTCTCGCCCCTAACTATCTCCTTTACTACACCTGCTGCAGGTGAGGTAAAGAGCACCTCTGGTTGTGCTTTAGAGAAGAAGATTGGAGTTCCTACCTTAACTGCATCTCCTTGTTGAACAAGTAGCTTAGGAGTTACCCCAACAAACTCATCTGGACACAGTGCGTAGGTTTGTGACGCAGCTGCCCTTGATAGGATACGCTCAGCACCACCGACTAGATTGATATCTAGACCTCTTCTAATTTTAATTACCTTTTCGCTCATTAGTTTGCTTGTAATATATTATAATTTCACTTTTGAACAATTAATAGGTGTAGATCTGTGAGCCTGACTTAATAGTAAGTCGTGGAGTTGCACTATCTACCCTTGCCTCTACACTACCAATAACCTGAGCATCGATACCAAATGAGCTACTAATCTCAACGATTAGCTGCGCAACGTCTGCATCGACATATAGCTCCATACGGTGACCCATATTAAATACCTTGTACATCTCGTGCCAAGGGGTGTTAGATTCACTCTGGATTAGATTGAATAGTGGAGGAATTGTTAGCATATTGTCCTTAATGATATGGACATCTGTAGATGCGAAGTGAAGGACCTTAGTCTGTCCGCCACCGCTACAGTGGATAATACCACCGATCTTCTCTCTTGGGATATTGCGAAGGATCTCCACAATAACAGGAGCGTATGTTCTTGTTGGTGATAGCACTAGCTCAGCAGCGGTAAGGGGCGTACCCTCTACCTTGTCTGTTAGCTTGTAACTACCAGTATATACTAAATCAGATGGAACAGCTGGATCGAAGGTCTCTGGATACTTCTCTGCAACTGCACTTGTAAATACGTCGTGACGCGCTGAAGTTAGACCATTACTACCCATACCACCATTGTACTTAGTCTCATAGGTCGCCTGACCGTAGCTACTAAGACCAACGATAACTCTACCCGGCACGATACCATCACAGCTGATAACCTCATCTCTTCTAAGGCGAGCCGTTACGGTACTATCCACGATAATTGTACGCACTAGGTCTCCAACATCGGCAGTCTCGCCACCAGTTGAGTAGATACCTACTCCATAGCCTCGCATAGTATCCAAGAACTCTTCGGTACCTTCGATAATTGCTGAGATTACCTCTCCTGGAATCTTATGCTTATTGCGTCCAATAGTAGAGCTTAGTGTAATACCTGTAGTAGCACCAACACACAGAAGGTCGTCGGTGTTCATTACCACAGCATCTACTGCTATGCCCTTCCAAACACTTAGATCACCAGTCTCGCGCCAAGTAGCGTAGGCTAGCGATGATTTTGTACCTGCACCATCTGCGTGCATAACCACACAGTGATCCTCTGAACCAGTTAGGTAGTCAGGTACTACTTTACAAAAGGCCTTAGGAAAGAGACCCTTATCTACATTTTTAATTGCTTTGTGCACATCCTCTTTCCCCGAGGAAACGCCTCTACCAGCGTATCTGGAAGTATCGTCCATTGATTTAAAGGTTTATTTTTCAGTAAAAAACAGAATGCACAAAGTTACGTATTTTTGTTAATTCTACAAAATAAATCTAAGCAAAGGGGCGCAATAGAGATTTTAGGGGTTAAAGTTAGTGGTTTACGCCTACTGCTCGCCCCCCAATAGTAGGTTAAGAGATAAAAGCTAGAGTAATTCGGCAGAGCCAAGCTAGAGAAATTTTATAGCCGTCCGACGACTCCCCCCGGAGGCGG
>CAYJFH010000091.1:0-7474 GCA_964369485.1 uncultured Rikenellaceae bacterium | reverse complement strand
AAATGAACCCGGGTGCGGGGACGCACCGACTCGGGCGGTGGAGTCGTCCCCCATACGTTTCTCTAGCTTGACTATTCTCTGAAAATCGCAGGTATCACCACTCTACAGTCCCAGCGTCAGGTGTATATCCTTGTTACCCTTTAGAGTATCTTGCTTTATGACTCTACCTACGCCCTTAAAGGTGACGCAGTAGCCCTGAGGCTCTAGTATATCTATGGCCTCTTGGAACTCTAGCCCAATAACATTTGGCATAGAGAGGCTATCATTTACCATAAGTTTATGGCTAGCATTCTCTCTGTGGTGCCCCGTAGGCGCGATATCGGAGTCATTGCTATATGGTGCTACAAAGTCGCTGCTAGCGGTGTAGATGCCGTGGGCAATCTCGCTAAAGACAGGTGCAGAGAGTGCGCCACCATAGTATGCCTTAGATGAACCGTATCGGTAGAATGTCTTGATGGCAACCATTATCGAGTACTTAGGCCTATCGGCAGGGAAGTAACCTGCAATTGATGCTAGGTAGTGTCTCGAACCATCGGCGGTCATATAGCCACCTCGTCCCATTGCTATCTGTGCCGTTCCAGTCTTAGCCGCTACGCTAAAGTGTGGATTCTTTAGGGACTTTGCAGTACCGATATTCACAACGCTCTCTAGTGCCGAGCGAAGATCTGCAATAGCCCTATCGGAGGCTAACTTATCGATAATTACCTCATCTGGATACTCCTCTTCGATAACACCATCGTAGCCTAGCGAAGTGATAAGTTTAGGGCGTACCATCCTTCCGTTATTCGCCACAGCGTTATAGAATGTAAGGGTTTGGAGTGGTGTAAGTTGTAGGGCATAACCATAGCTCATCATAGTGAGTGATGTGCCGTCCCATCCGCTCTTTCTAATGTCTGGGTGTTTGAGTGTTGGGCGTGGTTCGCCGGGTATCTGTAGTCCTAACTCTCTGCCTAGGCCCAGATCCTCTATGTACTCTACAAAGCGTGCAGGGTCATCCTCGTATGCTCTATTTATAGCCTTTGCCATACCGATATTAGAGGACTGTGCAAATACCTCTCGAAGTGAGATCTTTCCATATCCACCCCTACGAATATCGACCACCTTTGCCTTTCCGATATGGACAGTACCGCCCTCGGTATCTATAATATCGTTGAGGCTGAATCCGCCATCGTCTAGGAGTGCTAGGAGTACTGGTAGTTTAAATGTAGAGCCCGGCTCTTGGCTCTGGGCTATGGCGTAGTTGTAGTCCTCGACCATCTTGCCATTCTTGCCCCTTGTGACGTTGGAGATAGCCTTAATATGGCCAGTCTCGACCTCCATTACTATCACTGTCCCCCAATCTGCCTCTACCTCCTTGACTCTATTCCATAGTGCGCTCTGCGCAATATCTTGTATCTCTACATCGATAGTGGTGCTTACGTCCATACCATCCTGTGGCGATACATTTAGATTACTAGTGGTCGGTATCCAGAAGTTACCCGATACCTTCTCCATAAATACAAGACCCTCTATACCCCTTAGTACGTCGTCATATGCCCCCTCGATACCTAGCTTCACACCGTCTGAGTTTACAAATCCGATAGTTCGTGAGGCTATATCTCCAAGTGGTTTTATGCGCCTATAGCTCCTCTCGGCAATAAATCCGCTCTTGCGTACTCCTGCTGAGATAAATGGAAACTCTTTGATAACCCCCAGCTCAATAAAGTCTACCTTCTTTGATGCAAGGGAGTAGTAGCGCTTCTTCTCCCTAAAGCCACGGCGAAGGTATGCTTCGTACTCTTGTGGCGACCTGCCGCCAAAGTACTCAGATAGGGAGCGTGCGAGTGCAGGGAGTTCACGGTTGAATAGCTCGGTGTCGAACTGTGGAGTCTGAAAGTCCATCCTTAGGTCGTAGTATGGGATAGATGTTGCCAGTGTGCGGCCATCGTCCGAGAGTATATTGCCACGTGCAGCGTCGATCTTTCGAGGTGAGTATGCCATATTCTCGCCCTGAGCCCTCAGTTCATCACTAGAGGCTCCGAGCTGTATAGTTACAATAGAGATAATAATGGCTATACCGAATATAATAAATCCTGCCCAAATCCAAAAGGCACTCAGAGTGATAGACTCTCGTACTCTATCTCTCTGCTCGGCATTGAGTTTCGGTTTAGCTGTGCGTTGTGGCCTAGGTCTCTCCATCTCTTTCTCTCTACTTTTCTCCTTATCTCTACCTACTTAGTTCTATCTCCTTGATATCTTTAATCTTGAGTTGAGGCGATACCTTACTTGCGTAGTGGTTCTCTGTGATGTTGTAGCAAATATCTAGGTGTCCACCCGCCTTAACGTGTGGATAGTGTTTACTATATGAGAAGCCGATAGCCTCGATAGTGTGACGTGGTGAAGATGGCTCATATAGCGCTAACTTCAGGTGCTCGCCGCCGATACCAACCTTTCTTGCCGAACCATTATCCCTCACCCCACGAGTTACAAATACTGGGGATGGATTACCCGGGCCAAATGGCGCAAGTCGCTGGAGTCCTTGGCGGAATTTTGGTGTGATTTGCGAGATAGATAGCTCCATATTAACGTCGATTATCTGCTCGAACTTCTCCGCTGTGATATTCTCATCTACATACTTCTCGAACCTTGCGCAGAACTCTTCGAGCCTCTCTGGGCGCATCGTTAACCCCACGGCATAGGTGTGGCCACCGAAGTTCTCCAGTAGGTCCGAACAGCTCTCAACTGCTGCGTATAGGTCAAAGCCGGGAATAGAGCGAGCCGAACCCGTAACCATTCCACCCCCATCGGTAAGTACAACAGTAGGGCGGTAGTAGCTCTCAATTAGGCGAGATGCAACGATACCCACAACGCCCTTCATCCACTCTGGGTGGTAGATGATAGTGCAGGTTTTATCCTGCTGGGATGGGTCTCTGGCGATGATATCCCTCGCCTCCATCGTGACGATTCTATCTGCGCTCTTCCTCTCGTTATTGAAGCTCTCGATAATATCTACATACTTCTTAGCTCTATCGCTATTCTTAGCAGTCATTAGCTTTACAGCACTTCTTCCACCACTCTGAGCCTTAGGATCGTCTGGGTCTATATCTATCTCCATACGTCCAGTAGCGTTAATACGTGGGCCAATCTTAAAGATAATATCCTCGATAGTAATCGAACCCCTGCGAAGGGCGCTAATACCAACAATAGCGCTAAGCCCAAGGTTCGCTTCCCTAGAGTTTAGTTGCTTTAGTCCGAAGTATGCCATAACGCGATTTTCATCGGTTAGGGGTACTATATCTGCGGCAATACTTACCACTACTAGGTCTAGGAAGTGGGTAATCTCGCTTAGAGGTATGCCCCTGCGCTGAGTGAATGCCTGAACAATCTTAAATGCTACACCACAGCCAGAGAGCTCCTTGTATGGGTAGTTACAGTCGCTCTGTTTTGGGTCTACCACAGCTATTGCTGGTGGCAGCTCCTCGTCAGGGAGGTGGTGGTCGCTCACTATAAAGTCGATACCCTTAGAGTTGGCATACTTTACCTCCTCGATTGCCTTAATACCACAATCGACCGTGATGATTAGCTTTACATCGTTGGCAGCCGCATAGTCGATACCCTTCTGTGAGATACCGTAGCCCTCGGCGTACCTATCTGGTATGTAGTAGTACATCTTCTTCTGGTCTGTAGTCTCGAAGTACTTAGCGAAGAAGTTAAGTAGTAGTGCTGTCGATGTCGTTCCATCTACATCGTAGTCACCATATATCATTATGGCCTCAGAGTTCTCAATTGCGCGCTCAATCCTATCAATGGCGATATCCATATCCTTGAGCAGGAATGGGTCGTAGAGGTTGGATAGCGAGTGGTTAAAGAACCTGTCGGCCTTCTCGGGGTTGCTTACCCCGCGTTGCAGCAACAGGGTGGCCAGCGTCTGCTCAATTCCGAGGGACTCTGCCAACTCCTCGACAGCAGAGCTCTCGGGGATGGGGCATAGCTCCCAATTTGTGTGTATAAACATATCTTATTCATTTTTTATTTGCTATTTTGGTGTTTATTGTAGTGGCTCCCTCTTCTTATAAGAGCTCTACACTAAATATTGTGGCGAAGCATTCGCTCAGCCTCTCTTTTAATTCGTCGAGTGTAACCTCAACGCCCTCAGCTCTTAACGAAGTAACGCCTCTGTCGGCCATGCCGCAAGGGTTAATATAGCTAAAGTAGCTTAGGTCTGTGTTGACATTTAGAGCAAAGCCGTGCATAGTCACACCTCTTGATGCCTTAACGCCAATTGCGGCAATCTTACGAGCCCTATGGGGCTTATCGCCATCGATCCATACACCCGTTGCACCCTCAACTCTCTGAGCCACGATACCGTAGTGAGCAACTGTCTGGATTATAACCTCCTCTAGTAGCTCTATATAGCGACGAAGTGATATGCCTATATCCTCAAGGTCTAGGATAGGGTAGCCTACTAGTTGTCCATAGCCGTGGTATGTAATATCACCACCTCTATCTGTAACGTAATACTCGGCTGCGATCTTATCTAAAAATTCACTACTTATCAACAAATTACCAGCATTACCACTCTTGCCTAGTGTATAGACGTGCGGATGCTCCACAAGTAGTAGGGTGCTAGGTAGCTCCTTGCTTTGGACAGAAGAAAATAGCGAGCGTTGTGTCTCAAGCGCCTCTGAGTAAGGCACAACTCCAATATCTAATATGCGCACTCTACTCATCTCTACTCTTCTGTTTTTCTAGTAATTTATTGTTATAACTTAGCGTGATATGATGAACGTACAAGTGGACCACTCTCTACGTGCTTGAAACCAAGCTCAAGGGCTATCTCCTTGTACTTATCAAATGTCTGCGGTGTAATATATTCGGCTACCTCGTAGTGCGACTTTGTAGGTTGTAGGTACTGACCTAGTGTAACCCTACGCACTCCTGCATCTGCTAGATCCTTTAGGGTCTCGGCTACCTCCTCGAAGGTCTCGCCTAGCCCTACCATTATTCCGCTCTTAGTGTCCACTCCTCGTCCACTTAGGTACCTTAGTACCCCTAGCGAGCAGTCGTAAGTTGCCCTTGAACGTACAAGTGGCGATACTCTGCGGACAGTCTCCATATTGTGCCCTATGATGTGAGCGCCAGCCGAGATAACCCTATCGAGTAACTCCTCATTGCCATCGAAGTCAGGGATAAGTATCTCTATGGTTGTATCTGGGCACCTCTGCTGAGTAGCGGCAACGACCTTGCACCAGTGGTCTGCACCACCGTCCTCTAGGTCATCCCTATCAACAGATGTAATAACTGCGTGTTTTAACTCCATAAGCTCCACTGAACGTGCGATCCTCTCTGGTTCGCCACTATCCAACGGCAAAGGACGACCTGTGGGCGTAGCACAGAATCGACACTTTCGGGTACAGATATCCCCCGCTATTAAGAACGTAGCCGTAGAAGCACTCCAACACTCTGAAATGTTTGGACACTTCCCACTACTACAAATGGTGTGAAGACCATACCTATCGACAAGCGATGACACTCTGGCGTAGTGCTTAGAGTGCGGCAATCGTATCTTTAGCCAATCGGGCTTCGAGGTCTTCCCACACTTTGAATGTTGAGAAGCCATCTCTTATATATTTTTATCTAACTGGTGGTAAAGTTAGTTAAATTTTCTATGTTTTTCACCATAAAGAGGCAAAAAAATAATAAAAATTCGTAACTTTGCCCCGATTAGGTGAGCGCACTTTTAAGGTAAAGGCTATAGAGGTGCCTCTAAATCAAATAAGGAAAAGTAAAAAGGGACTAAAGAAAATAAAAATGAACGAACCGGGTGAGAGTTGTAGCAGTAGAATATCTCAATACACTGCCTCTAATCTATGGCATACGTCGCGTAGCTAGTCCTGAGCTTCACGATGCCCTTACCCTTGTCCCGCCAGCCCAGTGCGCCGAACTTGCCCGAGAGGGGGAGTGCGATATAGCGCTAATTCCAGTGGGCGCACTATCCGAAATTCCTAATGCTAAGGTTATAACGTCGTACTGCCTATCTACTTCGGGGCCAGTCGATACCGTTGCACTACTTAGTAATAGCGAGCTATCAGAGATTAAGACCATATATAAAGATTCACACTCACGTACATCTGTAAAGTTGTGCGAGGTGCTGTGCCGTGAACTATGGGGTATCACCCCTGAATTTAAGCAAGGACTGCCAGAGGGTGTAGATATGGGCGAGGCTATTGTTGCCATTGGCGATAAGGTCTTCGAAATTGAGAGTAAATTTAACCATAAGTTAGACCTAGGTGAAGAGTGGATGAGATTGACCTCCCTCCCATTTGTCTTTGCGGTGTGGGTTGCACTTACCCCAGAGGGGTGCGCTAAGGCCGAGGAGCTCAATAGAGCACTAAAGTATGGTGTCGAACATATAGAGGAGGCGCTCGATTGCCACACAGCACCCGACGACCCCCTCCGACCGAGAAACCTCCACTACCTTTCCTCCTCTATGGAGTATGACCTTACAGAGAGCAAGGTAAAGGCAATGGAGCTATTCTTGAGTAAGATTAATAATTTCTAAGACACCATTCACAATGATAACACTATACCTAAAGTCACTTAATAAAGTAATCACAGACCCGAAATCGAGCGTATTTAAGGAGCTTAAACACTCCGATGTGCTATGGATAGACCTACTAGACCCTACGCCACGTGAACGCAAGATGATCGAGAACTTTATGGATATAAATCTTCAGAGCCGTGAGCAGGCCGAAGAGATTGAGACCTCGTCTCGTTACTCCGAGAATGAGAACTCTATTCAGTGTAACTCCAACTTCTCGATACTAAAGCAAGATGGCTTTATCATTGAACCCGTGTCATTTACCATTGTCGAAGATGTACTAGTGTCGAGCCGTACTTGCTACCTCCGCACATTTGCCGAGGCATCAAGAAAATTACAGATATCATACCGCTCACACACCACCGGATACCACGTACTAGTGTCGCTTCTCGAGGCGAGAATCGACCTCGATGCCGATATGGTCGAGATACTATCTAAGCAGATCGCTACGATAAGTAGCTCTTCGCACGATGTGGATAAGAATGTTGATAAGGATATACTTATCAATATAAGTAGGCTGCAGGAGAGCACGATGTCGCTCCGTGAGACTATCTTCGACCGCCAAAGGCTCCTAAGTGGTGTTCAGCGCTCAGATAGGTTCCCTGCCGATATCTACCCACGTGTGGCTATTATGCTCAAGGACATCGGCTCGCTACTAAACCACGCCGACTTTAACTTCGAGCGACTAGAGTTCCTGCAGGATACCTACCTCGGTCTTATCAATATCGAGCAGAATAAGATCATTAAGATGTTTACCGTCCTATCGGTGCTCTTTATGCCTCCAACCCTTATTGCGAGTATCTATGGTATGAATTTCGATATAATGCCTGAGCTCGATTGGGACTATGGTTATGTCTTTGCCATAGTGCTTATGGTTGCCTCGATGGGCGCAAC
>CAYJFH010000090.1:0-7522 GCA_964369485.1 uncultured Rikenellaceae bacterium | reverse complement strand
CTACCCTATTCGGCAGCTCCCTCACTTCTCTATATATAAAATTAGCGTCTACTATATTCCTCGCAGATAGTTAATCGCCTCGGTGAGTACCTTATCATTCACCTTAGCCTCGCCGCTATTAGAGTTCGCAACCTCAATATCAGGGGTTGAACCCTGACCCTCTGGACTTATGCCATCAGGGCGCACAATCCTCTCGGTCGAGAACCTATATGTCCAACCATTAGGCAGGAATCTCGGGAAGCTAGCCGCTGCATAGCAACCAACTGTCCTTGTACCTATTTGAATCGCTGAGGTAAAGCCCTCGGCAATCAGTAGGAAGTGTTCGTGCGAACTAAATGTCCTACCATTAGTAAGTAGCACAATATTCTTATCTGCATAGTTATTTGGCTGTGTATAGGCATAGAGTGGGAACTTTTCGCCAAAATCATCAGGCCCCGGCCCAGATTTATCTTGGGTATAGTACGCTAGATAGCTCGATGGTGCGAACCACGACGCAAGGCGGAATCCATAAGGTGGGTATCCACCCACGCCATCACGTAGGTCAATAATAATTGAGCGATACTTCGCCACCTTGCTTACAAGCATATCTATATCCTCGATAGCGTACTCATCCTTCGAGAGGCTACCAAGGTAGATATATCCGATATCATCTGCAGGTATTTCACCCCAGTTTAGTTGCGCATTTATCGACTGAGTAGGCGATGGTAGCGCCGCATCTACTGCCGAGCGGTAGTAATAGTTAGCAGGGCGCTCTGCCTTTTCATATCCGTTAATCGAAACCTTACCTCCCACTGCATTAGGGTTATCGAGGGTTACGTGACCATCTTCGGTCTCGTAAATCATCGAGGCAAGAACATTCCACAGACTATCTGAGCTAATATCATCTGCAACCATTGGGCGATACTTAGCATATAGCACATCCCAATCTACGCCGTGCTCTGCAGATACTGCATAGTGTTCATTAAAGTCTGTCCAGAGGGTCTCAAAGATATCTACTGGTCTATTTTGCGGTTCAATTCTCTCACTGCAACCCACTAGTAGCAGAATTGGCAATATTATTTTAATGTATCTCATAGTGATATTCCGATGCTAAATGATAAAGTGTTTCTTACGATAGTCAGTGGTTCAGCCACCTTACTATACTTATAGGAGAAGTCATACTTCAATCCAAAGTCTACAACAGAGCCCAGCATAAAGTGGTAACTCAGCCCAACGTTATAGTCGAAGTAGCTGTCTAGGAACATAAACTCAGCGCTTCCAAGTTCATTCCAGAAGTAGTCCATAATTGGGATATCATACTCTCCATACTGCGGCATAATATTATATGGCGGTCTTGCCACAAACCCAAATAGCGACATCGAGAGGTCAAGATTAAATTGGTGTGCTCCCAACATCCACTCTGCCGTCACCTCTGGTCGCAGAGTATGGGCAAATAGGTAGGTATAGCTAACTGTTGTTAGAGTGCTACCCGCTGGGTAGTAGAGATCAAGCTCTAGATCGCTTCGCGCCTCGCCACCAACCCATAGCCCAATATTGCTCGAGAGGTCGGCAACTTTGGTCTTATAGCCTAGTGATACCTTTGCATTGTAGAGGTCGGTAGTAAACTGATCTGACACTGCCGTTGTTAATTTACCGTAGGCTCCTGATATATCGAGATCTATCCTCGAGGTACCGAGCCACTGGTAGCTTAGATTGAGTCCTGCCCTATAGGACATCTCCTCATAGTTAAATGGAGAGAAGGTATCGTCACCAAATTGACCCATCCTTGCTCCTCCTTCTAGGCCAATTCTAAATTGCCCTACTGCACCTTGCACTGTCGCCAGAAGAGCGACAACTACAATCACAAGTCCTTTTTTCACCATCATTTCTTTAGGTTTATTAATATTTACATCTCCTTCACGCTATTTATCCATCAAAATAGTATACCATTAAAACCCAAATAGCCGCAACTAATATAGTACAAAGGTAATAATAATTACCTTATAATCAATATAATTTATAACTTTTAAACGAAATCAGCACACCGAATTGGTATGCTGATTTTTAATTTTAGACAATTTAATTATCCTAATTTCCTTGTTCACTTAGGAACTTAAGGCGAACAAGTCGAATCTCGGTTGTAGTGTAGTCACCGCCAAGTTCAGCTTCTGCCTCCTCGACACTATCACTCTGAGCCTCCTCACGGAAGTACTCTATAATATCTTCGATCTTATCTTCATCTACATTATTCTGGATATAGTAGTTCAGATTTAGGCGAGTTCCAGCATTTACGATGGCCTCAAGCTCATTGAATAGCTCATCTTCGCTCCAGCCCTTGCTCTGCGCCACATCCATAAGGTCCATATGTCTGTCGATGGACTGAATAAGGAATACCTTGCCTGCGCTCTTATTAGCTACACTCTTCACCACCATATCTTGCGGACGCTCGATACCTCGCTCCTCAACATACTTGGCTATAAGCTCTAGGAATGGTGCGCCAAACTTCTTAGCCTTACCCATACCTACTCCAACAATCTTACAGAGATCCTCCATAGATACTGGGTATTGGATAGCCATATCCTCAAGGCTCTGCTCTTGGAATATTACAAATGGAGGTAGTGATCTCTTCTTGGCAATCTCCTTACGCAGCCTCTCAAGCATCTTATATAGCTCCATATCGGCCGCACCGCTACCCGCACTACGCCCAACGGCTACATTATCGCCAGCATCTGCCGAGACATCAAACTCCCTATTAGAGCCCACCGCAATCGGATACGGACTCTTCAGATACTCCACTCCCTTATCGCTAAGGGACAGAGCTCCATAGTTCTCTATATCTTTATTTAGAAGTCCCTCAAGTTCAGCGGCACGAATCACAGCTCTAAAGAATAGCTCTCCCTTTTGCTCTCCTGCTCCAAACTCCTTAATATCATTATGGCCATAGGTCTTAATCAAATTCGTCAGCTTACCCATCAAGACACTTACTATATAGTCTGCCTTCTGATTCTCACCAACGGCTACAATAGCCTCAAGTGCCATAATTATCTCCTTGGTTGCATCCTCTTTGATTACTGGATTTAGGCAGTTATCGCAACATCCGCAGTTCTCCTTGGTGTACTCCTCGCCAAAGTAGTGCATCAACATCTTGCGCCTGCATATCGTGCTCTGAGCATACTCCATAGTCTCGCTAAGTAGCAATCCACCAATCTCTTGCTCCGAGACTGGCTTTCCTTGCATAAACTTCTCGAGCTTTTGAATATCCTTGTATGAGTAGAAGGTCACACAGTTACCCTCGCCACCGTCACGCCCTGCGCGACCAGTCTCTTGGTAGTAACCCTCAAGGCTCTTAGGGATGTCATAGTGGATAACAAATCGCACATCAGGCTTATCGATACCCATACCAAAAGCTATGGTTGCAACTATAACATTCACCTCCTCCATCAGGAACTTATCTTGATTCTCGGCTCTAGTGGCCGCATCAATACCTGCGTGGTATGGTAGTGCCTTAATATCATTTACGATAAGTAGCTCGGCAAGCTCCTCTACCTTCTTTCTCGAAAGGCAGTAGATTATACCGCTCTTACCCTCGTTATTCTTAATGTACTTGATAATCTCCCTAGATGCAGAGACCTTTGGACGCACCTCATAGTAGAGGCTCTCACGGTTAAACGAGCTCTTATATACATCAGCACTCTGCATACCGAGATTCTTCTGAATATCTGCTTGCACCTTTGGGGTAGCTGTAGCTGTAAGTGCAATGATTGGCGCAGAGCCAATCTCCGATACTATTGGACGGATACGTCTATACTCTGGGCGGAAGTCGTGCCCCCACTCAGAGATACAGTGCGCTTCGTCTATAGCATAAAACGACACCTTCACCTTCCTTAGGAGTTCGATATTCTCCTCCTTTGTAAGCGATTCAGGCGCAAAGTAAAGTAGTTTAGTACGTCCAGCAAGGACATCTTCCCTCACACTATTTGTCGCACTCTTGCTGAGCGATGAATTGATAAAGTGAGCAACCCCATCCTGAGCCGAAATTGAGCGTATAGCATCAACTTGGTTCTTCATCAACGCAATAAGAGGCGAAATTACGACCGCTACCCCTTCGAGCATAAGAGCTGGAAGCTGGTAACAAAGTGACTTTCCGCCACCCGTAGGCATAAGGACAAAGGTATCGTTACCTGCAAGAATATTGCGGATTACAGCCTCCTGATTTCCCTTAAACGCGGTGAAGCCAAAGTAGTTTTTTAGTGCGTCGTAAACACTGTCTTTTTCTCTAGTTGCCACTGTCTTTGTGTTAAAATATATATTAAAGTTACACATTTTTTCCTAAAAAATGCTAATTTTGCGAAAAAAAATTGTGAATAATACTCAAAATAGCACCTTACTAGTAGACTTCGCTCGCTCAGTTGCGATAGCGGAACGCTCTGCTATTGAACAGATTACAGAATACATAGACGATAGTTTTATTGAAATTGCCTCACTTATCTTTAATTCATCTTCACGGTTGATTATAACGGGTATTGGCAAGAGTGCGATAATTGCGCAGAAAATTGTTGCTACCCTTAATTCAACTGGAACTCCGTCGGTATTCCTTCACGCTGCGGATGCAATCCACGGTGATCTCGGTATTGTACAGAGTTCTGATATTGTAATGTGCATCTCTAAGAGTGGTAACTCGCCAGAGATTCAAGTACTCGTTCCATTAATAAAACGAATGGGAAACACAGTTATTGCTATGGTTGGCAATCTTGGTTCACACTTAGATAGATCTGCCGACTATACAATTAATACAACTGTCGATTGCGAGGCGTGCCCAAACAACCTTGCACCAACTTCGAGCACTACTGCTCAGCTGGTTATGGGCGATGCGCTGGCTATGACTCTACTAAAGATGAGAGGCTTTACTGCCGAAGATTTCTCTAAGTTCCACCCCGGTGGTGCGCTTGGCAAGAAGCTATATACAAGGGTCGAAGATATTATCACAGATAGCCGCCCTGCGGTTAAGCTAGAGGACTCTCTACAGAGGGTAATAATCGAGATTAGTAGCGGCAGACTTGGAGCTACAGCAGTACTAGATGACAATGAAAAGTTGCAAGGAATAATCACCGATGGCGACCTACGAAGGATGCTTGAACGTGGCGGTGATATCAGTAGCCTAACGGCAAGGGACATTATGACCAAGAGCCCAAAGTCTACTGAGTCTAGCGCACTGGCTATAGAGGCATATAACGCAATGGAGCGGAGCAAGATAACAAATCTAATCGTACTTAACGATAGTAGATACGTTGGAATTCTCCACCTACACGATATACATAGAGGAGGCGTAGTATAACAAAACAAGGGGATATAAGAGAAGAAGAGAACAAAAAAAACACAATATAAATGAAACCACTAAGAACAAAATTAGCAAAATTTGATATCCCTCAGAAGTTGGGAGCACAGGGTATATATCCTTACTTCCGCCCGATTGAGAGCGAGCAAGACACCGAGGTTATAATCAACGGCAGAAAGGTACTGATGTTTGGTAGCAATAGTTACCTTGGCCTTACAAACCACCCAAAGGTAATTGAAGCATCTATCGAGGCTACAAGAAAGTATGGCACTGGTTGTGCTGGTTCGCCATTCCTAAATGGTACACTATCTATCCACAAGGAGCTAGAGGAGAAGCTAGCGCACCTAGTAGGCAAAGAGGAGGCTATCCTATACTCTACTGGATTTGGCGTAAACCTTGGTACCGTTTCGTGTCTTACAGGTAGAGAGGACTACATTATCCAAGATGAACTAGACCACGCCTCTATTATCGAGGGTCGTAGACTTAGCTACTCTAATATCCTGAAGTTCAAGCACAACAACATGAACTCACTAGCTAAGATCCTATCGATGTGTGACTACGATAAGGTAAAGCTAATCGTTGTTGATGGCGTATTCTCGATGGAGGGTGATGAGGCTCCATTAAATGAGATTATTGCACTAGCTAAGAAGTATAAAGCTGATGTATTCGTAGACGAAGCACACTCACTAGGTGTGTTTGGTGAGGGTGGACGTGGTATCTGTAACCAATATGGTGTAACTGACGATGTGAGCTGTATTATGGGTACATTCTCAAAGTCATTTGCATCGATTGGTGGTTTCCTAGCAACTGATAAGGATACAGCAAACTACCTACGCCACAACTCTCGCTCATATATCTTCTCGGCAAGTATCACCCCGGGCGCAACTGCAGCAGTAAGTGCAGCGATCGATATTATGCTTAGCGAGCCTGAGCGTATTAAGCACCTATGGGACCTAACTCACTATGCACTCAAAGGCTTTAAGGAGATGGGATGTGAGGTAGGTCATACTACAACTCCAATTATTCCGCTATTTATACGTGACAATGTTAAGACATTCCAGATCACTCACGAACTATTCGACGAGGGACTATTTGTAAACCCAGTGGTTTCGCCAGCAGTAGCGCCAGATAGCACACTTATCCGCTTCTCATTTATGGCAACCCACACATTCGAGCAGATAGACTACGCATTTGAGAAGATCGAAAAGACATTCAAACGTCACGGAATACTTTAGGCGTAAAAAAAATTAAGCTAGCTGAGATGGCAGAAGAAAAAAAATTAAAACTTTGGACCCAAGACCTCGTTAAGAGATATAAGAGTCGAACCGTAGTAAATGAGGTTTCGATTCAAGTAGAGCAAGGTGAGATCGTTGGGCTGCTGGGGCCAAATGGTGCAGGTAAGACCACCACGTTCTATATGACCGTGGGGCTAATTCGTCCCAATGGCGGCAAGATATTCCTCGATGATCAGGATATCACCAAAGATCCAGTATATAAACGTGCACAGAAGGGCGTGGGATACTTAGCACAAGAGGCATCGGTATTCCGCAGACTCTCAGTTGAGGATAATATCCGTGCAGTACTTCAGATGACCGACTACTCGGCCGAGTACCAAAAGGATCGACTAGAGTACCTAATCAAGGAGTTCTCACTCCAAAAGGTAAGGAAGAGTATGGGGCAGCAGCTATCTGGTGGCGAGCGCAGGCGTACAGAGATTGCACGTGCAGTATCTATCAACCCAAAGTTTATCCTACTCGACGAGCCATTTGCGGGGGTTGACCCTATCGCTGTTGCGGAGATTCAAAGTATCGTTGCATCGCTTAAGGAGCTTAATATCGGTGTTATTATCACCGACCACAACGTTCACGAGACTCTATCTATCACAGATAGAACCTACATCCTAGTAGAGGGTAAGGTTATTCGTGAGGGCACTGCCGAGGTACTGGCCTCTGACGAGTTTGTTCGTAAGGTCTACTTAGGACACGATTTCGAGCTCAGAAAGTAGGCTAGAATCGAAGATAAGAAGTATAGAGAGGTAAGGGAAGTGGTTTCCCCTTACCTCTCTATTTTTGGCTAGAATTGATGTATTAGCGTGGCTTTGGCACACTACATATCGGAATACCTAAATTAGTACAAACTAAACCATGGGAAATATATCATTACAATAAGTTAGAGTTCTTCGAAGTCCGACGACTAGAGGGGAAGGTC
>CAYJFH010000089.1:0-7560 GCA_964369485.1 uncultured Rikenellaceae bacterium | reverse complement strand
AAACTCTTACAAGAAATTCATTACTTCTTATCGAAGAACTCCTTTACTTGTTCGTTTGGAAGGATCTCAGTCTTGAAGCTATAAGCTCCTGATTTCTCTGAGCGAACCATTTTAATACACTTAGTGGTATTTTTACCAGTACCCGTTTTGAGGGTTGCAACTACTTTTTTAGCCATTTTTGTTACTTAATTTCTCTATGAAGAGTAACTTTCTTTAGTACAGGGTTGTACTTTTTACGCTCCATACGGTTAGGTGTATTCTTTTTGTTCTTAGTAGTGATATAGCGGCTAGTACCCGGCATACCACTCTCTTTGTGTTCAGTACACTCCAAAATGACCTGAACTCTGTTACCTTTTTTTGCCATTTTATTCTCTAGTATACTTTGTTAAGAGCTTTCGCTGTACGAAGTGTAGCAGCTAGGCCATTCTTGTTAATTGTGCGAAGTGCAGCAGCCGATAGGCGAACACTTACGAAGCGACCTTCCTCTTCGAGCCAAAGACGCTTAGTCTTTAGGTTAGGAGCAAATTTTCTGTTGGTCTTTTTGTTCGAGTGCGACACGTTATGACCATTCTGTGCTCTTTTGCCTGTGATTTGACAAACTTTCATTGATCTGTTTGTTATTAAAAATTAACTCTATTTAAAGGTGTTAAAGAGGCCGAATCTCTCGGCACCCATCTCACCATAAATAACTCTACTGTTTTTATACTTTCGAGTTTGGGTCCTACCAAGATGCTTTTTTAACACCTGGAAGAAGACCTGAACTTGCCATTTCACGGAACTGAATACGCGAGATACCAAAGTGTCTCATATAACCCTTAGGACGACCAGTGATCGAGCAACGGTTGTGCTGACGGATCGGGTTAGAGTTAAGAGGCAGTTTCGATAGGCCTACGTAGTCACCAGCCTCTTTAAGGGCTTTGCGTTTTTCGGCATATTTAGCGGCTAGTTTGGCACGTTTTACCTCACGTGCTTTCATTGATTCTTTTGCCATTGTCTCTCTTAGTTATGTTTAATGTTTTTAAACGGTAGACCGAACTCTTTAAGTAGAGCGTAGCCCTCTTCGTCCTTCTTCGCTGTAGTAACAAAGGTGATCTCAACACCAAGAATCTTTTGGATCTTATCGATGTCGATCTCTGGGAAGATGATCTGCTCAGTGATACCTAGTGTATAGTTACCCTGACCATCGAACTTCTCGTTGATACCTTTGAAGTCACGGATACGTGGAAGTGATACAGCAACAAGTCTCTCTAGGAACTCGTACATTTTCTCTCTACGAAGTGTAACACGACAACCGATAGGCATTTGTTTACGAAGTTTGAAGTTCGAGATATCCTTTTTCGATTTAGTCTGAACCGCCTTTTGACCAGCGATAACAGTTAGTTCGTTTTGAGCATTGTCAAGAAGTTTCTTGTCAGAAACTGCTGCACCAATACCTTGGTTAAGTACAATCTTTGTAAGCTTTGGTACTTGCATAATGCTAGTGTAACCAAATTGCTTCATAAGAGCAGGAATAATTTGCTCTTTGTATTTAGTTTTGAGGTTAGGTGTGTATTCCATTATTTAATCTCCTCCCCTGATTTTTTAGCAAATCTTACAAGTTTACCGTTTGCACCCTCTTTACGTCCAACTTTAGTAGCTTGGCCGCTCTTAGGATCAACCACTTGAAGGTTGCTGATGTGAATAGATGCTTCTTGTTCTATGATGCCGCCTTGTGGGTGCTGTGCAGAAGGTTTGGTGTGTTTCTTCACCATGTTTACACCTTCAACGATAGCACGTGACTTTGCAGGGATTACTTCGAGTACCTTACCCGTAGAGCCCTTGCTGTTACCAGCGTTCACATAGACGTTATCGCCTTTTTTTATGTGTAGTTTCATTGATCTTTTAACTTTTTGTAGTTAGATTTTTAAAGCACTTCAGGAGCAAGTGAAATAATTTTCATATTCTTGTCACGAAGCTCTCTTGCCACAGGGCCGAAGATACGTGTACCACGCATTTCGCCTTGGTTGTTTAGTAGAACTACTGCGTTGTCATCAAAACGAATATATGAACCATCAGCGCGACGGATCTCCTTGCTCGTACGAACTACGATAGCTTTAGAGACTGTACTCTTTTTGACATCACCTGTGCTAGTTGCACTCTTCACGGTAACAACGATCTTGTCACCAACTGAGGCGTATCTACGCCCTGTACCGCCTAGTACACGAATACAAAGAACTTCCTTTGCACCGCTGTTATCGGCTACTCTTAATCTGGATTCCTGTTGTATCATTTCTTACTTAGCTCTTTCAAGGATTTCTACTAGTCTCCAGCGTTTGTTTTTGCTGAGTGGACGTGTTTCTTGGATCTTTACAGTATCCCCTTCACCACAAGTGTTCTCTTCGTCGTGTGCGGTGAACTTGGTAGTTTTGTTTACAAACTTACCATACATAGGGTGTTTCACTTTACGTGCTACGGCTACAACGATAGACTTATCCATCTTGTTGCTCACGACAACCCCGATTTTCTCTTTTCTAAGATTTCTTGTTTCCATCTTTTACTACTTTGAGTTTTTTTGGTTAAGGATTGTCTTCATACGTGCGATCTGTCTGCGGCTCTTTCTAAGTTGCGAGTTATCCTCCATCGGTGTGATGTGGTGGTTAAGTTTCGCAGCTCTAAGGTTTGCAGTCTCGCCTTCGATTTTCTCAATAAGTTCGCTTACTGCCAACTCTCTAAGATCTTGTTTTTTCATTTTTAGATAGTGGTTTTAATAATTAAGCGTTTTCTTCGTAATCACGACGGATCATAAACTTCGTAGCAACTGGTAGCTTTTGAGCACCTAGTCTAAGAGCTTCTTGTGCAACTGCTAGAGGTACACCTTCTGCTTCAAATAGAATACGTCCTGGAGTAACTGGGGCAACGAATCCTTCTGGAGCACCCTTACCCTTACCCATACGTACTTCGGCAGGTTTCTTTGTGATAGGCTTATCAGGGAATACTCTGATCCATAGTTGGCCTTCACGTTTCATATAACGTACGATAGCTTGACGAGCTGCCTCAATTTGGCGGCCTGTGATCCAAGCTGGTTCAAGGGTTTTGATACCGAAACTACCAAACGCAAGTTGATTACCGCGTCCAGCGATTCCTTTCATACGCCCTTTTTGCATACGCCTAAATTTTGTTCTTTTTGGCTGTAACATTGTTTTTTACTTTTTTACTTTAGTTGATTGACGTATTTTTCACTCTATCTGCGGTCACCTCTGCGGTTGTCGCGGTCTCTGCGGTCACGGCGGTCACCTCTACGGTTGTCGCGTCTGTCACCACCTGGTGCACCTGCATTCGCTGCATTCATACCAACTAGTGGAGAAAGGTCGCGTTTGCCATAAACCTCACCGTTGCAGATCCATACCTTGATACCTAGGATACCTACTTTTGTAAGTGCTTCCGCTAGGTGGTAGTCGATGTTTGCACGGAATGTGTGAAGAGGAATACGTCCCTCTTTGTAGCTCTCAGAACGTGCCATTTCAGCACCACCAACACGACCAGAAACCATAATCTTGATACCTTCGGCACCCATTCTCATTGTAGAGGCGATTGTAGTTTTGATAGCACGACGGTATGAAACACGTCCTTCGATTTGACGAGCGATGTTGTTACCAACGATCACAGCGTCTAGTTCAGGGCGACGAACCTCAAAGATGTTTACTTGCACATCCTTACCAGTAAGTTTGCGAAGTTCTTCTTTTAGTTTATCGACCTCAGCACCACCCTTACCGATGATTACACCTGGACGCGCAGTTGATATTGTAACGGTCACAACTTTTAGCGTACGCTCGATGATAATCTTAGAAAGGCTAGCTTTAGCAAGACGGACATTAAGGTACTGACGGATCTTTGAGTCCTCTACAAGTTTTGCAGGAAAGTCTTTGCCACCGTACCAAGCCGAATCCCAGCCTCTAACGATACCGAGGCGGTTTGAAATTGGATTACACTTTTGTCCCATTATGCCTTATTTTCTTTTTTAGTTTCTACTAGTTTATCAACTATGATAGTTACGTGGTTAGAGCGTTTGCGGATTCTGTGCGCGCGTCCTTGTGGAGCGGCTTGAATACGCTTTAGCTGACGACCACCGTCAACCATAATAGTTTTAACACACAGTGGAGTAGACTCCAGTGGTGTACCTTCATTTTTAGCCTCCCAGCTAGCGATTGCACTCTTTAGCAGCGACTCTAGGCGTACAGCAGCATCTTGCTTCGAGAAGCGAAGGATTGCTAGTGCTTTGTTGATTTCAACGCCACGGATGATATCTGCAACTAAGCGCATCTTGCGAGGAGATGTAGGGCAGTTGTTTAGCTTAGCAACCGCAGTTACTCGCTTCTCTGCCTTAAGCTTTTCAGCTCTGATTCTCTTTCTTGCACCCATTTTAGGTTATCTTTTTTGTCTGTTATTACTCTTACTTATCTTTTCTTGTTTCCACCGTGGCCTCTAAAGCTACGTGTTGGTGAAAACTCGCCTAGTTTGTGACCTACCATGTTCTCTGTCACGTAAACTGGGATAAACTTGTTCCCGTTGTGTACAGCGATTGTGTGGCCTACGAAATCTGGCGAAATCATACTTGCTCTTGACCAAGTCTTGATTACCGACTTACTTCCAGTCTCGTTTTGTTGCAAAACTTTTGCTTCGAGCTTAGGGAAGATATAAGGTCCTTTTTTAAGTGAACGGCTCATCTATTCTTATTTTTTACGTTTGCTAATAATAAACTTGCTAGTAGTCTTCTTAGGATCACGAGTTTTGTAGCCCTTAGCAAGAAGACCTGTGCGTGAACGTGGGTGACCACCGCTTGAGCGACCTTCACCACCACCCATCGGGTGATCCACTGGGTTCATCGTAACACCACGGTTGTGAGGACGACGACCTAACCATCTGTGACGACCTGCCTTACCTGAGCTCTCTAGAGAGTGGTCAGCGTTTGATACAGTACCGATCGTTGCACGACAAGTAGTTAGTACCATGCGAGTCTCGCCTGATGGAAGTTTAATGATAGCAAATTTGCCTTCACGTGCAAGTAGTTGAGCGTAAGTACCAGCCGAACGTGCCATTTGAGCACCTTGACCCGGAGCTAGCTCGATACAGTGAATAACAGTACCTAGAGGTATCTCAGAGAGGAATAGAGTATTACCAAGCTCTGGAGCTGCGCCAGTACCAGACTGGATCTTCGCGCCAACCTTAAGGCCGGTTGGAGCTACGATATAACGCTTCTCACCATCAGTGTAGTGCACAAGTGCAATACGTGCTGAGCGGTTTGGGTCATACTCGATAGTAGCTACAGTACCTACAACGCCATCCTTGTTTCTAAGGAAGTCGATCATACGATACTGACGTTTGTGACCACCACCACGATAGCGAACGGTCATCTTACCTGTATTGTTACGTCCACCACTAGATTTTAGTGGAGAAAGTAGTGATTTTTCTGGAGTTGATGAAGTAATATCATCAAACGTTCCAGCGATTTTGTGTCTTTGCCCTGGAGTTGTAGGCTTAAATTTCTTTACTGCCATTGTTTATTAGATATTACTGTAAAAATCAATTTTGTCATCACCCTTAAGAGTCACGATTGCCTTTTTGAAAGCGCCTGTGTTACCCTCAATCATACCAGCTTTAGTGTAGCGGCTCTTATTTTTGCCTTTGTAGTTCATAGTGTTTACTCTATCTACTACAACGCCATAAGCAGCTTCTACCGCAGCTTTAATCTGTAGTTTGTTTGCCTTTGCATTAACTACAAAACCGTACGAGCTCAATTTCTCGCCTTGAGCCGTCATCTTTTCGGTTAGTATTGGCTTAATTAGTATATTCATTACTACTGTTCTTTACTTAGTTGGGCGTTTACTGTCTCAACTGCTGAAGCAGAAAGAAGCATTGCCGCTGAGTTCATAATATCGTACGTGTTAAGAGAAGCAGCGTTTACTACTTTAATCTTTTGCACGTTACGAGATGCTAAAACGATTGATGGCTCAGTTTCGCTTGTAACGATAAGAAGTTTTTTACCCTCTAGGCCAAGTGCTTTAGCAGTTGCTAGGAAGGTTTTAGTCTTGTTATCTTCAAGTTGAAGGCTATCTACTACTGTGATCACCTCAGCTTGTGCTTTGTAAGTAAGCGCTGAGCGACGAGCTAGTTGTTTTAGCTTTTTGTTTAGCTTAAAGTCGTAATCTCTTGGTACTGGACCAAATACACGACCACCACCTACGAAAGTTGGTGCTTTGATAGAACCACAACGTGCACCACCTGTACCCTTTTGACGCTTAAGCTTCTTAGTAGAACCAGTGATTTCGTTACGTTGTTTTGATTTGTGAGTACCTTGACGTTGTGCAGCAAGGAATTGCTTAACATCTAGGTAGATTGCGTGGTCATTTGGAGTTACTCCAAAAACCGACTGTGCAAGGGTTACTACTGCTCCTGTCTCTTCACCCTTAATGTTTTTAACTCTAATTTCCATAGTTTTCAACAATTTAAAGGTTATTCTTCGATTAGTAGGTAAGAGCCTTTACAGCCCGGGATAGAACCCTTAACAAGGATAAGGTTGCTCTCTGGGATCACCTTTAGTACCTTAAGGTTAAGTACTTTCACTTGATCACCACCTGTACGACCAGCCATTCGCATACCTTTACGAACGCGTGATGGCCACGAGCTCGCACCTAGCGAACCTGGGTGGCGTTGACGGTTGTGCTGACCGTGAGTTTGACCACCAACACCGGCAAATCCGTGGCGCTTTACAACACCCTGGAAACCTTTACCTTTGCTGATACCAGTAACATCTACCCATTCACCCTCTGAAATGATATCAGCAGTGATAACATCTCCTAGTTTGATCTCCTCGTTCCAAGTTGCGAACTCTGCAACCTTGCGCTTTGGAGTGGTGCCCGCTTTTGCAAAGTGGCCTACCAATGGACGACTGGTGTTCTTCTCCTTCTTCTCGTCATAGGCAAGTTGTAGAGCAGCATAACCATCTTTCTCTACAGTCTTTACTTGCGTGACAACGCAGGGACCAGCCTCAATAACAGTGCATGGGATGTTTTTCCCCTCGGCACTGAAAACGGAAGTCATTCCGATTTTTTTTCCAATTAGTCCTGACATAACGTAATTATTAATTATTTAACTAACATCACACCTCTATAAAGTGGGTGCAATGAGGCGCAAAGGTAGTAATTTTTCTCTGAACTACAATACCTTAGAGTAACTTTTTTGCACTTTTTTTGACTTAACCTCCCTCTGCGCCTTACAGTTAGATAGTTCTTAGGCCTTAGATCTAGCCGTTAGAGGGGTGAAGCGAGAAAGAGTATTCGTGAGCTGATGGATCGATTTGGGCGATTGAGGCAAACGGCTACAAAATTGCTCTGGCTTGGTTATACATAATATTCAAAACAAGAAATTCCGCAAGTAGAGCTAGTGCATACCACAGCAAGGTTGTGCAAGGGGCGACGACTAGGCGTACCACGCAATCGGAGCGAGGAACGAGCGCAGATAAGGGGGAGGACTTGGGCGGTGGAGTCGTCCCCCATTAAATTTCTCTAGCTTGACTATGAGTGC
>CAYJFH010000088.1:0-7594 GCA_964369485.1 uncultured Rikenellaceae bacterium | reverse complement strand
ACAAGATTGGATAATTAATGCCGCTGGAAAATTGATCACGGCAGAACCATCTAGCAGTGTTACACTCTCTGTGGAGTTTGAGGACAACTGGAGCTGGGACGACAAGCAAGATATTGACAGAATATAGATATCGACCTAAACTGCCCCACATAAGGAGTAGTTAACTGTTAGAGAGAAGTTTGATGCGATTATGATTCACATCAAACTTCTCTTTTTTTTGAGGGGGAGTGTGTCAAAAAGAGCTGTGTATTAGTAACTAAAGGAGCTGCCGCCGAGGAACTCTCTAAATAGGGAGTTCTTAGGTATATTGTCCGATGGTAGCTCTACGAAGTACTCTAAGAAGTTCAATAGGCGTTGCGCCTCATAGTACTCCGAACATCCAGCCTCTATGCCCCTAAGTAGTGGTTCTGCATAGCCTCTAAGTATCGAGAACTCAAATAGTAGTGCTGTGTTAAACATTGCGTCGGCCTGCTCCTGAAATGGAAATATATGGCGATGTTCGCCACGTCTGACGCTAGGCCACTGTGCGATGGTCTCCGCCGCACTCTTGCCTCTATAGTTATGGTCACGAACCATTCGGCGCAGTAGTCTATTATCCGAGGTATGTATAATTGTAGTGCTATCGAGCGATAGTGCTGTGAGTGCAGATACATATATCAGGAATTTTTCCTCTCGTGGTATCGTTAGGCTCAACTCTGGGTTGAGGCCGTGGATACCCTCGATAAGTAGTATGCTGCTATGGCATAGCGAAAGGGTCTCGCCCACTCGCTGTGAGCGCCCCTCAACAAAGTTAAAGCGAGGGAGTGTAACCTCCTGCCCCTGAAGTAGTGCTGAGAGATCGGAGTTAAATTCATCAATGTTGAGTGAATGTAGCGCCTCAAAATCATACTCTCCATTCTCGTCCAGTGGAGTCTTACTACGCTCCACGAAGTAGTCATCTAGGGATATGCGCTTAGGCTTTAGCCCAAGTATTGCAAGTTGAACAGATAGTCGCTTAGCGAATGTAGTCTTACCGCTACTACTTGGCCCTGCGATAAATACAACCCTCATCCCACTATCTCTATGCCTGCAGTGTATCTTATCGGCTAGCTCCGCAAAGCGCTTCTCTTGTAACCCCTCGCCAAGGTTGATTATCTCACCACCCCGACCACTAAGGATCTTACTGTTTAGTGCCCCGACAGTCGGTACCTCCATAACATCTAGCCACTGCTCATTGCGGCGAAACTCCTCATATAGCTTTGGTAGCTCTACAAATCGCTCAATGGTGCGAGGCTCAGACTTTGTTGGTAGTTCAAGCGCAAATCCTCCATCTACGCCCCTGAGTGCAAAGTGTGATGCCTCGGAGGTAGAGTGGAGTAGTGCTCCGCATAGCTCGCCATAGTGCTCACCGAGCCTATATAGCTCCATATAGTAGCTCTTCTGTCTGCTATGTAGTTCCACCTTTTGGTTATCTCCCTGCTCAGAGAATATCTCCATAGCCCTTTGGAACTCAACTCTACTACGGGTAATGGGCTCAGACGCCCTGACAATCTCTGCCATCTGCTCCTCGATAGCTCTAATCTCGCTGCTGCTGAGTATATGGTCTACTATCTTGCAGTAGTATCCGCTACCCATTGGGTGCAGTACTGAAAGTCTAAGGTCACTACCCAACGCCCTCTGCACTGCATATTCGAGTATAAAAATGAGTGTGCGGGCATATATTCTCTGCCCCTCAGATGACTCCCTCTCGATAAATCGCACAGTCGAGCACTTATATAGTTCATCACTTAGAGTCGTAGCCACACCATCTACATAGGCGGCAACATAGTGCCCTTCCACTGAAGATTTTTCAAGCAGTTGAAGTAGAGTTATACCTTTGTTGCAGTGGATACGCTCTTCGCTATTCTCAATTCTGATAGTAATCTCTGCCATAGTATTTTTGGACTTTTAGTTGTTATAGTAGTGGAGAGAATAGCCTTGCGGCTGACTCCTTGAAGTTATCCTTCCGTTTGCGACCCTCCCACCACTGTAGTGTTACGTGCAAAGAGTCTTCGATATCTAGCAGTAGGTTCCCCTTCATCTCCTCGGCCAGCTCTTCGTTGTAGACCATAGCGGTTATCTCGAAGTTGTCCTCAAGGCTACGAGAGTCCATATTTGCCGAGCCAATAGAGCAGAAAGTGCCATCAATTACCATCACTTTGCTATGGTTAAAGCCCTTTTTATATAGATATATACCCACCTTAGCCTCTAGTAGTTCGGTAAAGTATGAGCGTGAGGCCCAGTGTACCAACTTAGAGTCGGAGCGAGAGGGTAGTACAACTCTAACGTCTACGCCGCTAAGGGCTGCAACCTTTAGGGCTGTAAGTAGTGCCTCGCCGGGTAGGAAGTATGGCGTAGAGATGTAGATATAGTCCTTTGCACGCGCAATAGCAGCAAAGAATGCTTGATGGATAACGGCAAAGTCGCTATCTGGCCCCGACAGGGCAAGTTGGCAGGCGTGACCCTTTAGCACAGTGCCACTTATCGATGGGAAGTATTGTGAATTATCTCTGATTATCTCGCTAGTGGTGGCGTACCAATCGGTGAAGAATGTGGCTTGAAGCATACGTACAGCCTCTCCATATATCCTAAGGTGGGTATCTCTCCATACTCCATTCTTTGTGCCATCTAAGTACCTCTTAGCAAAGTTCAGTCCACCCATAAACCCTACATTACCATCGACTACCACTATCTTACGGTGGTTTCTAAAGTTTGCCTTGCTTGTAAGGTATGGGAATACTACTGGCATAAAGCTAGCAACTCTAACTCCCGCCCTCTTTAGCTTACTTCTATAGGAGCGAGGCAGTGACCACGACCCCACGTCATCATATAGGAACCTCACCTCTACACCCTCTCGAGCCTTTCTGCATAGTATCTCTAGTAACTTCTGTCCTAACTCATCATCTTCGATAATATAGTACTCGAAGTGTATATGGTGCTTTGCTGAAGCTAAGGCTTCAAAGATAGCAGGGAATGTCTCCTTGCCATCGTTTAGAATATCGATGGTATTATTGGATAGTAACGGAGTCTTGCTATTTTGGAGTAGTAGCTTTACTATATCGACGTGGTGTGTGCGCTCGCCCTGTGGGAGCCTATCGATATTTGTGAGTTGCCACTGTGAGAATAGTTCGATTCGCTTTAGGTTGTTGAGTGCCTTGAGGTTGAATATCTTACGCTTTCTGTAGCTCTGGCCAAAGAAGATAAAGAATATAAGCCCAACAACTGGTAGTAGTATCAATACTACTATCCATCCAAAGGCCTTAGTTGGGTCTCGACGCTCGTAGAGCACCGTGTAGACAGATGCTACAACCAGAAGTGCATAGATTGTGAGCAGTGAGTAGGTTATGTAATACCATAGTGTCATAGCGATACAAAGATAATAAATTTTAGCTTAACTGTAGCTAAAAGTAGGATATCTAGCTACTTAATTTTATATACAAGGCCAACAATGATAGTGCCGATATTTTAAAGAAGGAGTGGTTAAGTTGAAATATTAAAAAAATGGTTAAGAAATGTTGCGAAGTTCAAAATATCTTTATATATTTGTATTAGTGCTCGGTGCGCTATAATTAAAAATTTGCATTACTGCGTGAATGGTAGTGCTTACAGAGGAGATTAACATTAAATTTATTAATAACAGTAATGAATCAAGAAATTAAAGAGGTGGTAATTCGCTTCTCGGGTAACTCAGGCGACGGTATGCAGCTTACCGGTATGCTATTTAATGACACCTCGGCACTAGAGGGTAACTCGACCTCTACCTTTCCGGACTTTCCTGCCGAGATTCGCGCTCCACAGGGGACGATTGCGGGAGTTTCGGGCTTTCAGGTGAACTTTGGTAGTGTGCCAGTGCTAACTCCGGGTGACTGTTGCGACGTACTTGTAGCAATGAACCCAGCTGCGCTTAAGGCTAATGTTAAGTGGCTAAAGAAGGATGCTACGATTATTTGTGACTCAGATAGCTTCTCACTAAGAGACCTACAGAAGGCGCAATTTGAGACCGAAGAGCCATTCAAGGAGCTAGGTATCGAGGAGTACAACATCGTGATTTGCCCTATTACAACGATGACCAAAGAGGCGCTACAAGATAGCGGACTCGATAATAAGAGTATCGTTAAGTGTAAGAATATGTTTGCGCTAGGTATCTGTTACTACCTATTCGATAGGCCAACTGTACATACATTCTCATACTTCGACAGAAAGTTTGCGAAGCGCCCAGCTATTGCTGAGGCCAATAAGACAGTACTTACAGCAGGTATTAACTATGCGAGTAATACCCACCAATTTGCCAATACCTATAAGATCGGCAAAGCACAGTTAGAGAAGGGTAGATATCGCTCAATTACTGGTAATCAAGCTACGGCTTGGGGTCTAATCGCTGCGAGCGAAAAGTCTGGCCGTCCACTATTCTGCGGCTCATACCCAATTACCCCTGCAACGGCTATTTTAGAGGAGCTTGCAAAGCGCAAAGACCTAGGAGTTAAGACACTTCAAGC
Organism: uncultured Rikenellaceae bacterium; assembly: GCA_964369485.1. Taxonomy (GTDB): domain Bacteria; phylum Bacteroidota; class Bacteroidia; order Bacteroidales; family Rikenellaceae; genus Mucinivorans. The sequence continues at coordinate 3,080 of CAYJFH010000088.1, read as the reverse complement.
AGAGGACGAAATTGCAGGTATCTGTACCTCAATTGGTGCAGCATTCGCAGGTAACTTTGCAGTTACGACGACTTCAGGGCCGGGTCTATCGCTTAAGAGTGAGGCGCTAGGACTTGCAGTTATGACAGAACTTCCGCTAGTTATCGTCGATGTTCAGCGTGGTGGCCCATCTACTGGTCTACCTACCAAGACTGAGCAGGCTGACCTTGACCAAGCGCTATATGGTAGAAATGGTGAGTGTCCGCTAGTTGTTATGGCTGCTCGCACTCCATCGCAGTGTTTCGATGCAGCATTTGATGCTAGCCGTATCTCTTTGGAGCATATGACTCCAGTGATTCTACTCACTGATGGATTTATCGCCAATGGCTCGGAGCCGTGGAAGATTCCATCGATGAAGGACTATCCGCAGATCTTCCCTCCGATGGTGAGCGAGAAACCCGAGGGTGGCTACCTACCATACAAGCGTGACGATGAAAAGCTAGCTAGAGGCTGGGCACTACCGGGAACAGTAGGGCTAGAGCACCGTATCGGTGGACTTGAGAAGGACTACCTAAAGGGAACAGTGTCGCACGATCCGATGAACCACCAGAAGATGTGTGAGGTGCGTGCCGAGAAGGTAGCACGCGTAGCTAACTTTATGCCAGAGGTTGATCTATATGGCGATAAGAGTGGTGAACTACTAGTTGTAGGATGGGGTGGCACCTTTGGCCATCTTCGTACGGCTGTAGATGAACTAAGGGCTGAGGGTAAGAGCGTTTCGCACTGCCACTTCGACCTTATCAATCCACTACCACGTGGAGCACGTGAGGCACTTGCAGGCTTTAAGAAGATTGTGGTATGTGAGTTAAATATGGGTCAGTTTGCTAACTACCTACGCCAGAACTTCCAAGAGTTCCACTACCACCAACTAAATAAGGTGCAGGGACTTCCATTCACAATTGACGAACTAACCGATAAATTTAATTCACTTCTCTAGTTATATAACTAAAGGAATATAGATGAACTTTTTATAGAAAAAATAGATTAAAGAGATGAAATATACAGCTCAAGACTTTAGGAGTGATCAAGAGGTGAAGTGGTGTCCGGGGTGTGGTGACCACGCCATCCTTAACTCGGTTGCCAAGGCGCTGCCAGAGGTTGCCGAGGCACTGAACTACGCTCACCAACGCTTTACCTTTATTAGTGGTATCGGCTGCTCGAGCCGCTTCCCGTACTATATGCAGACCTATGGTTTCCATAGTATCCACGGACGTGCCGCTGCGATAAGCACAGGAGTGAAGGTTGCAAATCCAACCCTTTCGGTATGGATGGCAACGGGTGATGGTGACTCGCTAGCTATTGGTGGTAACCACTTTATCCACGCAATTCGTCGTAATATTGATATCAATATTATGCTATTTAATAACCAGATCTATGGTCTGACTAAGGGGCAGTACTCACCAACGTCACCAATCGGTAGGGTTACAAAGACATCGCCTTATGGTACTGTCGAGCATCCATTCGAACCGGGTGAGATGGTGCTAGGTGCACGTGGAACCTTCTTTGCAAGGTCTGTGGATGTAGATATTAACCTAACTAAGGAGTGCCTTGTGGCATCAGCTCTTCACGATGGAACATCGGTTACCGAAATCCTACAGAACTGCGTTATCTTCAACGATAAGGCGTTCGATATACTGATGAAGAAGGAATCAAGGGAGGAAAATACTATTGTACTTCGTCACGGCGAGAAGATGCTCTTTGGTGCGAAGCGTGACAAGGGTCTAATCCTTGCAGGTCGTAGACTAAAGGTAGTGAAGGTAGGCGATGATGGATACTCAATCCACGATATTCTAACTCATAATGCGCAAGATAAGGATCCGGGAGTACATATGATGCTTGTCAATATGAAGGGACCTGGTATGCCTATTGCACTAGGGGTTATTCGTGATGTTAAGGATCAGACCTATGATGACTGCGTACGTGACCAACTAATTGAGGTTAGCTCGCACGCTAAGATATTTAATATGGACGGGCTACTGAATAGTGGTGACACTTGGGAGGTTGAATAATGAGGAGATTAGGATGTCTAGTGATATTTTGTCTAATAGGTTTTATAGCCTATAAGACGAACCCAACGGAACAAGAACATATTGACAATGCCTACAAAATTCTCAAGGAGAATGGAGTAGAGGACTATGGAATTAATAGTGACTACCTAACCATTGGCGAAGGCCTGCTGGGTAAGGATAAGATGGATAAGTTTCTTGATAACTTTATTCAGCGAAAGAACTATGTGCTATTCTCACTCACTGAAGTTGACCTAAATGGTCAGAAGGAGACAATAGCACTTGGCCTATTCGGTAAGATGTGGAATATTGGCGATATGGTCGACCTTGTAGACCGTATTACCACTTGGACCGAAGAGCAGATAGATAAGCTTTAGAGAGACCGCTGAGAAGTACTCTATTTGGTTAATATTGAGTGATTATGAATGATGATATGGGGAGTTGGCAAGTTAATTGCTAGCTCCCCTTATGCAAAAAGATAAAATAAATTTAAATAATATAAATTATTATTTGGTAATTTATATTATTTAGCGTATCTTTGCAGTAACAAAAGATTAATAAACCCTTAAAAAAACAATATAGCCATGGAACTAAAATTAAACACACTACTCTCAGATCTAGTAGTTGAGTATCACAAACTTCAGAACTTTCACTGGTACGCAAAGGGAAGAAACTTCTTCGATGTGCACCTAAAGCTCGAGGAGCTATACACTGCAATTAACGTAACTATCGACGAGGTAGCCGAGACTATGCTAATGGTCGGATTCTCGCCAGTAGGATCACTTAAGGAGTTCTCTGCTCTATCCAAAATTACTGAGGCTACCGCGAATGCAGTTCCAAGCGAGGAGATCTACAATGCAGTACTAGCGGACTACGAGTACCTACTACAGAGTATCAAGGATCTAAAGAGAGCGGCAGATAGCCAAGAGGAGTACCTAATATCTTCTTCGATGGATAACTATATCGCTCAGTTCTCTAAGACTATATGGATGCTAAAGCAGCTATTTAGCTAATATATTCATAGTACATTTATGG